>JAJRZN010000176.1 GCA_024275235.1 Deltaproteobacteria bacterium
TAAAGACATTACGAGCCAATTTATAATGGTTCTGGGCCTCTTGATACTGCCCGTCCATGGCCGCCAGCCTGTTTTGAGTGAGAGTTTCCGTGACCTCAGAATACCTGTCGGCCAGGGGAACCAGAAACTTATCAGAGAAGAGATAGAGTTTCGCCCTGTCCTGATCCTGCAGAATCACCGACAGACGCTCAAGGGTTCGTTTTGAAAGATTGGCCAGAGGAACGATCCCCTTAACCCAGTTGGTGTCAGTTATTTTAATCTGCTGTAGGGAATGCCAGCGTTTGTTCATCTCGTGGAGGCTTTCATTGACCCTTGCCAGGCATTGCCCCCAGCTTATCTGTTTAAAAAGCAGACGATCAACGGGCCTGACCAGCCCGTTATGCACCAGGATATCTAAGGCCCGCAGGTCATTCAAGGGGTTAATCTCATACCTGTAAACCGAGGACAGAACCAGGTTATTATCCCGCATCCCCTTGAGGCCCATGAGCCCGGTACCCAGGGCAAAACTTAATAACAGACAGGTGACAATAACAAGACGACTGCTGACGCTGATAGATTTAAACATTATAAGACCACCTCGTAATTAATAAAAAACACCGCCAGGGGCATGACCGGGAACCATACCGGTATCTCAATTTTTAAATTATACGAATAGAAAGAGCGGAAAAGCAAGGAGATATATATTTTTTACTCAGTTCCCATAAAAATTATATAATATGCACATCCATCTGGGGAAAGGGAATACTGATCCCGGCCTCAGCCAGAGCCAGATAAACAGCGGTTAAAAGCTCATGAGACGCCCTGCCCTTGTCTCGCGGATCATCCACCCAGCAGAGCAGCTCAAAATCAAGAGAGGACGGCCCCATCGCTCTGAACCGTACCCGCGATTCAACGCCAGGCGCCTTGCTCACCAATGGGCTTTTGGCGGCCACGCCCAGCAAAAGCTCTCCCACCGCCTCCGGGCTGCTGCCGTAGGCCACTCCCACCGGTATTTTGATCCTGAATCTCGGAATGGGGGCGCTCTCATTAATTACCTTGGTATTAGCCAGAATAGAATTAGGAATAGTAATCAGAATATCATCGCGGGTCTTAATCCGGGTAGAGCGCATACCGACCTCCATCACTTCACCCCGTTCACCGCTGTCCAGCACGATATAATCCCCCTCCTTGAATATATTATCCATGAAGATGCTTAATCCACCAAAGAAGTTGGAGAGAGAATCCTTGGCAGCCATGGCCACGGCGATACCGGCAATTCCCGCTGAGGCGAAAAACGGAGTCAAATCCACCTGCCATACTCCGAGGAGCCAGACCACCGCGAGGATTACAAGCAAAATCCGCAAAAATTTGGTAATAATATTAAAGGCCGTGGCCGGAATCTGACGACGCAGCAGAGCCTCCAGCGTTTTCTGGCGCAGAGTCAGCCGAATAATTTTCAGGGCGGTAACCGACCAGATAACCACAATGACAGATTTGGCGGCACCCGGCAGCACTATCTCCCAGGGCGGCGGCAGGGGAGCAATGGAAACGGCATGCAGAATACCAAGGCAAAATACCGTCCAGTAAACCGGGCTGTGAATAATACCCAGAATCTCATCATCGAGTTCCATCTTTGACAATTTCACCAGCCGTCCCAGCACCCGGTTGATAAAGATATCAACCGCCTTGGCTAATAAGGCATAACAGGCCAGAATAATAAATCTTTTAATAATAATGTCATGCTGGGAGAAAACAGGGAGCCAGTCATTTATGTTCATTTTTTTACCTAAATAATTACCTTTTTTATTTCATAACTATTCAGCGTGATGCCTGAAAGTGACGAAAACCCCGGAGCGTAACTGTTCAGCAGTGCTCCAGGTTTGTTTATTTAGGATTTCGAAGCATACTTTGGTATTCGAGAAGTCCTAAATGGGCAAAGATGGGGTGCTGCTGAACAGTTACTTTATTTCCATCAATTTAACATTGCCTAAACAGACAATTGTGGCTATTATTGCATAAACTGATTAGTGGGTAAAGAGCTGATCAACAATAAAAACGTACGTAACCAGAGGAATGTAATATGTTTGGACTCGGCATGCCGGAATTATTAGTAATTCTGGTCATTATAGTCATAATATTCGGGGCCGGCAAATTACCTGAAATCGGTTCCGGAATCGGCAAGGGAATCAAAAACTTCAAAGATGCCACCAAGAAGGATGATAAGCCCGATAAGATAGAAGACAACGAACCAGAACACAAGGCCTGAGCTTTTCTCAGACCAAAAAGATAAGGAGCAAGCTATGTTTGGATTAGGTACACCGGAATTAATTGTTATCCTGGGAATCGCTTTTCTGGTATTTGGCGGTAAAAAATTACCTGAGCTGGGCGCCGGATTAGGCAAAGGCATCCGCGCCTTTAAAACCGGTCTGAATGACGTGGAAGAAGGCGGCAAAAATGTGCTGGAAGAGAATGTCCCCGGCCTCAAAGAGGCTGCCGCCATTAAAGAAAAAGTTGAGAAGGTTAAAGACCTGGGGTCAACCCTTAAGAGCTGATATTTTTATTCCCAAGCCCAGGCCCCGTTTTTTTCAGAGCCTGGGCGGTGAGGGCCAGGAATTTTCGCCGGCTCAATGGTTTGTGGGCGTACATAATCTCTTCCCCATGACGGCCATTTATTACCGCGTTATTGCCGGAGCAGATAATAACCGGTAAATCGGGCCTGACTCCCTTAACCAGAATGGCGAGTTGATTGCCGGCCATCTCCGGCATGGTCAAATCGGTAATCAGAAGATCCCAGACTCCGATATCCGCCTTCATCGCCTCCCAGGCCTCACGACCATTTGTAAAGGCCGTAACCCTGTAGCCGGCCTGGGTCAGGAACTGCACCGCGAGATCACGAATAGCCTCCTCATCGTCCACGAAGGCCACCCTTTCCGCCTGTTGAGTCAGCAACTCAACTTCCACGTTGTTATTCTGTTCTCGTATTCTATGAGCCGCATTCAGGGCCGGTAAATATATATTGAAGGTAGTGCCATGCCCCGGCTCACTGTAAACACCTATCCGGCCATGATAGGCCTCGATAATTCCATGCACCACAGCCAGCCCCAGTCCGGTGCCCTTGCCCTTTTCCTTCGTCGTAAAATAGGGTTCAAAAATGCGCCCCTTAGTTTCCCTGTTCATACCGGGGCCGGTATCACTTATGGTCAGCACCACATAACGGCCGGGCGGCACCTCCTCTCCGGCATCGTTAACAGGCCGGTTATAATCAACCTCCTTTAAAGATACAGTAAGCGTACCACCGCTGTCAGCCATAGCGTAATAGGCGTTGGTACAGATATTCATCATCACCTGATGGATCTGGGTCGGATCGGCCAGTACCATGGCCTCGGTCTGAATATCCTGCCTGATATCAATGGTCGTAGGAATTGAGGCCCGCAGCAACTTTAAGGCCTCCTTGACAATTAATGAAATCTGCAGGGGGCTGACCTCCTGATACTGTCTGCGGCTGAAGGTCAGAATCTGACGCACCAGCCCTACGGCCCGCTTGCCGGCCTGTTTGATCTGCTGTAAATGGCCATGCAGGGAGGTATTCTTATCAACCTCGAGAAGAGCCAGCTCACTATAGCCCATAATAGCCGTTAAGATATTATTAAAATCATGGGCAATACCGCCGGCCAGGGTTCCGATAGCCTCCATTTTCTGGGCCTGCTGTATCTGAAGTTCCAAGGTGTGTTTATCTTTAAGGGCATTCATCCTCTCGCTTATATCACGGGCCAGCCCCATAATATAATGGCGTTCACCATCTTCAAAAGTCCCCAGGCGCACCTCAACCGGAAAGGTACTGCCGTCTCTACGTCTATGCCGTCCCTCAAACATTAACGACTGACCGGGATCAGGCCTGCCCCAGATTTTTTCACCAGCCTTGCGTCCGTCTGCGTCTACCTCCACATCAGCCACGGTCATATTCAACAGCTCCTCCCTGCTGTAACCAAGGCTGAGGCAGGCCTGCTGATTAACGTCAACAAAACGTCCATTCATATCATGGAGGAAAAAGGCATCAACTCCCTGCTCAACGAGAAGCCTGAACCGTCGTTCACTTGTCCGCAGACGCTCGCTGCGAGCCGCAATAGTATCCAGCATCTTGTTAAATGAACGGGCCAGCCGGCCTATCTCATCATCGGCACCCACCACGGCCCGAAGATCATAGTCCCCATCATCGGCAATCCGGGCAGTAAGAGCGGTGAGTTCCATAGCGGGCCGGGTGATAGCCTGACAAAGTTTGCCGGCAATAAGCACACATATAAGTATCAGCAATACCGAAACCAGGGCAAGAGAGATAACAGCCCGAGCCTTAAATACCGCAATGGGCCGCATATTATCCCACAGCTCTATATGCCCCAGGGCCTTGCCCAACCGATTAATATCATACCTTACCTTCAGAAAATCGCCCGACAGTGATGAAGTTTTTTTTAAGGCTCCAAAGGCCGCCAGTCGTCTGCCGTAATTATCAAAAATAGCGGCCCCGATTATGGATGGCCTGTGCCCCAGGGTGGCAAGAATGTCCCGGGCGTCTTCCGGAATACCAAAGGACAGAGCGGCCTGGCTGTTGGCCCCGACAATAGCGGCCTGATTCAGAAGGTCGGCCCGATAGGCCTGGCGGTAAATGGAGCAGATCTGCCAATAACATACAACAGCCACGGCAAGAACCGCGCCGCTGGCGGTTCCAGCTATTATAAAAAACAATTTACTCTTAATGGAACGGAAGACAGGCCGCCGCATTTTATTTATCCTCCCGGCCAACGACCATATCGGCATTACGCAGAATCTGAGCGGCAAAGCTCAGCCCGGCCTCCCGAGCCGCAGCCTGGTTGATCTGCCAGCGCAAACGGCCATGCCGGGTAACAAGGCCAATCATCCCGCCGCGCTCCACGAATCCGGGCAGATCAGAAACAGTCAACAATGGCAGCCCCTTAATCTTAGCGAGAATTTGTTTCATATCCGGCCCATCCTTTTTACTGATAAAAATAAGAGAGCAGAATTTTAGATCCCGGGCCTTGAAATTAGAGGCGAGATTTTTTACTCCCATACTCTGGGAACTGCCTTTGATTGGCTTATTGGCTGCCGGCATCAAAAAGGCACCTATACTTTCATCATCGATTACACAGATGGTCAACCGTTCTCGTTGCCGACCAGGCCAGTGTATAAAAAGAAGCAGATTATAGAGGTAGTCCGCCTCCACCTTTTTAAGAGTGTGAACCGGCGGTTCGCCAAAGACCACAGCCGCCCCAAACCAGGGTATCAGGCAGCAAAACACCACTAAAGCAATTATTTTTTTAATCTTTTTCATTAATTATCAGTAACTGTTCAGCGTGATGCCAGAAAGTGACGAAAACCCCGGAGCGTAACTGTTCAGCAGTGCTCCATTTCGGAGTCTACGCTTTCCTTGCCCATTTAGGACTTCTCGAATACCAAAGTATGCTTCGAAGTCCTAAATAAACAAACCTGGAGCACTGCTGAACAGTTACAATTATCAAGACTATAGACAAAACCGCAGGTTGGTGTTCGAGCAAGACCGTTAATACCAGGCTTGTTCTCTTTTTTTATTATAGCAAAAAAAATATGGGCAATACAACCTATACGCAACAGGAATAAATTATTTAAAAAAAATTTGTTTTTTAAAATATTAATTTATATAATCATTTTTGAGTACGCATCTTTTCCCCTAATTTCATCTATTTTATCTTAAAATCCTCAACAAGCCAGACAGAATTCACATCTTTCTGGTCAATAAAAGGGATTACCGTGGAAGAGAATCAAAAAAGCCATTTACCTTAAAACTTTTGGGATGATACCCAGCAAAAGAGAGGTTAGACTAATGAAAAAAGGACGCATAACGGCAATTATCATAACCACCTTATTATTCAGCCTGAGCCTGGTATTTTCCGCCCAGGCCGTAATTAAAATCGGTGTTCTGGCCAAACGCGGCGTACCAA
>JAJRZN010000177.1 GCA_024275235.1 Deltaproteobacteria bacterium
AATATCATGGGCAACCGCAGCGGCAACGCCATGAAGGCCCGTGAAGCCGGCCCAGTTCAAGAGATGGCCAAAGAAGAGAGCGCCGCCGGTGCCAGTTTCTTAGACCTTAATATCGGCCCGGCCCGCAAGGACGGCGTTGAGCTAATGCCCTGGGTAGTAGAGACCGTGCAGGCGGTAACCGACACCCCCCTCTGTCTCGACACTACCAACACCGACGCCATGGCCGCCGGCTTCAAAGCCGTTAAAAACAAGAGCGGCGCCCTGATGAACTCCATCTCCGCCCAGCCGGAACGGATGGAAAAATTAATCCCGGTAGCCGCCGAGATGGGCTGCAACGTAGTGGCCCTGCTCTGGGGCCCGGATGGCATGCCGCGGGACTCCAACGAGCGGGCCGCCATGGCCGTTGACCTGATGATGGCTCTGGCCGAGGCTGGAATCCCCACCGAAAAGATGTTTTTTGATCCCATCGCCACCCCCATTACCCTCGGGGTGGATCAAATCCGTTCCGGCCTGGAATTCATGAGTATGGTGCAGGATATCGCCCCCGGAGCCAGCTCCACCATCGGTCTCTCCAACGTCTCCAACGGGGTTGCCGAGCATCTGCGTAAATACCTTGACCGCACCTACCTCATTATGCTGATGCAGAACGGCCTGCAGACCGCCATTGTCAATTCCTATGATCCCGAGTTAATGGCCATTGCCACCGGTCAGCGCCAGAATCTCGTTGACCTGGTCTTCGGCATGATGGACGGCAACGATCCCGACCCCTCTAAATTGGACGAGGTCGAATTGCAGCATTACAAAACATATAATGTCCTGGTGGGCAAATCAGTATTTTCCGAATCCTGGCTCGAACTTTAAGCCCACGCACAGGGCGCCAGGAACGTCCATAGCCGACGAATGCCCGAGGTGATAACGTCCCTTGGGCATTCTTGTTTTTATCCGCAATCACCATTTTTTATGGCGGAGATATCATGGCCGATCTCAGAACCCATCATCTGATCTACGGCACCATGACCGACTATCTCACCGGTGACAGCATTGTCGACACCGACGATGAACGCTACCGGCAGGAAATAGCCCGCTTCATGGTGCAGAAAAAGGGTTATACCAGGGAAGAACTCATCCCGCGCCTGCGGCTTGAAACTCTGTTTAATAAAAATTTTGTAACCTCCACCATTGACTTGACGGTTTGCCTTCGCAACCGTTATTTTATGATAGTGCGTTACGGGCCTGGTTCACTGGTAACCCGTGAACGGCCGGCCGTCGCCGCCGCCAGGGTGTTGAATCCTGATTACCAGATTCCCTACGCGGTGGTAACCAATGGCGAAGACGCTGAATTTCTGGCCGTAGGCGGCGCCAAAGTCCTGGGCGTGGGCATGGATAAAATACCAGACCGGGAGCAGGCCTTGGAGCTCCTTGAAACAACAGTATTTTCACCGCCTCCCACCGCAAAACGCCGGGAGCAGGAATTGAGAATTTTAAATGTCTTTGACCAGGAAATATGCTGTACCGGCGGCCCCTGCGCCATACCAGACGCCCCGGAAGGCTGAAGGGTCGCACCTGACTATTTACCAATAAACAATATATCCGAATTCGCAAAAATTCTGGAGCATACCATTATGAGTACACAAGAAACAAACTGGACAAAATCAAGCTGGCAAAACCTTTCCGCCCTCCAGCAGCCCAACTGGCCCAATGAGGAGAAACTGAAAAGTTCCTTAGAGACCATCAGTAAATTACCGCCCCTGGTCTTTGCCGGTGAGATCAGAACCCTGAAAAACCTGTTGGGCGAAGCCGCCCAGGGCCGGGCCTTCCTCCTCCAGGGGGGAGACTGCTCCGAGGATTTTGACAAATGCACGGCCCCCGGAATCAGGGAAACCCTGAAGGTTATTCTACAGATGGCCGTGGTCTTGAGTTACGCCGGCGGCAAACCGGTCATCAAGGTCGGCCGCATCGCCGGGCAGTACGCCAAGCCCCGTTCCGCGGATACCGAAATGGTGAACGGGGTTGAACTCCCGAGTTACCGGGGCGATATGGTCAACAGCCCGGAACCCCTGGCAGAGTTCAGAACCCCTGACCCGGAACGGATGGTGAAGGGATATCATCTTGCCGCCGCCACCCTGAATATCCTGCGAGCCTTCACCAAGGGCGGCTACGCCGCCTTAAACCGGGTCACCGCCTGGAATAATGAGTTTGTCAAAACCTCCCCCATGGGCCGCTCCTACGAGCGCCTGGCCAAACAAATCGACCAGGCCCTGCACTTTATGGAGGTCATCGGTCTGGATGTCAACAACCCCATTATCAAGCAGGCAGATTTCTTCACCTCACACGAGGCCCTGCTGCTCGGTTACGAAGAGGCCCTGACCCGTCAGGACTCCACCACCGGCCTCTGGTATGACTGCAGCGCCCATATGCTGTGGATAGGCGACCGTACCCGGCAGTTGGACGGCGCCCATGTGGAATTTTTAAGCGGGGTCTTAAACCCCCTTGGCATGAAAGTCGGCCCCAATCATGATTTAGACGAAATCAAGCGGATAATCGACAAGCTGAACCCCGACAATGAGCCGGGCCGCATGACTCTGATTACCCGTTTCGGAGCCGACAAGATAGAAAAGTTCCTGCCGCCCCTGCTCCGGGGCCTGAAAAAGGAAGGATACAATCTGGTCTGGAGCTGCGACCCCATGCATGGCAACACCTACACGGCCGAAACCAAGCATAAGACCAGAAATTTCAACGACATCCTCCATGAGATTCAATGTTTCTTTGAAATTCACTGGGCCGAAGGCACCATTCCCGGCGGCATCCACTTTGAGTTAACCGGTGACAACGTGACGGAATGCATGGGCGGCGGCCGTAACATCATGGCCCAGAACCTTCAGGAGAACTACTGCACCAACTGTGATCCGCGCTTAAACGCCGAACAGAGCCTGGAGATTGCCTTTCAGGTGGCGGAAATGATCAGGAGCTGAAATCTCACAGCCCTGACGGCAGCGGTTTAAGCAGCATCTCGGCCAGATTCATTTTAAGACGCGGCAGACTGCCCGCCGCCCTGGTAAACTCCCTCTCAAGGAGCAGCATGCGCTGAAAGAACAGGGTACGATCCATAGCCGGGGCGTTATCCCGCCCCCCGGTAATCTCCTGACAGCGAAAGCAGCCGGGAAAGGAACGGCGCTGGCCGTTGGGGAAACGCATGGTGGCCGGAACCCCGTGTAAGCGGCAGATTAACATGCGGTGGCTATATAAACCGCAGCGGCCCGCATCATTTAAGGGGCACATGATCTCCGGCCGCTCACCGCGCGCCAGGGCCTGTTCCGCCTGTAATACATATTTCTCCGCCCGGCTCATACAGGCATCACGCCGTTCAGCGGGCAGAGCGGCAAATCCCTGGCGCAGATAGGCCCACTCAATATAGGTATGATGGCGGAAATAGCTGTTACAGCAGTTATCCAGACAGCCCCGGCAGGAGAAATCAAGTAAACGGGCGGTCGTCTCATAGGCCGTCTCCATCTCTGCAAACAGAGCGGCTAATTTTTCCATAGGCTGCGGCATGATAACATCCTCTGATAAAATAATTTACGGATGACAAATAAACCAGAAAAGATTGATTGTTTCAAGGCCTATGACATCAGAGGCCGGGTGCCGGAAGAGCTTGACGAGGAGCTGGCCTACTGGATTGGTCAGGCCTGGGCAGCCCGCTTCAGGCCCCGGCGTCTCGTGGTGGGCCGCGACATCCGCCTTTCAGGCCCCGCTTTAAGCCGAGCCCTGATCAAGGGCCTGACGACGGCGGGTGTTGATATCCTGGATCTCGGTCTCTGCGGCACCGAGGAGATATATTTCGCCGCCGCCAACCTTGAGGTGGACGGCGGGGTCATTATCACCGCCAGTCATAATCCAGCCGACTATAACGGCATGAAGCTGGTGCGTAAGGGCGCGCGGCCCATCAGCGGCGACAGCGGCCTGCGGGATATTGAGCGCCTCACCGCCGCCCGCCAGCCGCTGAAGGCGTCCCGGCCCGGCAGCTATAAAACCATTAATCCGCGGCCGGATTATATTAAACATCTTTTAAGCTATATAAATCCCCCGGAGCTCCGTCCCCTGACCATAGTCGCCAACTGCGGCAACGGCTGTGCCGGGCCGATTCTGGATCTTTTAGAACAACACCTGCCCTTTAAGTTCATTAAACTCCAGCAGCAGCCGGACGGTAACTTCCCCCACGGTGTTCCCAACCCCCTGCTGCCGGAGAACCGGGCTGCCACCGCCGAGGCCGTTATCCGCCGGCATGCCGACCTGGGCCTGGCCTGGGACGGCGATTGTGACCGCTGCTTTTTCTTTGACGAGCGGGGCCGTTTTATTGAGGGCTATTATATAGTGGGGCTCCTGGCCCAGGCTCTCCTGAACAAAAATCCGGGGGCAAAAATTATCCACGATCCCCGTCTGACCTGGAATACCATAGAGCTGACAGGCCAGGCCGGCGGTGAAGCCGTCATGAGCAAAACCGGCCACGCCTTCATCAAGGAACGTATGCGGCAGGAAGACGCGGTTTATGGCGGCGAAATGTCGGCCCACCATTATTTCCGTGATTTTGCTTATTGCGATTCCGGCATGATCCCCTGGCTCATAATCTGCGAATTACTGAGCCGCAGCGGCCGTAACCTCTCCAGCCTCATCGCCCCGCGTCTCAAGGCCTTCCCGGTAAGCGGCGAAATAAACTCCCGGGTTGATGATCCGGAGGCGGCAATCGCCAGGGTAAAAAAGCACTTTACCACCGGCGGCCGCCTTGATTACACCGACGGCCTGAGTGTGGAATTCAGCGATTACCGCTTTAATATCAGAAAATCAAATACTGAGCCGCTGCTGCGGCTTAATGTTGAATCACGCCATAATAAAGATTTGCTGCGGGAAAAGACCAAAGCACTCTTAAAAGAAATAAGACAAGTCAAAGGAGAACCTATGCAGGCAGAAAAAATCACCATCAACGACAATGGAACCTTAAATGTCCCCAACCAGCCGATTATCCCCTTTATCGAGGGCGACGGTATCGGCCCTGATATCTGGGCCGCGGCCAGCAAGGTACTGGATGCCGCGGTTGCCAGGGCCTACAGGGGAGAACGCCAGATAAACTGGTTAGAGACCTTTGCCGGCGATAAAGCCCATGATAAAACCGGCGAATGGATGCCCAATTCCACCTTTGATACTATCCGCGAATATATAGTCGCCATCAAGGGCCCGCTGACCACCCCGGTGGGTGAGGGTATCCGCAGTTTAAACGTTACTCTGCGCCAGGAACTTGATATATACGCCTGCGTCCGGCCGGTACGCTATTTCCAGGGAGTGGTCAGCCCGGTGAAGGAGCCGGAAAAGGTCAATATGGTTATCTTTCGGGAGAATACCGAGGATGTTTACTCAGGGATCGAATGGCCAAACGACAGCCCCGAGGCCAAAAAAATAATTGATTTCGTGGCCACCCTGGGCAAAAAAATCCGGCCCGAATCCGGTATCGGCATCAAGCCCATCAGCCCCTTCTGCACCAAACGCCTGGTTCGCAAGGCCATTGAATACGCCATCAAACATAATAAGCCCAATGTTACCCTGGTTCATAAGGGTAATATCATGAAATTCACCGAAGGCGCCTTCCGCAACTGGGGTTATGAGCTGGCCAGAGATGAATTCCCGGAGCAATGCATCACCGAACAGGAGCTCTGGGACAAATACGACGGTAAACGTCCCGAAGGCAAGGTAGTTATTCAAGACCGCATAGCCGATGCCATGTTCCAGCAGATTCTCCTGCGGCCGGCGGAATACAGCGTCCTGGCCCTGCCCAACCTCACCGGTGACTTCATCTCCGACGCCCTGGCGGCTCAGGTCGGCGGTCTGGGACTGGCACCAGGGGCCAATATCAGTGACCAGATTGCCCTATTTGAGGCCACCCACGGCACGGCCCCCAAATATGCCGGACTTGACAAGGTAAATCCCGGCTCCCTGCTCCTCTCCGGGGTCATGATGCTGGAATACCTGGGCTGGCAGGAGGCCGGAGACCTCATCCAGAAGGCCCTGGAGACCACAATCTCCAACAAGACCGTAACCTATGATCTGGCCCGTATCATGACCGGTGCCCGTGAACTTAAATGTTCCGAATTCGCCCAGGCAATTATCGATAATATGTGAGCCTCCCAAGCCGATTCACCAACCTCGGCGCCGCGATTTTAGATATCATGTTCCCGGCCCGCTGCCTGCTCTGCGGCAAGCAGCTCAGGCCGGGAACAGATATTTTATTCTGCCAGTCCTGCGGCGGCCGCCTCACCATAATCCGGCCGCCGCTCTGCCCGTGCTGCGGCCGCCTGCTGCCTGATTCCGCCGCGAGCCATCTCTGCGGAGCCTGCCTGCGGCAGCGGCCCGCTTTCAGCAAGGCCAGGGCCCTGTTCATCTATGACAAATTCAGCGCTCCCCTGATTCACGAATTTAAGTACCGGGGCCGGACAACGGGCCAGCAAACCTTCAGCGCTCTGCTGCGGCGCTCCCCGGTGAGGCTGGAGCTGAATATCCCGGATCTGATTATTCCAGTTCCCCTCCACCATAAGCGCCTGCGCCAGCGGGGTTTTAACCAGGCCCTGACCCTGGCCCGTTCCTTTTTCCCCCAGGATAAACAGATCATAAGGGCCGACTTACTCATCCGCCAACGCTGGACTACCCCCCAGGCCAGTTTAAACGGCCGTGAACGGCGTAAAAATCTGCGTAACGCCTTTATGGTGGCTGATTCATCCCCAGTTAAAGGCAGGAATATACTTCTCGTTGATGATGTATTCACCACCGGCTCCACCCTCAACGAATGTGCCACCGTTCTGCGCCGTAATGGCGCCCGTGATATCCAGGCCTTGACTTTATCCAGAGTGCTTGAGTAAACTATAAAAGAGCTGGTAAAGAGGTCGCTTCACTGCTTATCGCAATTTATCCGCCTTAGCTGAATAAGTTAATATACGGATAAATTCCTATGCCGAAGACTTGCCGAAACGTCACAACGCCGTAGATCGGACTTTTTACGACGCCATCAATAAGTTAATATACAGATAAAATTCTCCACAAAAGGTAAAAAAATGTTCAATACCATCATTATTTTAATTTTCCTGATTCTTCCTCCCCCCTTCGCCCAGGCGAAGTGTATTTCCGGCAACTGCCGGAACGGCAGCGGCACCTTCACGTATTTCGGCGGTATGAAATATGTGGGGCAATTCAAAAACGGCAAACCCAATGGCCGGGGAACCAAAACCTATGCCGACGGCACTACCTACACGGGCAGTTTCAAGGATGGTAAATTCTCCGGCCGGGGGACAAAGAAATACCCGGATGGAGCCGTCTATACGGGTGAATTCCGGGACGGCCGGTTCTTTGGCAAAGGCAAATATACCGAGGCCAACGGGGCCGTCTATGAGGGCGAATTCGCCTATGGCCGCTTCAACGGCACCGGCACTTATACCTACCCGTCCGGTGCCAGATACCAGGGTACCTTTATCAATGACAAATTCACCGGCCAGGGAATAATGACCTATCCCGACGGCTCCACCTATAAAGGCAGCTGGGTAAACAACCTGCCCAGTGGTATCGGCACAGCCAAAAAACCGGACGGTTCCACCTATAAAGGCAGCTGGTGGGCCGGTAAATTTGACGGCCAGGGTATTTTAACCCTGGCCGACGGCACCAGGAAAGAGGGCCTGTGGAAAGAGGGTAAATTAACCAAGTCCCAGAAATCAGTCACGGTTAACAAAGAATCTCTGGGCGGCAGCGGCTGGAAGTATTAGCTCATAGTTTTCTCCATCATCTTGAGGCATGTTATGACCCATGATATCCTGGTAGTCGATAATAATCCGGTAATTCTAAAATTAATGACCCACTTCCTGACCAGGGAAGGGCATCAGGTAAAGACCGCCGAAGACGGCCTGGCGGCCCTGGAGATTGTTAAATCATTCCAGCCGGAAATTATTTTTGTCGATCTTATCATGCCCAGAATTCCAGGAGAAAAGCTCTGCAAAATTCTGCGCCGGAAAAAAGAACTGCGGCATACAGTCATAATCATTCTCTCCGCCGCGGCAGTGGAGCAGAAAATGAATTTTAAGGAGTTCGGTGCCGATGCCTGTATCGCCAAAGGCCCGTTTAAGGAGATAGAACGTCATATCCATCTGATTTTCAAGAAATTAGATGAAGGCTGCCTGTCCACTCTCGGCAATGGTATCATCGGCACCGACAAGGTTTACAAACGGATTGTGACCACCGAGCTGCTGTCCAGCCGCCGTCATTTCTGGGTCACCCTCAATAATATGGCTGAAGGCTTTATTGAATTAACCGAGGACGGCCGTATTGTCTATATAAACCAGGTGGCAGTAAATATCATAGGCCGGCCGGAAGAAAAGCTGCTGGCCAGCGACTTTTTAGATATATTTAACAGAGATCAGAAAACCGAACTAAGCGAACTCCTGATCAATATTGGCCCGGAGGCAGTTACTATCGGCGAACATGAAATCTTTAAATTTCAAGATCGTTACCTGACCATAACTTTGGTGGCCCTTAATGAAGATGAGGAAAAATCAATTATTGTCATTATTCATGATATAACCCGGCGCAAAGAGGCGGAATTTGAACTGCAGCAATATCAAGAAAATCTGGAGCAGATAATCCAACGGCGCACCGCCGAATTAAAAGAAAGAAATCGTGAACTCCAGGACGAAATTGCAGAACGACGCCAGATCGCCCGGGAAAAAGAAATCCTGGAAGTTGAATTGCGCCAGACACATAAAATGGAGGCCATCGGCACCATGGCTGCCGGCATCGCCCATGACTTCAACAACCTGCTCTCCGCTATTTTCGGCTATACCGAGCTCCTGAGTCTGCCCTCAAATATCCCGCCTGAGTCTCTCTCGCACCTCCGGAATATTACCAAAGCCGCCAGCCGGGCCCGGGAATTAATCAACCTTATACAGACCTTCAGTAAACCGGAAAAACAGGAATTCAGCCGAATCAGACTGCCGGTAATTATCGGCGAAACCTTGAGCCTCCTGCGCCCGTCTATTCCTCAGCAGATCAAGCTGATAACGGACATCCAGCCCTGCCAGCCAATCATGGGAAGCGCGGTTCAAATCCAGCAGGTACTGCTGAATATCTGCACCAATGCCATCCATGCCATGCAGAAGGTGGGCGGCATCCTGAGTATCAAACTCAGACAACAGCACCCCACCGGCCAGAGAGACGCGACAGACCTTATTGAGCTTGAAATAAGCGACACCGGTATCGGCATCAGCCGGGAAAATCTGGAAAAGATATTTGATCCATATTTTACCACCCAGATCGGCGGCGAAGGCACCGGTCTCGGACTCTCAGTAGTGCATGGCATTGTTCGTCATCACGGCGGCAGCATAACGGTTAACAGCAGCGAGGGCCAGGGAACAACCTTTATAATTTCTCTGCCAGCTTCACCCTGACAAGCAGCAGGAAACGTCCTCAATTACCCCTTGCCCCAGACATCTTATTGATATGATTCAACCCATACAAAGTAATACAAAAAGCAGTTGACAAAGTCTTGTCTTTCTACTACGCTCATTAGATGAATGAATGAGTGACGCCTCATTCATTTACTCAGGAAGAGGTGTAACAGCCGTCCTGTTTTTCCGGCTCTGTTCCCTGCCCTGTCAAATAAATATTGATCATAAGGGATATCATGCCAAGCCAGCATCCATTCTTTTTTCTCTCAACCGCTTTCACCTATCCGGAGCAAGTGGACATCCAGCCTCTCTTTGAAGTACTTGGTTCTCTGTCCGCCGATTTAGGAATAGAATTCAACCAGCAGGAAGAGGCAGATAACATTTCCCTGACCGACCTCCAGGCCGAATACGTCCGCCTGTTTATTAACTCCGCATCTGGTGTTCCGGCCCCTCCCTACGCCTCAATTTATATCGGTAACCGGGGTATCCTCCTCCAGCAGGGCCACGATGAAGCCATGAGCTTCTACCAGCGGGCCGGCCTGGAGACAATAGAATCGAGCGAATGCGAGGATCACATCGCCTTCGAACTTGCCTTTATCGGTCATCTTATTGAAGATGGCCGCCTGGATTTTCTGCGTGAATTTACCCACGAGCATGTCATTAAATGGTACCCGGAATTTTTCCAGCGGCTGCAATCGGCGCGGCCCTGCCATTTTTACAAAATTCTGGGTCAGGTAACCGGCTTATGCCTCAAACAAATTTTGATAGAGGAGAAAGCAGATGAATAGAAGACGTTTTTTAAAGATGTCCGCTGCCACGGCCATGGCCATGGCAGCATTTTCCTTAGACGGACTGCCGCCCAAAGGCGGGCTGTTCCGGGCCAGCCGGGCGCTGGCCGGAACCAACTACGGCCCCATGAACGGCAGTATGGGAGCGCGGGAAACCACCTCGGTATGCGAGATGTGTTTCTGGCGCTGTCCCATTGTCGCCAAGGTCAGAAACGGCAAGCTGATAAAGATTGAGGGCAACCCCAAGAGCCCGGTCAACGGTCAGCGGGTATGCGCCCGCGGTAATTCCGGCATCCAGCTGCTCTATGATCCCGACCGGATTAAATACCCCATGAAACGGGTCGGGGCCCGCGGTGAGGGCAAATGGGCCAAGATATCCTGGGATGAAGCTCTGGAGGAAATTGCCCATAACATGAATAAGGTCAAGAAAAAATATGGCCCCCATGCCCTGGCCTATTTTGATCACGGGGCCTCAGCCGAAAATCTCCGGGAAGTATTCATGGCCATGGGCACCGAAAACTATACCAGTGAACCGGCCTTTTTCCAATGCGTCGGCCCGGCGGCCCTGGCCTATCTCGAAACCGTGGGCTATATCGCCACCGGCACGAGACAGTATAATGACATGCCCCACGCCAAGGCCATGCTGCTGGTCGGCTCTCATATCGGAGAGAACGTGCATGTTTCGCATGTCCGTGAGTTTATTGAAGGACTATCGGCAGGCTCCAAACTGGTTGTGGTTGATCCCCGCTTTTCAGTGGCCGCCGGCAAGGCGGATATCCACCTGTCCATCAGACCCGGTACCGATACCGCCCTGCTCCTGGCCTGGATTAATTACGTCATCCAGAACGACCTTTATCATAAGGAGTTTGTGGCCAATACCTGCCAGGGATTCAGCGATCTGAAAAAAGAGGTCAAGGGCTATTCCCTGGAATGGGCCGCTGAAATCTGTGATTTAAAAATCGCCGACATGAAAGCGGCAATTAAGATGCTGGCCCAGGCCAGTCCCCATGTCATGATCCACCCCGGCCGCCATTCCACCTGGTACGGCAAGGGAGATGTGGGCCGCCATCAGTCTTATGCCATTCTCAGCGCCCTTTTCGGCGCCGTGGGTGTTCCGGGAGGCCTTTATTTTACGACCCCGGTCAAGGTTGGCCATATCGAATGCGTTGAGAAAAAGTCCAAAGCAGTTGCTCCGGTCGATGTCTCCCTGAAGGAGGATTCCAACTACCCGTTTTCATCTACCTTCGGCACCGTAACCGCGGATATAATTAAGGCAATCAATACCAGCAAGCCGTACCCAATAAGACTGTTAGGGGTCAACGGGGTCAATATTATGCAGACCATCCCTGATCCCTACGAGACCATGAAGGCCATCAAAAAGCTCGATTTCATCTTCTGCGAGGAAATGATGGCCGGCGAAACAGCCCTCTGGTCAGACATTATTCTTCCCGATGCCGTTTATCTTGAGCGCTACGACGGGGTTTACGCCTATGAGGGACTCACCCCGTATATTACAGTACGGCAGCCGGTTCTGCCCCCCATGTACGAGGCCAAAACACCGTACTGGATTGCTAAAAATTTAGCCAGACACCTCAAGATTGACGGCTTTCCCCTGCCGGATGCCAGGGCCCTGGTTAATCATGATTTAGCGGCGGTGGATCTGTCAATTGACAAACTCAATAAAAAAGGCGGCATCATCTCCCTGCCGGCCAATCCATACCGCACCCCAAAGAACCTGAAAATTGCCACTGACTCCGGTAAAATTAATTTGTCGGTGGCAGCATTCGAGGATGAAGATCTCGATGCCATTCCCAAATTCCAACCGGCACCAGCGCCGCCCAAGGGCTATGCCCGGCTGATTTACGGCCGCTGTCCTGTCCATACCTTCTCACGCACCATGAATAATCTCTGGCTCAATCATGAGGTGCCAGAGAATAAACTCTGGCTTAACGACGAGATCGCCGGACAGCTGCAAATCAAAAATGATGAAACGGTGGTACTGGAAAATCAGGATGGTAAACGTTCCAACCCGATCAAGGTTCTGGTCACCCCTGGAATCAGACCCGATGCCGTCTATATGACCCATGGTTTCGGCAGTAAATCGCCGCACCTCAGCCGCGCCTACGGCAAGGGGGCAGCCGATGGTTATATGATGACCAACACGGTGGAGGATCCCTTCATGGGAGCCACAAGTAAACGGACTAATTTCGTCAGAATAGTCAAGAACAAGAGCATTCTGGATATACCGGAGATCATACCGATACCCGCCGCGATTCCCAAATTCAAGCTCAGGAAACTGGCCGCTGACCGAGACCGGCAAAAAGCCGGGGCCAAGCCCCAATATGCCTCCGCCGGTGATTTTTCCAGTAAAGAACGTAGAGGAGGTGAATGATGAGACAATATGCCATGATCATAGACCTGAACCGCTGTGTCGGCTGCCATGCCTGCGCCCTCGCCTGCCGGGCCGAATGGGATATTCCAGCCCAGGACGGCTACCGCCGCAACTGGGTTAAAAATTTAGGCCCGGCCAAGACCAGCCACGGCCTGTCCTTTACCGCTTATCCCGGTCTCTGCAACCATTGCGACAAACCGGCCTGTGTGCCGGTCTGCCCGGCTGACCAGATAAAGAAGACCTTTACCGAACCGAAAACCGGCAAGACCAGGACCATGACGGTGGCCGCCACCTGGAAAAACCCCTTTGACGGTACGGTGCAAATCGACAAAACCCGCTGTCTCGGCTGCGGGGCCTGCGCCGACGCCTGTCCTTACGGAGCCCGTTACGTGAACACCAATATCGCCAACAAGGATTTAGACGGTGACGGTATTGCCGACAAATGCACCTTCTGCAAGCCCAGGGTTGAGGCTGGTCTGCGGCCGGCCTGTGTCCAGACCTGCATTGCCGATGCCCGTATTTTCGGCTGGCGGGATGAGCCAAAGATTGCCGATTATATCAAAAAGGGAGCGATACGGCTGTCATCAGCCAAGGTACAAACGGGGCCCAATGTCTATTATTACGGCCAACCCAAAGATTTGGAGCTCCTAACCAAGACCTCAACCCCGCAGGAAATGCCCTGAACTCACCGGAATTATTCAGTTAATTTCAGGCCTTGAATGCCGCGTTCAATATTTGGGGCACCCACAAAGGGTGCCCCTACTCAAGACTGACCAGCGGGCGTATCTTCAAAAGCGCCGGTACCCGCGTCGTAAGGCTGTTTAGATTAATCAAAGTTCGCGGCCCTATAATACCATCGGGAATTAATCCCCTTTGGCGCTGAAAGTCCTTAACCCTGACCAACAGCCTGCCAACCAGCACGGCAGGAACTTTTGACGGGCTGTCCCGCTGACCGCTGACAGCGGCAAGCCGGGTGCTGAGCCATGACAGCCAGGGGGCGCCATGATCTGGTAACAGCGCGCCGTTATAAGCTGGTGGTGGGCGCCATAAAACAATATAGGTTCCTGTCCAGTATTTCTCAAGCTCCTCAACCTTCACCACTTCCCGGCTGCCACCCACCGACAGGGCAGCGGTATCACCGGCAACGGCCAAGAGAGCGGCATAATATTCCCCGCCCTCATCATCAATAAAACGGAGAACCGCCGGACGGTTAAGACGCCGCAGACCACCCCAGTTCCCCTGCTGATACAGACAATCAACACCCTCGGCCCTGGCCTGATTGCAAGCCACGGGGTAACGACCGGGATCGTAATTCAGGCCCCATTGTTTAAAAAGGGCCCGGAAGGCCATAATCTTACTCTTCGCGCGGGACTTCGCCGCCGGCCAGCGCAGAGGAATTACCGCCCCGGAATGCGGAGCACGGCGGACAACCTGCTTAACATTTTGAGTAACAGGGGGAGTATATTTAGTCTTCTTCGCCAAGGTGGCTTTGTTGCCGGCAGCAGAATGCGAGGCAAGACACGCGGGGGCAGGAGCGGAGATCGGTACCGGCGGCCTGGAGGCGGCAGGCGGTTCAAAGCGTTTCAGCAGAGGGCTGAACAAGCCATTTACCCCCAACAGACGGCCGGGCAGAGCACCAGAATAAAAACCAGCCAGAACCGTAATCAGCAGCACGACAGCCAGAGCCCAGGGCCGCCAGACGGCAGAATCCGCAAAACGCCGGCGTCCGTCATTCAGCAACTCCCCGGCAGCCCGCCCGACAATGGCCCGACTGGCCCTGGCAGCACCCTTGCTGTAGGCCCCAAGCAGGGAACGGTCACAGAGGAGATTAATCAGCCGCGGCACCCCGCCGCTAAAGGCAAAAACCCTGTTTAACGCCGCCGCGGTAAATAATCTCTGCCGACTGCCGGCCACGGCAAGACGATGATTAACATAGGCGCAGGTATCGCTTTTAGAAAGAGGGCCGAGATGATAACGGGCGGTAATTCTCTGCTGCATCTGGCGCAGTTCGGGCCGTAATAATTTATCCCGTAATTCGGGCTGGCCAAGCATGATAATGAGTAATAATTTCTGCTCATTGGTCTCCAGATTGGTCAACAGGCGAATCTGCTCCAGAAGATCATGGCTCAGGTTCTGGGCCTCATCAATAATCAATACCGGCTTACAGCCTTCGGCATGGGCCTCTAAGAGGTATTCGTTGATCAAATCCACCAGCAGTTTACCGCTGGCCTGCCCTGGCGGATAGGCGATGCCGAATTCATCGCAGATAGAGGCCAGGAGTTCAAGGGTGGAAAGGCGAGGATTAATTATATAGGCCACCCGGGCGTTCTCCGGCATCTGCTCAAGCAGGCAGCGGCAGATGGTCGTCTTGCCGGTACCCACCTCGCCGGTGAGAAGTACAAAACCAGCATCACTCCTGATTCCATACAACAAATGGGCCAGGGCCTCCCGATGCCGTTCGCTCATATAAAGAAAAGCGGGATCGGGGGCAATGGAAAAGGGTTTTTGCCGGAG
>JAJRZN010000010.1 GCA_024275235.1 Deltaproteobacteria bacterium
ACGTCATAAAGCATGGCCATCATCTTCTGAGTCAGCCAGACATTCTCATCGGCGTAAACCGCTTCAACCCCCCCCTTACCGCTTGCCGCTACAAACGTCAGATACTCAGCAGCCGAAGAGCGAACTATGGATTTTTTTTTTTGGTTCGGACTTTTGCAAGCCTTTGTTTTTATCCTGTTTAATGATCAATCCTTATCCTCATAAATTAAGTCACAAAGTCACAGCCACCACATTCCACCCGCATTGGGGTCGGACCAAAATTTCACCATTAATATCCGATAGTTAAAGCAAGATAATACTCATTTTCAGGGCTTATAGGCCTTTTTTTAGCAAGAGACGGTTTCTTTGTAATTGATCATTTCTCATTCCTTCTGCCACCCATGCACGGTGAGCCTGTTGAAACGTTCTTTCAATTACAAGTATTTTATGAAGTCACTGATATCAAATTCAATGTCACGTAAGATTTTTCTCAATAGACCTCTTCCAATATCTTGGCTACCATGAATAGGCACAGTGGTGGCACGTCCGTCAGGGTGTTTAAATTTAGCATGGCTCCCTTTCTGTCTGACAAGCTTGAAATCAGCTTTTTTCAGAGCCTTAACAACTTTCGATGACTTAAGCGTGGGCCAAGTTGTCATCAATTGTCACCTTTTGTACTCCAACAAACTCCATACTGTCTCCAGAAAATTCCTGCCGTCCTTCCAGGCAGATATCTATTACTTCCTTGATATTAGATAGCATTTCATCAATTGTTTTACCTTGTGCATAACATGCTTTTAACGCTGGAACTTCGCCAACAAAAAAACCATCCTCATCCCTTTCTATTACTACGTAAAATTCTCGTTGCATATCGCACCTCCGAATCAAGTTTCCAGGTCTGTGGGTCGAACCAAATTTTCATCCTTTATTTCCACCAGTTACATCAATACAATAGGTGTTTTCAGGGCTTACAGGCCCTTTTTTAGCATCAAAAAGGGCATTGTAAGCTGAATGTGGTTCTTTAAGTACCGTCATATTGCCGCAAGTCACTTTTTTACCCACAGTATTATTCTTCTCTTTGAGTTGACTGTGAATGTTTTCTAAGAAATCATTGTTGCCAATGGCAATCGCCTCACTCCAGAGACGGTTTCTTTGTAGGACACTATGGGTCAGGTCTTGAAATATCACTTTTTATTTTTTCCCCTTCGCCACCGCCACTTATTGGATCCCTGTGATTTATGGAAAAAAGAACAAATTGTTAAGAGCTTTTGATCGGTGTATTCATTGCCCCCTACATAAAAACGATGATTATGATTCTATCGCACCTTTAACAACTATTCGCAACTCAGAAAGCTGATTAGTTACTGTAGCCCAAACCATCTCAAGATCAATTCCAAGATAGTCACGCACAAGAACATGCCGTAAACCTGCTATTTTATACCACTCAATCTCAGGATACTTGCCTTTGAATTCATCTGAAAGACGTTGAGTTGATTCAGTGAGAACTTGCAAATTATGAAGTACGGCATCCTGAACAATACTGCTATTCATGAATGAATCACAATCAAGTTTAACCAAGTAAGAATCTATTTTGTCAAATACTCTCTATACTATGAATCAAATAGAGTTTATCATCCTTCATAATGGCCGAGACTCCTGGAGTATTTTTCACGTAAATACCAATGTAAACCACGCTCAGTGACAATGTCTACCTTACGACCTAACAAAATTTGAAGCTTCACGGAGGCTCCACCTAAGTCAAATAATGTACACCCTTCGTCTAAATCAACAAGGAAATCAATATCACTATGGACAGTTTCCTCCCCACGAGCTATAGAGCCGAATATACGAGCATTACGAAGTCGATGCTGTCGAATAATATCGAGAATTTGACCTTTTTTTGTTGGATATTCTGAAATTCGTCTATCATTTATCCTCTCCACCTGTATCTTGAGGGAACTCTCTATAGATTCATAGAGTCTGACCACGCCAGCCATGTGCTAATTCCGGCCAATTCCGGAAGGCAAAATTGTTGCTGGTAAAGTACCTTCTGAGATTAATGGCCACTTTGACAATACTCTCAAGAGCTTCATTCTCTATTCAGCACCATCATTGCCTCATTACCCAACCTCTTATCCTTGAACAGTTGCGCGAATGGGGTATTGATATCTCACCCTGCCAAGTGAACAGAATTCTCATTGACAATAAAGATCAATTTCATGCAGAAAAAGATGACATTTTAACTGCTGGTTTAAAATCTTCCACCTATATCAACGTAGATGACACCGGAGCACGCCACGATGGCAAAAACGGCTGCTGCACCCACATTGGCAATAAGTCTTTTGCTTGGTTTAAAAGCACAAACACCACCCCGCAGCCCGGTAACAGGTTCCGAGGTACTGCCGGGAATCGACAAATGTTTCCAAAAGTACTGGCCGAATACCGTACATTATTTCCCAATCCCCGGCAACCTGACGACAGGCTCTGGCCAGGACATGGGAAGCCAGGTGGGGAACATGTACCTGGGGCAAAAAGCGGAAAACAAAAAAGCACTCAGCTCATTTTTGGAGCTAAGTGCTTTTTTTAATTTGGTGCCCCCGGCACGAATCGAACGTGCGACACCAGGATTAGGAATCCTGTGCTCTATCCCCTGAGCTACGGGGGCTCATTTTGTTAACATGTCTCATGTCATATATCATTTTTGGCCTGAAAATTCACGACGTTTTTTTTGACAATTGTGCCGGGCTGGAGTTTATTGTTCCTCAAGGAAAATCTCATGTGTATTAACATCCTGTTAACTTGTTCAGGCCGGAGAGGCCTGCTTTCTACTATCCAACTGCTGAAACGCTGTTAGGTTCAGTCATAATAACGTGCCGGTATTTAATTTATCATCAGATATAATTTTTCCGCCGCCAGAGCTGGCCCGGGAGGACGGGCTACTGGCCGTGGGCGGTGATCTGGCCCCGGAACGTCTGCTCATGGCCTACCAGATGGGGATATTCCCCTGGTACTCAGATGGTGAGCCCATCCTCTGGTGGAGTCCGGTGCCGCGGCTGATTATGGAGCCTGCCGAGTTCCATCTCTCTAAACGCTTAGCCCGTCAGCTGCGCCGTCAGGTTTTTGAGTTTACCTTTGACCAGGATTTCAGGGCCGTTATTGAGTCCTGTGCCGCCTGCCGTATCGAGCGGGGCGAGCCTACCTGGATAACTGATGAGATGATCGAGGCCTATTGCCGGCTCCATGAGCTGGGATTTGCCCATTCCGTGGAGTGCTGTTTAAATGGTAAACTGGTCGGCGGCCTTTATGGGGTGGCCGTTGGCGCGGTGTTCTGTGGTGAATCCATGTTCAGTACAGTCTCTAACAGTTCCAAGGCCGCTATGGCGGTTCTGGCCCGTCATCTGTGTGATTGGGGGTTCGATTTTATTGACTGTCAGATGCGAACCACCCATCTCCTGTCATTGGGGGAGAAGGAAATTTCCGGGCCGGAATTTTTTTATCGTCTGCAAAGGGCGATTCTAAAACCGGGGCGTAAGGGGCCCTGGCTCTGCCGTGGTTTTACTTGACAGCTATGTTCTATTAAGATAATAGTTTTTGGATTGATAACTATTCGGCGAGGATTTCCCCTCCTCTAACTCATCCAATAAAATCAGCAAGGGATACTTTAATGAAGATCAGCGTTCTGAAAGAAACCATGGCTGGAGAAAAACGGGTGGCCATTGTCCCGGAGGCCTTAAAGCGTCTTGCCAAGCATAATTTTCAGGTTACCGTTCAGGCCGGGGCCGGCCTGTCGGCGGGATATAGTGATGAGGACTACGAAAAGGCGGGGGCGGTTGTTGCCGAGCTTGCCGGGATGATGGATGCCGATGTCTTTATTAAGGTGCAGCCACCGACCCTGGAGGAGGTGGATACGCTTCCGGCCAACAAGGCCCTGATCTCCATCCTCCAGCCGTTGACCCGCTTTGATCTGGTGCGTAAGCTGGCCCGGCAGAAGATAACGGCCTTCGGGCTTGATGTGATTCCCCGCACGACTCTGGCCCAGAGTATGGATATTCTGAGTTCGATGAGTACCATTACCGGTTATAAGGCCGTTGTCCTGGCCGCTGATTCCATTAATAAATTTTTCCCCATGCTGATGACTGCTGCCGGTACCGTTGCTCCGGCCCGGGTCATGGTTCTGGGGGCCGGAGTGGCGGGGCTTATGGCCTGTGCCACGGCCAAGCGGCTGGGCGCGGTGGTGGAAGCCACCGATGTTCGTCCTGAAGTTAAAGAGCAGGTCAAGAGTGTCGGGGCCAAATTCCTTGAGGTTAAGAGTGATGAGAGCGGCGCCGGTGAGGGCGGTTATGCCAAAGAGATGTCGGAAGATTATAAACGCCGCCAGGCCGAGATGATTGCCAAGCATATTGCCAGGGCCGACGTGGTTATCCCTACGGCTTTAATCCCAGGGCGTAAGGCCCCTGTTCTGATTACCGAAGAGCATGTTAAATCCATGAAAACCGGTTCGGTTATTGTGGATCTGGCCGCCGAAATGGGCGGCAATTGCGAACTTACTGAACGGGATAAATCGGTAGTTAAGCATGGAGTGCTGATTATCGGTGAGAGTAATCTGCCCAGTGCCATGTCTTATCACGCCAGTCAGATGTTTTCTAAAAATATTGAGCGTTATCTCTTCCATCTCTGCGATGAGAAGGGCCTGAAGATGGATATGGCCGATGAAATTACCAGCGGTTCATTAGTCACCCGGGATGGTGAGATTCTGCATGCCCGAACTAAGCAGCTCATGGAACAGGGGTAATGAATTTGTAAGAATTCACTGTAACTTAACAACTAAGAGAGGTGGAAATTATGGCAGATACGATTTTGGTTGGGCTGTATATATTTGTCCTGGCGCTTTTTGCCGGGGCGGAACTCATTGCCAGGGTGCCGCAGACCCTGCATACTCCCTTGATGTCAGCGTCCAACGCCATTTCCGGCATTGCCATTCTCGGCGCTCTCGTTGTGGCTGGTCATTCTGCCACCATTAACCACACCTCCATTATTGGTCTGCTGGCAGTTATCTTTGCCACTATTAATGTGGTGGGCGGCTATATGGTGACCCAGAGGATGCTGGATATGTTCAAGAAGAAGGCCCCCAGGGCCAAAAAACAGGGGCCGGTATTGTGATAAGTCAAAATTTTATTAATTTTATCTATCTGATCTCCGCCATTCTTTTTATGATGGGCTTAAAAAAATTAAGCTCACCCGCTACGGCTCGACTGGGTAATAAACTGTCCATGGCCGGTATGGCACTCGCCATTCTGGCCACTCTAATGGCGCCGGGATTATCCTTTAAGCTGATTGCCCTTGGGATCATTATCGGTACCATCATTGGCGGCTGGGCCGCGATTAAGGTGGAGATGACCTCCATGCCGGAGATGGTAGCCCTCTTTAACGGCTGTGGCGGCGCGGCCTCGGCCCTGGTGGCGCTCTCGGAGTTGCAGTTGCGCGGTAATGAGTTTGGTCCCGCCATGGTTGAGCATATCGGTACCTTTGCCATGATTACTCTGCTGCTCTCGGTGATTATCGGCGGCCTGACCTTTACCGGTTCGGTAATTGCCTATGCCAAGCTGCAGGGAATTGTCTCCGGTCAGCCGATTACCTATCCCGGTCAGCAGGTGGTCAATGGTCTTATCCTTATTGGTACTGCGGTGCTGTCCTACATGGTTTTTAATGATCCCACCAGTCACTTGCTGTTTTACGGGATTTGCCTGCTCTCGCTGATTCTCGGTGTTCTCTCGGTTATTCCCATTGGCGGCGCCGATATGCCGGTGGTTATTTCGCTTCTGAACTCCTACTCCGGTCTGGCTGTCTCTATGACTGGTTTCGCTCTTGGTAATAATGCCCTGATTATTGTCGGTTCGCTGGTGGGGGCCTCGGGACTCTTCCTGACCAAGATCATGTGTGATGCCATGAACCGTTCGCTGAGCAATGTCCTCTTCGGGGCCTTTGGTACCGGCGGCGGTAGTGATGACGGTGGTGTGGTGGCAGAGGGCGGCGGAGCCGAGGGCTCGGTGAAGGGATATGAGGTGGAGGATGTGGTTATGGTTTTAGAGAATGCCTCCTCATTGATTATTGTTCCCGGTTACGGGATGGCTGCCGCCCAGGCCCAGCACGCGGTACGGGAGCTGGGTGATTATCTCGATGAAGAGGGGGTGGAGGTGCGTTACGCCATCCATCCGGTGGCCGGCAGGATGCCGGGTCATATGAACGTATTGCTGGCCGAGGCCGATGTCTCTTACGACCAGTTGTTCTCCATGGAAGATATTAATGATGACTTTAGTGGTACAGATGTGGTATTGGTCATCGGGGCCAATGACGTGGTGAATCCGGCGGCCAAGACTAATCCCGGCAGTCCTATTTACGGGATGCCGGTTTTGAATGTCGAAGAGGCGCAGACGGTTGTTGTCCTCAAAAGAAGTATGAAGCCGGGGTTTGCCGGTATTGAAAATGAATTGTTCTTAAAGGATAACACCATGATGCTCTTTGGTGACGCCAAATCCTCGGTACAGGCTCTGGTGGCGCACTTGAAGGGATAACCTTAAAAATCTTAAAAATCTTAAAAGATGGTAACTGTTCGGCGCCAAGTTCGTAATAATCACTGCAATGACAAGAGATGAGCCGCCGCCGGGCAGGGGCGGCTGGTTGATTAGTATTCCGCATTCCATATTTTTTCGCGTTCTGAAATCAAAAAAGGAGTAAATAATGTGTCGTCTATCTATGAAAACAGCTATTGAGCCGTTTTCGCCCTATACCGTTCTCCAGGC
>JAJRZN010000178.1 GCA_024275235.1 Deltaproteobacteria bacterium
CATACCATATGTATGGCCGAAGCCCTGTCGAACCACCACGCCTCGCAGTCTACGCTTAGCTGTATATCGAACTTTTCGCAGTCTTCGCTTAGCTGACTTAGCCATCTTTAGTTAGTGATGGACTTTTTACGAGTCCATCATCCGTAAAAGTTCTCTGTTTCCAAGGGCCGTAAATACGCATAGAAGTTAATCCATCATTGGCCAAAAACATAGCGTTTTTCCAAAATCTAAATTATCATAGCTTAATGCAGTCAGAAAAATTTTCCTATATAATTATTTCATTCCTGTTGATTTTCGTACTGGCAGCGGCCTGTGTCCAGACAGATCAGGGGAAAAGCAATTATTTTTCTCCGACCCGGAAACCGGTAGCCAAAATAAAGAGCTGCCGGGACTGCCACCCTTTTAACTTAGATAAAAACCACAATTTTTCCTGCCATCAATGTCACGCCGGGCAGAACGGTGCCAGCGCCAAAGAGGCCCATAAGGGGATGATAGCCGCTCCCGCCAGTCCCGCGATGATGGGCAAACGCTGCGGTCCTTGCCATGCCAGGGAGGTTGCCGCCCTGCGCTCCTCACCCCATTTCACCCTGCGCCGGGCCGTAAACCTGACCCGGCGGGCCTTTGGCGCCTCCCACGACCTGACCTCCCTCACCCATATTCCACCGGCCGCCCGGCCGGCAACACCACTGCAACTGGCCGATGATATGCTGCGCCGCCGCTGTCTGCGCTGTCATCTTTATTATAACGGTGATCCCTATCCCGCCACCCTGCACGGCCTGGGCTGTGCCGCCTGCCATTTAAGCTACAAAAACGACAAATTAACCTCTCACGCCTTCCTTGCCAGTCCCGGCGATTATCAATGTCAGAGCTGCCATTATGGCAATGTCGTGGGGGCCGACTATTACGGTCGTTTTGAACACAACTATAACTGGGATTACAGAACCCCCTTCAGTACCACCGACAACTACCAGCCGCCCTACGGCATCAGATATCATCAATTAACCCCTGACATCCACCAGCAGCGCGGCATGGTCTGCCTTGACTGCCACCCCGGCAATCAGCTCATGGGCCGGGCCAGAGGGCCGAGCTGCAAGGATTGCCATCTCTACAAAAAAGGCACCTTAATGCCCGCCAATATTACTATAGAGAACGGCCTGCCCTGGTTGACCGAGAAAAAAGACGGCAGAAAGCACCAAATTCCCCAGGCCGTAAATCCGGCCCATAAAATCAAAAAAACGGCCTGCCAGGTATGTCACGCCCAATGGAGTTTTAATGACCGCGGCATCAGTCTGCTACGCCAGGACAACGATAATTTTAATGCCTGGCTGGCCCTGACCCGACAGGGAGACTTTGAGGTGGAACAGCAGCTGGATGCCAACCTCTTCCAGGATAACGGCCAGGGCGGGGCAGTAATGACCGACAAACTAAACGGCAGCGAAGAGCAGGGCATCTGGCTCAAGACCTATCTCTCAAGACGCTGGGAGCCGGTAAAAATATGCCGCGATTCGCACGGTGTCCTCCAGGTCTGCCGCACCATTCTTGACCTGAGCCTGTCATACGTGAACAAAGACGGCAAAGTCATCATTGATGCCGTAAAACCAGCCGCCGCCTATTCCGCCCCGCGGCCCTACATTCCGCATACCACTGGCCGGGCCGGGGCATTTTTCCGCCAGAGATTAAAAGTCAATTAACACCATGAAATTTATTAAAACAGCCGCCGTCCTGCTTATTTTTTTATTAAGCGGCTGCGCCGCCAACCATGTTCCCTATTCAAGGCTGCCGCCTCGTTTTACCTACCCCGCCAAACAGCTGCCACCCAGGGCCAGAGTACCCGGCACCCAGAGGCCTTACCGGGTACATGGCAGAACCTATTATCCAATTCCCTCGGCCTACGGTTACAGTGAAACCGGCATCGCCTCCTGGTACGGCCCCAAATTTCACGGCCGCAAGACCTCCAACGGCGAAACCTATAATATGTATGAAGAAACCGCGGCCCACAAAACCCTGCCCATGAACACCTATCTGCTGGTGACAAATCTCGACAACGGCCGTCATACCGTTGTCAGAATCAATGACCGCGGCCCCTTTGTCCGCGGCCGCATAATTGACCTTACCAAGGCGGGAGCCATGAAACTAGGTATGCTGCATAAGGGCACCGCCCATGTCAGAATAACCGCCCTGGGTGAAACAACCGCCATTCACAACGGCCGGAGAGACGGCAGACGGTTTCTGCCCTATAAAAACTTCAATAGAGGCAATTTCTTTGTCCAGGTAGGGGCCTTTGCCAACCGTAGTAACGCCAAACGCCTGCAAGACAGCCTGTTAAGCCAGGGATATAAGACCATCAGCCGCTTAGACAGACACGGCAAAAGACTCTACCGGGTTCAGGTACGGGCCGGCCGCCGGCTCAAAACAGCCCGAATCATGGAAAGACGCCTCGCGGGCCGCTTCCCAGGTGCCTTTGTTATCGCCCATTAATCGCACCCAGCGGGACGCCCTGCGGTGAATATTTTAAGCTGTGCTTTTCTATGACTTTTTTGGGCACTTACGAGTCTGTTTTATAATTTTCAAAAAAGCACAACTGTAGTAGTTACGAATCGTCAAGAATTGACCTGATCCTGGCGGCAAGGATGGCCGAGGTGATGGGCTTCTGCATAAAGAATTCCTTCCCCGGCAGCCATTCTCCGTAACGGGACAAAGCCTCTTCCGGATAACCGGAGATATACAGAATTTTAATAGCCGGCTTGATATGCCGCAGCAGCTGCCCTATTTCCTTGCCGCTTATATCAGGCATAATGACCTCGGTTATCAATAGATCAAAGCTGTTTTTACTGCCAAAAGCCACGGCATCGCTGCCTTTAGGCTTCAACGTAACACTATAGCCGAGAGCGTTAAGAATATCACTCAGCATTGTCCCCAAAAGCGGATCATGCTCGGCCAGTAATATTTTTCCCCCACCCTTGGGCATCACCGGCACAACTGCGGATACTCCCGGCAGCGCCTTCCCCTTACTGCGAGGCAAATAAACTATAAATGAGGTACCCCGGCCAACTTCACTCGCCACCGAGATACCACCCTGATGCTGCTCAACAATCCGCAAAACTGTCGCCAGCCCCAGACCGGTTCCCTTTCCTTCCTCCTTAGTTGAATAAAAAGGCTCAAAGATATGTCCAAGCTGCTCAGGCGCTATTCCCTCACCGGTATCACTCACAGTCATCCGAATATACCTGCCGGCCCGCAGTATGCCGCTGTTTACCACCTCATTTCCCAGGGCCGCGTAATCATCGATAACAATGGACAATACGCCGCCCTCTGGCATGGCATCTCTGGCGTTAACCACCAGATTCATCACCACCTGCTCCATCTGACCTGGGTCGGCAAATATCGGGGCTTTCCCGGGATTCAGCTCCAGAGAAATCTTGATATTATTACCCAGCATTCTGATCAGCATCTTCACCATATTCTCGGCCAGAATACCGAGATCCGCCGCCTGCTTTGTGGTCTGTTTCTTGCGGCTGAAAAGAAGAAGCTGGCGGGCCAGGGTTGCGCCCCGCTCCCCCGCTTCAATAATAATACGCACCTTGTCATACAGATCCGGCTGCTCAGACAGCGCCAGGGCCAGCAACTCGCCATAGCCGAGAATAGCACTCAAGACATTATTGAAGTCATGAGCCACCCCGCCGGCAAGACTGGCAATAGCCTCCATACGCTGAGCCGTAACCAATTGAGCCTGGAGAGCCGCCTCTTTAATCTCCATAAGCTTTTTTTCGGTTACATCGGCAACCACATGCATAACCCCAAGCAGACGCTGGTTTTCATCGAGACGAAGCCAGGATCTGATTTCGAGATGTTTATTAAGCTCCGGATCGACCGCCCCGACCTTATCCTTAACCTCGGCTCCGCCAAGCAGCAGCCTGCTGCGTTCGGCCAGTATATCCGCCACAACACCATGCCGAAAAGACTTGGCCGCATTATTTTCCTTTACCAGAATGCCAGCCGGACTGTAAATAAAAACGGCATCAGCCATACTGTCAAAAGAATCCTGCCATTCCCGATTGGCCAGAAACAACTGCCGGCTTACAAGCTCCAGCCGCAGTACCCAGATACAAATAAAACCAGTAAGGCATGATATAAGAAAGGGAGCCGGCCCCAGCCACAGATAGAACCAGCGATGAGCTATAAAGGAAAACAGGAGGATCAGAAAAGCCAGGGCCATAAAAAAGACCAGCCCCTGCCGCCTGAAAAAGAATGCTGCCCATAGAGTCACAATATAGAACACTATGAAAATACTCAGGGCCTGCCACTGTGGCACTCGTTTCATGCCGCTGTGATTCAGGATGTTATTCAGAATGGTTGCCTGCAGAACAACACCCGGCATACCGCCTCCCGTGGCGGATACCGGGGTCGGGAATCTTTCTTCCAGACCAGGTGCCGTTACCCCGACCAGCACCAGTTTATGGCTGAAAAAGGACTGGGGAAAATGATTGCTGTCAAGCACATCATCCAGCGCCAACCGTTGGAAGACATCACCGTAATAGTTAATTCCCATCCGCTCTGACTGATGAAGATAGGCATTTGCCGCCACCGGTTTAGAAGAATAGTCCCTCCGGCGGCCAAGATCAGCCATAGCCTTGGCCAATGACGGTAATTCGCTGTTACCCATGGCGATTTTATTAAAGACATAACGCGCCTCGCCATCCACATCGAGATCAATATGAACATGACCAATACCCGCGGCATCACGATAAAAAACGGGGAGTTTGACTTGTAGATAACGATTGACATGGGCGGCAAGAACTACACGGCCATGGCGGCGGACAGCGGCCCGAAAGGCCGCGTCATCCTTAGCGGGCTCATCAAAAAGAATATCAAAGCCCACCACATCCGCCAGCTTAAGACGCTGGAGAAGCTCGGCATAATATTGCCGCGAAATTGGCCAGCGGCCTAACTTCTTCAGGCTTGCTTCATCAACCGTAATCAGGACTATACGTTTATTAACTGTCGTTGTCGGCTGGAGACGAAAATAAAGGTCATAGCAATAATTGTTAACTCCTTCAAAAAAACCAAGATAATCAAAGGCGACAATAAAGAGCCCAGACAAAAAAGCAAGCAGCAGGAAACGGGGCAACGGCTTACCATGGAATCCAGTTTTTTCCATAACTCTATATGGTTATGGCAATCAGGGTTACAAAAAAAGCCCCAAAGGCCCAACCTTCCCAACTATGGCGAATATTAAAAGACTGCGGCGCTGACCAGTTACCGGTGTAGCCATCCGGATCAATGGCCCTGGTGCGAACATAATAAGTGGCGGCCTTTTTGGGACGGGCAAAAGACAACTCCGCTTTTTTTACCGTCTTATCTAACCAGAGGGCAGCAAAATCAGGCCGCCTGGCAATCTGAATCTGATAGGTTATGTCGGGGCCGATATTCCGCCAGCGGATATGAACATCCTTGCCTTTGCCAAGTTCAGGCGGCTCAACGGGTGGAGCGGGCGGCGGGGGAATAAGGGTAAACCGGGCGGTATCCGACCATACCCCCTCATAATTATCAGCGGCGATGGAGCTGAGCCGGAAATAATAGGTACCATAAGCCAGCTTCCTGGTCTGATAGTCAGTAGCGGTAATATCTTTTACGTCAATGATGGGAGCGGTAAAGGTTTTATCGGCCGCCAGCTGAAGATGATAGGCCGCCGCGTCACCAACTTTGAGCCACAACAGTTTGGCAGTCTGCTCTTTAAGGGCAGCTTTGGGCTTGGGATATTTAACAAAGGGCGGCAGGGGATTCACTCGAACCTTTACCCGGACAGGCTTATTAAAAGGTCCCTCTAAACCGAAGCGGTCAATAGAACGACAGCCAAGGAAATATACGCCGTCTTTAACGCCGACAATCCGCAGGACAGCGGAGGGGGTAATGGTTTTCTCTTTGACCACATCTTTAAGGGCCGCGTCCCTGGCCAGCATAACCCTGAAGGCGGCCGCTCCAGCAACCGCGGAGAAAGAAAATTCCAGCGGCATCTGCCGATAAAGAGATTTAACGGCCAGGGGCTGCGGCGGCGGTAGAAGTGCCGCTAACTGCGGAGCGGTTTCCTGTGGTCTGACAACAGCTCCATGACCGGCCGCCACATCAACCACTCTGCCGTCGGCGGCAACATTAACCGCCCCTTTGAGCACCTCAACTCTGGTGATGTTATTCCCTTCCACCCTGGTACGGAACTCAGTACCACGCGCCGCGGCAACCGCCGTCGGGGTACGCACCCGGTAACGGACTTTTTTACCGGTGGAACGTCTGATGGTATTGATAGCCCGCCCGGCCTCCAGAAACATCTCATATACACGGTTATGGCTGGTGCGAGCCCTGGCGCTGTCAATACGCAGCCTGGTATTACCACGTAAAAACAAAATATCTCCGTCTTGATAGGATATCTGCACCGCGCTGTCCTTAAGTGTCCTGATTACCTCGCCCGGCATCAGGGCGGCCTTAATCTTCAACGGTATCCAGGCGGAACCCCCGGCAGGTAAAAAATCGGCCTGTCCCTTAAGAAAGGTTACAACCCCGGCCAAAGGAACTCCTTTGAGTAAATTAACGGGAAAGACAAGAACATCACCCGGATAAATCCGCGCCGGGTTGGAGAGATGATTGAGACGGGCTATTTTGGACCAGTCATTGGCAGGGTCATCAAGATATTTTTCGCAGAGACAGACCAGGCAATCCCCCCTGCTCACCGTAATATCGATTGTTTCAGCGGCATGGGCAAGCACGGCCGTAAAGCAGATTATTGCCAAAGCCGCGCCTACTGTCATTTTGTACATGACTTCCCCCCATTATTTACCTGTTTTCGCGACAAACTCTTATTTTATCATATCATCATAAAATGGCATTTTTGTCAAATTCTAATCCCTGATAATGGCGGTCAGTCATCATTCAGCAAGCGGCTGGCATTACCACCCAGAATCTTATCCTGTAACTCTGTCTCCAGCCCCAGACGATTCAGCAGATCAA
>JAJRZN010000179.1 GCA_024275235.1 Deltaproteobacteria bacterium
AGGGCGAAATCAACCGCGCCGCATATAACCACATCCGCCCGGCCCAGAGCGAGGAACATGGCCCCGACTGCCATGGAGGTCAGGCCGGTGGCACAGGCCGTAATCGTGGAGGTTATCGGCCCTCTGGCTTTGGTCAGGATGGCGATTTTGCCGCCCACCATATTAATACATGAGTTGGGGTTGGTGTAGGGATGAGGAAGTTTGTCGGCCGCGATCAGCCGCCGGTCAGCTTTTAGAACCGCGTCTAAGCCGCCAATGGCGGAGCTGTAGGTAACCGCGACTCTGGAAGCGATATCAGGGCTGATTTCAACCCCGCTGCGGGCGAGGGCCCGCTGCACCGACAGCATGGAATATTTAAAGACGGGAGAACTCCAGGCGGCCTGGTGCCTTGGTGAAAGAAAAGGGTAGGGCTCAGCATCAATATCCGGTACCTGCCCGGCAATACGGACGGGGAAATTATCATTGAGCGGGAAACGACTTAAAGGCCCGATACCGCTTATGCCGGCCAGGGCCTTTTGCCACTGCTCCTCCAGGTCGCTGCCAAGAGGAGAGACGGTGTCATAGCCGAGAATAACGGCCTTCCTGGCGGTCATCGCTTCCTACCAGGGGATAAATTGATAGAGCTTGGCGAACATTTCATATACCTCTATCCAGTTTTGCAGATCCCGGGTGGTGCGGATATGACCACGTTTGTTGACCATCACCCAGCTCATATGGGCCGCGCCGTCTTTACAGGTTGAGCAGTCTCTGGTCTCAGAGGTGCAGCAGCGGTGCGTTGTTTTAAGATCTGAGGCCCAGCGGATAAAATTGGTTAGTCTTTTTGGCTGCGGCGTGCGGTTATCATGGGTGATGGTAACTGACGGGCATTCACTCCAGCCAAAGGGGCGGCCCAGCATCCTGCCGGTGGTGATAATCTCATGGTAGTATTTTGATGAAATTACCGTCTGTGGATATTTGTCCAGCATATCATCCATCTCCGCCCGGATATCCATCAGCTGCTCCGGCTGCCATGAAAAGCCGTCCACCCCTTCGTCATTGGACAAGAGCTGCATGTGTACCTTCAGGCCTACCCCCTCAACATTTTTGATAATTTGTTCCGTCTTGCCCAGCTGCTTGGGGGTTATGGTGTAGAGATAATAGGCGTGGGGATCGCCGGCGTAATTATTACTGGATATTTTAAAGGTGTCTTTGCCGCGCAGAAGGATCTCGTCCTCTTGGCTCCCCCACAAAGATATGCCGACCATCATATCCGGGAAGCGTTCTCTCGGAACCTTGATTAAGCCGTTGGTGGCGCAAAAGGTCGGCAGACGTTGATAAAATGCCTCTATTCTGTCTAAACAAAGAGTCGGCTCTCCGCCAATCAGGATAGCAAGGTTTACCCCGCGCGCCATTTCCTTTTCAACAAAGGTATGCCATTTGCTGACATCTTTTTCTTCGGAGGCGGCTTTATGCTCGTCTGAGGAAAAGAAAAAGCAGCCTTTACAGCGCAGATTACAATGATCCGTGACATCATATATCGAACTGCGGATATTGAGCTTTGAAATTTTTTTATAGCGTTCGTACCAACGCTCATCTAACAGTGAACTTACGGTTTTCATATCATCTATTGTTTTGTTGTGACTATTCGGTGAAATTACAGTTGATAATGTGGTTCAGCAGATAACGAATAACGAACGAAGGTCAGTACGCTGGACGGTATTATCGACCGCAGGGGCTGCCGCCTGAACGGTTACTATGTTTCTTTGGCGGGCGGCTCAATAAAGCGCTCACAAAGATTTTGCCCCTTTTCATAGCCCCTTACCCAGACTGCCAAATAGGTATCCACATAATCCAGCCAGGCCTTAAAGGTTGCAGGGTTTACCGCGTGCCGGTACATCCTGGCGGTTACCACGGCGCTGCCGGCCGCGTAATGGCGGCAATCGGCGCAATCCGTATCGGGTACGCAGCAGGCCGCCTGGCGATCCCAGTTCAGATCCGTGCGGTATTGCCGGAAAGAGCGGCCCAGGCCGACATTTGTGGAGGTATTCATCCGGGGATAGGAGCATGAATAAAGATCGTGCAGGCCTTTCTCACTGGTGTGGGCCACAATATTGTAAGGAGAATAAACCACGGTTTCCGGGTATTGCCGTAATAACTCGCTCATAACCTTACGGGTTCGGGCCAAGGTCTCCGGGGTATGACGAAGAGGGCCGTGGTAGCCCAGCGGCGCGGAAAACATATTAAAGGTAATCTGCTGGCCGTTTTGGGCCAGCAGGCTGGTTACCTCCCGGGCCTCATCAATGTTGACCGGGTTGAAGGTGTAGACAAAGATCGCCCTGGGGTCGTCGTGGTAATTGGCCGTTTGCCGGGCCAGCATGTCTTTGGCCTTGCGAATTTTTAAACTGGTATGATCATTACCCCAGACGGAGATGTGAATCCTGTAATCAATCTGGCGGGGGATGTGTTGCAAACCATTGGTGGCAATGGCGCCGAGAGGAATAACATCATAACAAACCTCGCATAAACGCGGGACAAGGGAGGGCTCGGCACCGGCAAGCACGACAAAGGTTATGCCCCGTTCCTTTTCGCCCTCCAGCAGGACGCGCCAGGCGTCTTCATCCGAATTTTCTGTGGCAAACTGTTTGTCCCCGGTAAAATAATAGCAGCCCTCACAACGGACATTACAGCGGTTGGTCATGTCGTAAGTGGATTCACGCAGGAAAAAATACTTCCGGACTTTCTTGAATCTATCCCTTACAGCTGGATCGGCGGTAATTTCGGAAAATTTGTACTCTTTTTGTTCTTTTTGTTCTATGGCCGGCGAAATCACTTAATCATCACTGTTTAACTTGTTGTTAATGTATTCTGCGATAATCCGCACCGTAGTCAGCTTGGGATAATCATCCTCATCAATCCGGATACCGTATTCATCCCTTAAAACCAGGGCTACCGTTGCCAGATCCATACTGTCCACCCCTACTTCATCCACCAGATCCAGATCGGGATCGAAGGTCTCCGGAGTTATATCCTCAAGTTTCAGCTCATCGATGAGGATCTGGGCAATTCGAAGAGTTGTTCCGCTAATATCTTTTTCCATCACAGCCTTTGTTTCTCCTTGTTTTCAAGCATTATGATACCTGTACATACCTCTCCCCCTGCCTCTATTCTAAAAGAGCGGCTATTCTCCTTCCGGCCGGGAAAGACATGAATAGACAAGAGTTCACCGGGGTTAATGAGTTTTTTAAATTTTACCCTGCTTAACCCGCTGATATATAAATCGTCTTTACTGAATCTTGAAATAAGATCAGCCACCATCCCCAGTTGAGCCACTCCCGGCAGAATCGGTGTTCCTGGGAAATGCCCGGCAAACCAGGGAGAGCCCCTGTCAGTAGTCACCCGCGCCGTCAGTTCAGTATTGGACTGCTTGATTTGAAGGAGCCTGTACCACATATAATTTTGATGGGCGGAAAGTCTTATTTGTTAAATCAGGGGCAAAAAATCGTGCTGAGAAGCCCCGAACTTACCAGGAAAATGTAAAATTTTCAACAAAACTATATTTTATATGATTAGTTGATTAAATACTCCCACAAGGGGCCGATATAGCCCTTGGCATGCATTCTGGAGACCACGTTTAAGGTCGTGGGATCGCCGGAGCCGATTATCCAGTTTGGCCGGTTCGCCGCTCTTTGTTTGACAAGGTCGTTGATTGTGTCGTTATTGATCGACTCCGCTTCGTAAAAAAAAGGCTCCAGCAGATCCATAGCGCGGGAGATTCTGCCCTCTGCCAGGGCTATATCGTATAGTTTTGTGTGGGGATAAACCCTGATGCCGAGAAAGAAAAAAATGACTGTTTTACCAAGCTTCTCAACATTATCAAGACAACTATTAATGGTTTGGCGTGATTCTCCCGGGCCGCCTAATAAAAGATAATGGGCGACATGTAAATCCGCGGCCACCGCCTCTTCATGGGCCAGGAAGACATCGGCGCTTCGAAAGGGCTTGCGGTAGGATTTGAGCATGGAATCATTTAGAGATTCAGTGCCGAATTCAACATGGGTTAAACCGGCATCTTTCATGATCTTAAAATAATTTTCAGGCGGTTTTATGGGGGCGAAAAAGCCTCCCCAGGGAATGGTTAAGCCCGCTTCGCGGAAGGCCTCCGCCACCGCGAGACTGTGTTCAACATCTGAATTAAAGGCGGAATCGGTAATAAATAAATATTTAGCCCCCTCCTCCTGCAGTGAAACTGCAGTTTCAGCCACGACAGCGGGCGGGGTCAACCGATGTCTATGTCCTTCAATATGGGGATAGGGGCAGTAGATACACTTAAACGTACAGCCCCGTTTGGTCTGCAGGTTAAACATTCCGCCCCTGTCCCGGTAAAAAGCGGTATGGGGATTTTTTTGCTTGAAATGCCGCTGGATAAGGCCATTCCAGGGCTGCGGGATCATGCTTTCGGCAGTTTCCGGGTCTGAAATTACCCCCGGTATGTCCGCCGGGTTTTCTCCCCGGTTCAGGGCCTCAACGAGGAGTCCAAAACGCTCGCCTTCGCCGATTATGCCAAAATCCGCTCCCAGTTTTTTAAATACAGGACCTGGCAGAATGGTAAAGCCGCTCCCGCCGCAGACAATAACGGCCTTGGAACGTTCCCTGAGCCAGTGAATAATATCGCGGTACTCATTAACGCAGAACAGTGGTTTACCCGCTTCGGTGTTATCAATATTGCGGCAGGAAACCCCAATAATATCGGGCTGGAATTCCTTGATGATGCGGCCGAGAGATTCGTGAGTCTCGACATTCATATCAACAATTCTGACCTCGTGGGCGGCTGAGACGGAAGCGGCCACATAATCCAGGCCGATGGGATATACCGGATATGGTGCCTGCAGGGTATTGGGCGAGATCAACAGGATATTCATGGCGCCTTTATCCGCACGGCAGTAATAAAGCGCCCCAGGCCGAGGAGTAAGACCCCTTTTCCCTTTAGTGAACTCCGGCCCTGGCCGGCAAGAGAAGGCGGGATGGTGCCTTTTTCTAAAAAATCCACCGCCATGACCGTCGCCACCGCCGAGGCCGTGGCAAATTCGCCGGTCAGGCGCCGATAATCAATTATGGGGGCATTAAAGCCGCTGAGCGCAGTGAACCGGGCCAGCTGTGCTTCGCCCTGTTCGCGGCAGGACGCTGGTATCCCGGCCAGCAGCAGGCCGTAATCAGCCCTTAATGCTTCAGGACCGTCCAAAGACCTTAGCAGAGCGGCAATGACGTTGGTCTTATCGGCACTTTGATAAAACGCCGGGCTGATGGTTGTGCCTCTCGCTTTGCTGTTTTTTGTCAGACATAATGCCCCCCCGCCGTCAACAAGGGTATTGGGATGATTTTGACTATGGCTGATGGATTTATCAAAAAGAGGGGATAGCTCGGGATGCCCCTCATCGGCACCAATGATCAGGATTGGCTGCTCAGAGTCAGCCGCGCTTAGATCGGCACTCAGCAGGGCCTGCTCAAAGGAGTAATCGCCGCCGCTGGTAGTGATATTGGCTCCGGTGGAGTTATACCTGATAGCAATCTGGCTGGCCGGCCCGTTGTGGACTGAGCCGACAAAATCCGTGGGGCTGGGGAATTGTTCTTCGGTCTCCCGGAGACGTTTAAGAAAATCGTAAGTTTCTGAAAGAGCCCCCCAGCCGGTTCCCATGAAAACAGCCTTGGGGTTGGAGGCGGCTGAATCATCATGGGCCGCCGCCGCGAGAGCCAGGGCGATTCTGGGCAGCCGCTTTAAGCGCCGCACCGCGCGGGCCGGGAGATCTGCTGAGATTTCAGCCAGAGAAAGCGCCCCGGCTATGGGCTGGTCAAGGCGGAGAGCCGCCATGGTCTTATCCTTATTGCCGGCGCCGGTTAAACAGCTGCTGCCAATTATTGTCCAGGCCCTGCTGGCGGCGGGCCTCTCGGGGCAGGTAAATCTGCCCGGCGGCGTAATTATCAGGGAGGCATTGTTGCCGCCAAAACCAAATGAATTGGATAATACCGCGGCGACCGGCTGGTTGAGCGGGGTGGTCAGAGGCGTGAGGCAAAGCGCTGGGTCAGGTTTTTGGCAGCGAGTGTTGGCGGGTACAATGTCTCGAGAGACAATCAGGGCGGCAATAACGGCCGCCATGGCGCCGGCCGCTCCCAGGCTGTGCCCCATTGCTCCTTTAAGTGAAGAGAGGCGGGGCGGGGCAAAATCAAATAATTTATTAACGGCGCGGGCTTCGGCCAGGTCGTTATCCAGGGTGCCGGTGCCGTGCAGAGCGATATAGCCGATATCGGCCGGGCTGAGGCCGGCGTCATTAAGCGCCGCCCGCATGGCCTGGTAAGCGCCTTCGCCCTGAGGATGCGGGGCGGCGGCATGATAGGCATCGCATGAAAGTCCCGCCCCAAGAACTTCAGCAATTATCGTATCGGTTTTTTCAACCGTGAGGAGCAGCATGGCCGCTCCTTCCGCCACGGACATGCCCTGGCGATTTTTATCAAGCGGCCGGCTGCCCTCAGGGTCGACAAGCTGGAGAGAATTAAAACCGAAATAGGTTAAACGGCACAGGGAATCAACTCCCCCCGCCAGGACTCTTACTGCTTCACCCCGGCGGAGCATTTCCAGGGCGATTTTAATGGCCGCGGCACTGGAGGAGCAGGCCGTTGAAACAGTAAGGGCGGGTCCGGTACAGCCATGCCGCCGGGCGATTTCTTCACAAACGGAGGTTAAACCGTGATATTGATAATATTCGGGCCGTTTTTCGCCCTTGGCCAGCAGGGTTTCGGTGGTGAGTATGCCGCCGGTGGTGGTGCCCAGGATCACCGCGTCGGGCGGCAGAGTGCACCCGCTCATGGCCTGGCCGGCGGCCTGGATGGCAAGCTGATGGGTACGGGGCAGAGAATCATCCTGCCCGAGAGCGGTTTTGACTTCTCCCACCGGCAGCGGCGCCTTTTGCGCGAGAGGGAAAAGCCCTAAGGGGGCAAGTTTACTTTGATTTTATCTGAGGGCCTTTTCCGTGGCGGGCAGATCGGAACCAAGCGGGGAAATTATCCCCATTCCGCTAATAAATATTCTTTTACCGCTCAAGGAGAAAACCGTGATGAGTTTTCGTTGATATATTCAGCCAAAGCCGTCAGGGTGGAAAAGACCTTTTCTCCGATTTCCTTATTGTTGATAGTGACCTGATAATCCTTTTCAATCATAACCACCATCTCCAGCACATCAATGGAGTCAATGCCCAGCTCGCCGCCGACAAACTGGGCGTTTTCATCAATATCATCCGGAGTGACATCCATTAAATTAAGAGTGTCAATAAGTTTTATTTTTAATTCTTTTATTAATTCATCCATGGTGTTTTAAAGAAAAATGTTATTGATGGTTGACCGTTTAAATTGAACCGAAAATAGATTGATGTTATATAACAGGCTGATTTTTTTGTCACTATAATTGTATAGGGGGACGTCTATGATATTATGCTTTACTGTAAAGAATATGTATGATAGATACCAACCATGCCAAGAAAAGCTAGAATAGATGCGCCGGGAGCCTTGCACCATGTAATTGTCAGGGGAATTGAGCGCGGTAAAATATTTAGATCAGATTCTGACCGGCAGAATTTTTTAAATCGGCTCGGAAAATTAATTCCTGAAACCCATACCGATTGTTTCGCTTGGGCGCTGATCCCCAACCATGTGCATTTATTGCTGAGAACCGGTTCGATTCCAGTTTCCCTGTTGATGAGCCGCCTGCTCACTGGATATGCCCTGTGGTTCAATAAGAAATATCAGCGGCATGGACAGCTTTTTCAAAACCGTTATAAATCTGTTTTATGTCAGGAAGAGCCCTATTTAAAGGAGCTGGTTCGTTATATTCATTTGAACCCTTTGCGGGCCGGGCTGGTTGACGACTTGACAAAGCTGGATAACTACCCGTGGTGTGGGCACAGTTTTCTCATGCATGGAATAAGAAAAACAAAAAAAACAAAACAGATCTGGCAGAATGTTGATTATATCTATGGGCTGTTCTCCGCCAAAAAAGGATTGGCCCGCGCCAGGTATCGAATATTTATCGAAAAGGGAATTGGTGAAGACAGACACTCCGCTCTTACGGGCGGCGGCTTGTTAAGGAGTATCGGCGGCTGGACGGCTCTCAAAGAACTTCGGGAGGCCGGTCTGCGGGTTAAGGGAGATGAACGTATTCTGGGTGACAGTGATTTTGTCCAGAATGTATTGAAGTCCGCTAAAGAAGAATTTGAAGAAAAATACGAATTAAAGGCCAAAGGCTATGATTTTGAACGGGTAGTCCGGCGGGTTGCGGAAGTGCTGGCCATGGACGTTGCCGGGGTAATGGCTTTAGGGAAATCACCGCAAACCGTTAAGGCTCGAAGTTTATTATGCTTTTGGGTACATCGCAGGCTTGGCATGACGACCATCGAAATTGGCAGGCGGCTGAGTATAAGTCAGTCAGCTGTGAGCCGTTCATCTACGCGAGGTCAAAAAATCGCCAAAGAGGGTTGTTTTGAGCTTATTGCTTAAAACGCATGAAATCATAGACGTCCCCTGATGATGGATTTCGCGAAAATAAATATTGAGGATCTGATTCCGCATCGTGATAAGATGATTCTCATTGATGAGATTGTCGAGATTACGCCGGGGTATTCGATTACCTCTTCAACCGTAAATAAAGACTGGCCGTTATTAACCGCCGCCGGGGTTTCGTCCCTGATTCTGATAGAGGTGGCGGCCCAGAGCGCTGGAGTCTGCAACGGCTGGGACAGAATTCGGGAAAAGGGGATTGAATCATCTAAAATGGGCTGGCTGGTCGGCATAAAGAGGGCTGAATTCAACCGTGATTTTATTCCCTTGGGCAGTGAAATTGTTACCCGCTCAGAAAATTTCAATAAATACGATAACCTGAGGATAACCTCCAGTGTGTCACGAATAGACGGTGATATTATTGCTGAGGTAACCCTGCAACTATTTCAGGCACCAAATGACTGCTGAAACCACGGAAAAGAGAACAGCCATTGTTACCGGAGCCAGCAAGGGCATAGGCCGTGCCATCTGTCTTGAACTTGCCAGGTCTGACTGTTACCTCGTTATTAATTATATGTCAGACCGGCCGGGGGCGGAACAGACCTTGGCTATGGTACAGGAGGCGGGCGGTGCTGGTGAGATAAGTCAGTTCGATGTGCGTGATTCAGAGGCCGCTGAGTGGGTGATTGATGATGTGCACGCCAGGTTGGGTGCTGTTGATATCCTGATAAATAATGCCGGGATAATCGCCGACGGCCTCTTTGTTATGATGCCTAAAGAAAACTGGCAGTCGGTTATCAGCACCAGCCTCGACGGCTTCTATAACCTTACCCGGCCGGTGCTGGAAAGGATGGTGCGTCAGCGCCGGGGGGCCATCGTCACAATTTCATCCGCTTCCGCCCTGATGGCCAACCGGGGCCAGGCGAATTATGCTGCCGCCAAATCGGGGCTGATTGCCGCCAGCCGGGCGGTGGCAAGTGAAGTGGCACGCCTCGGGATCAGGGTTAATGTTGTCGCTCCTGGCCTCATTGATACGGAAATGGTTAAGGATGCCCCTGTCGCCAATATTAAGGCCCTGATCCCCATGGCCAGAATCGGTAAACCGGCAGAGGTGGCCAGGGTGGTGAGGTTTCTCTGTTCAGCTGATGCCTCTTATGTCACCGGCCAGACTATCTCCGTTAACGGCGGTATGTTTTAGGCAGTTGTTTTAGCGTTTTACATGGCAGCCAATTCCGCAATTAATGACCGCTTCATTGAGAGAGCTCTTCTGCCTGTCTATCCCCGCAAAACGAGAACATAATATATGCCAAAATTGTTTATAAATATTCTTGCCTTGCTGATATTCCTCTCTCTGCCGGTTCACTGCCGGGCCGGGAGCTGGGCGGCCATCAGCCGGAATGCCGGCCGCCTTAAATCGGTACAGGCCGATTTTACCCAGGAAACACACCTGAAGATTCTGGCCCGGCCGCTTATCTCGAAGGGGATCTTTATCTTTCAGGCCCCGAATTCTTTACGCTGGGAGTACAGGTCACCAATACGAAGTCTTATGCTGATGCATGACGGCAGGATCAGGAAATATATCCAGCAGGATGGCCGACTGATTGAGGAACATGGGGCCGGTCTGGCATCCATGCAGATTGTCCTCCAGGAAATAACCCATTGGCTGAAGGGCCGGTTTAACGCTGATCCGACCTTCAAAGTCAAGTTAGAGGAGGATAACCGCGTTATTTTTACCCCGAGGAATAAAGCCATTGCCAAACTGATAAACCGCATTGTGCTTAAACTGTCTGATCAGCCCAGTCTGATGGATTCCGTCACCATATATGAAGGCCCGGCCTCCTTTACCCGCCTGACCTTTAGTAAGGCGAAGATAAATCAGGTCGTAAAAGCCTCTCTGTTCACTGATAAATAATGAGAATATACGGTTGGTTATTGGGAATATTGCTCGTCCTGGCTTCATGCGCGCCTCAACCTGCTATTACCCTCTCCCCGCCTGCCGTGGTGCCTGAACAGGCGGAACAATGCGCGGCCGTTTATCCCCATGGTAAATGGCAGTTTGTGCATCTGATAACCTTTTCCATGCCGGGCGGCGGAAGGGGGACGGCCATTGGGGTGAGCGTTATAGATAAGGGGTCAATTCACGCCGCTCTGATGACGGTTGAGGGGTTTACTCTCTTTGCCGCCAGCTTTGACGGCCGTCTCAAAATCACCAGGGCGGTGCCGCCTTTTGACAAGCCGGGTTTCGGCCGGGGGCTGATGCGTGATCTGCGCCTGATTTTCTTAAGCCCGCCAAGGGGTAATGTGCAGTACGGCAGACTGGCCGATGGTTCTTCCTTATGCCGTTACCAGGAGTCCTCCGGGCAGAGTACGGATATTATTCTTCTTCCCGCCCGGAGGTGGGAGATTAAACAATACAGCTCAACGCACCGTAAAATCCGAACCATAGAGGCCTGGCCGCAGGGGTATGGCCTTGGGCCGATAAGCGGAAATCAGCAGCTCGTTAAGCAATGGCGGCCCCCAAAGCGCATGGAACTTCAAGCCCGCGGCCCGGCCGCCTATACCCTGAAAATGGAACTTATCAGTTCTCAAAAGCTTTAAGCAACTATGAAATTTAAATTAATATATCCCCGATGGCCCAAAATAGGCCGCCAGACCGAGTTTCATCTGCCGCCCCACGGCCCTTTGGTTTTTGCCGCGGCCCTGCCTGATTATGTCGATGTTGAGTTTGTTGATGATAATCTCCAGGAAATTGATTTTAACGATCCGGTCGATTTTGTCGGCATTTCAATGATGCTGACCCTGCAGGCCAAGAGAGGCTGGGAGATTGCCGATATTTACCGGAAACAGGGGGTCAAGGTCATCTTTGGCGGCATTTCCACCATGATTCACGCCGAAGAAACCATGCTGCACGCGGATTCGGTATTTCTTGGTGAAGCCGAGGGCCGGATGGAAGAGGTGTTTGCCGATTTCCGTAAGGGGGCTTTAAAACCTTGTTATAATTATATGGATTCTCAGCCCCCCATTGAGTTGGTGGGGCCGGCCCGCCGGGATCTTCTTGACCGCAGGCTCTACAATTATAAAGGGGTGCAGATGGTTGATCTGGTACACGCCTCGCGGGGCTGCCGTTTCCACTGTTATCCCTGCGCCGTGGCCTATCTCGGCGGTAAAAAGTTTCGGCCGCGTCCCGTTGATCAGGCTGTTGCCGAAATTGCCGGTATTGACAATAACCGCCTGTTTATTGTCGATAACTCGCTGTCCCAGGATACTGAATGGGAGATGGAGCTTTTCCGGCAGATGATTCCCCTTAAAAAGAAGTGGTGCTCGCATCCCATTGAGGATAACCCCAAGGTTCTTGACCTGGCCGCCCAGGCCGGGGCCTGGTATGTTTATCAGGCGGTTTTTGACACCTCTGATTATATTAAAGAGCGGATTAAGAGGTATCATGATCACGGCATTGGAGTTGAAGGCACAATTCTCCTGGGACTCGATACCCATACCGAAGATTATATTAAGAGGCTGGTCGATTTTTTACTTGAAATTGAGCTTGACCTGGCTGAATTCACCGTGCTTACTCCATTTCCGCATACCAGGGCGGCGGATGAATTAAAGCGGCAGAAAAGAATTTTTTCCTATGACTGGAATGATTATTCCGCTGACAAGGTGGTGTATCAGCCTAAGCATATGAGTCCGGAACGGCTGCAGGAGCTCTTTGAGTACGCCTGGAATACCTTTTACCAGGATGAACCGCAGGAACTTAAGATGTTTAAGCTCTTTCAGAAGGTTGTGCGGAAGGAGGTGGCGGATAATACCTTTAAACCCAGAGACCGGCAGCTCGCGGGCCGGGCCTTTGGCAGAAAGGCCCGATAATGATTGGCCGCGCGCCTGATACGCCTGACACTGAAACGTGGCTCAGGCAGATACTGCGGGGTGATTCATGCCGGTCGGATAAAGAGTTTGTCCTCGCCGGGAACACCTTCGCGGAGATTTACGCGATGGCCCGGGAGCTGAGAGAATTGTTTTCCACTCCTGCCTGCCGGGAAGAGGTTATCTGCCTCGCGGCGGAGAACAAGGCGGTAATCGCCGCCGCCGTTCTCAGCTCGCTTTACGGGGGCCCGACGCTGCTTTTACCCTTTGCCTTTTCGGGCCGCGCCCTGGCCGAGATGCGGGAGGCAACCGGCTTTACTGTTGCGATAAGCGACAGGAAAAGAGATTTTCCGGCCGGCACTAAGGTGATCTGCCCTGAGCCCGGCTCCGCCCGGCATGTTCATAAACTGCCGCCCATTGATCCTGATGCCGAGTTGTTGAAACTATTTACCGGCGGTTCCACCGGAACGCCGAAGAGTTGGTCAAAAACCGCTGATAACCTTTTCTCGGAGGCCTTTTATTTAACCCAAAAATACCAGATCAGCAGTAAAGATATGATTGTCGCCACGGTATCGCCATATCATATTTACGGCCTGCTGTTTTCCGTTATTATCCCTTTAATTTCCTCGGCTGCCGTTTTTCCTGGCACCCCCTCTTTCCCCGCTGAAATCGCGGCAGCGGTGATTGATAATTCAGCTACTGTGCTGGCCAGTGTTCCGGTGCATTATCGTATCTTAAGGGGGCGTCAAACCTCCAGTGGTTCTCTGCGGCTGGCTTTTTCTTCGGCCGGTATGCTGCCACGGGCCGATAACGAGGAGTTTTGCCGCCGGAATGATGTCCCTCTGATTGAGGTCTACGGTTCAACCGAGACCGGCGGCATTGCCGTGAGAGTGCGGGCCGAAGGCGGGGAGGCTTACTCTCCCTTTGAGACGGTTGACTGGCAGGAACGTAATGATAATCTTTATGTGCGCTCACCCTATATTGCCCCTGATGCCGAGAGAGATAAAGACGGCTTTTTCGCGGCTAATGATCGGATTGAGAGCGGGCCGAATAATAGTTTTTTCCTCAGGGGCCGCTCTGATGCTGTCGCTAAGGTGGGCGGTAAGCGGGTTAATCTAATGGAAGTTCGTGACAAGATAAAGGCGCAGCGGGGTGTTGAAGACTGTTTTGTTGTTACCATGGCTGATTCCGGCGGCCGGGAGAGTATTATTGCCGCCCTTATTGCCGGTGAAGTGGTTGATCTTAAGGAGCTTAAACAAAATCTTATGGAGCAGCTTGAGCCTTACGCCCGGCCCCGTCTCCTTAAAAAGACCGCCAATCTTCCCCTGACGGCGGCGGGTAAATACGACCTGGAAGTTATAAAGCGTTTTCTGGCCGGATGAGTCTGTTGAGGGAGGCATATTGCTGCGGCTATGAATGTTTAGTCTCCTGGGCTGATCTTCTTGACCGGATTAATGTCTATCCGGTTGCGGATGCCGATACCGGTACAAATCTAAGAACAAGCCTGGTTCATTTCCGCGATATCAGCATGGATAAGGCCCTGCTTGTTCATCGGTTAGCCTTCTTTGCCACCGGTAATTCCGGCAATATCGCCGCCTCTTTTCTGGTTAAGTTTGTGCGGGCCGCCTCCTTTGCCGAGTTGGCGGGAATGGCCGATGCCGGGCGGAAAAACGCCTGGCAGTCTATAATGCAGCCCAAACCGGGTACAATGCTGACGGTTTTTGACCGGCTTGCTGAAATTCTTGCTGATAAGTCAATTACCCAAAAGTCGGCTGCCGCTGTGGTCAGGGATCATTTACAGAAGGCGGTTATATCTACCTCCCGGCTGCTTCCGGATCTTGAGCGGGCCGGGGTGGTTGATTCCGGCGCTCTGGGGATGTTTATCTTTTTTGATGGATTTTTCCAGAAGATGGCCCGCGAACAATCTATTTTTTGTCCTGTAACGCATTTATTTAAAGACCGGCTGGCAATTTCTGATTCATTTAAGGCCGCGCGGACCGGAAGTTTTTGTGTTGACGCGCTTATTGATCCCCACACATCTTCAAAAGAGTGCCGGCAGGAATCAGGCACTCTGGAAATCACCAGACAGAAGCTGGCTGAACTTGGCGAAAGTGTGGTGGTCGTCCCCGATAAAGCATCTCTGAAAATACATATTCATACACCAGACCCTGAAGCGCTGCGCCGGAATCTGGCTTTATTTTCCTCAATTGTAGAATGGCATGACAGCGATATTGATGCTGCCAGTCACGCAAATCCATCACCTCGGCAGAGCCGGCAGGCCGTCCATGTTGTCACGGACGCGGCAGGATCTATCCCCAGGAAAACAGCGGAAAGCCTTGGCATAACCCTGTTAGACAGTTACATTGTAACTAAAGATGAGTCGCGGCCCGAGAGCCTGTTTCCGCATAGACAAATCTATCAGCGGCTGAGAAAAGGGGAAAGGATAACTACCGCTCAGGCCTCTGTCTTTGAACGTTATCAGCACTATCAAAGCTTAGTCAGACAATTTGCCAATGTTTTATATCTCTGCGTGGGAGCGGCTTACACTAATAATTACGCCGTGGTTTCCACCTGGAAAAAGGAGTTTGACCATGATAACCGTCTGAAGGTACTTGATTCCGGGGCCGCCTGCGGCCGATTAGCGGCTGCCGCGGTCAGCACGGCCCGTTACGCGCTTGAAACGGATTCCCCGGCGGCAGTGCTTGAGTTTGCCAAAGGGGCTGTTGAAAGCAGTGAAGAATACATATTTATTGATAAGCTGAAATATCTGGCCGCCGGCGGCCGACTGGCCAGGTCGAGCGGCTTTATCGGAGACCTGCTGCGGCTGAAACCCGTTATCAGCCCCACTCGTGCCGGTGCTGAAAAAATTGCCGTGGTAAAGAATCAAGCGGCGCAGTTGCAGTTTGTTCTTGACCGGCTTGAGGAGAAAATGCTCCGTGATTCGAATAGTTCGAATAGTTCGAATTGCCTTGTTATCCTGCAATATTCAGACAATGAAGAGCTGGTTAAGGGCTTGATAAGAACAAAAATCGAGCATCATTACCCGAAAGTTGAAATCTTAGTCACCCCCTTATCATTAACTTCGGGAGTCCATATGGGGCCTGGAACCTGGGGCGCGGCGTTTTTATAACCCTGTAACCGGAGAATAATTTTGCCTGTTTCTGACTGCGCGGTTATCATCCCTGTCTTTAATCATGAGCGGCGGGTTGCTGGTGTGATTCGCCGGGCGTTGTCCCTTGAGATGCCGGTATTTGTGGTGGATGACGGCTCAAATGATAGAACCCCGGAGATTATAGATGCTATTCCAGGGATTACCGTCTTGCGGCATGAAAGAAATCTTGGCAAGGGTGCCGCTATGCTGACTGGATTCAAGGCTGCCGCCAGAAGCAGAAAGTGGGCGGTCAGTATTGACGCGGACGGCCAGCACAATCCGGCTGACGCCTTTAATTTAATCAGGGCTGTTCCCGCGGGGCAGCGATGTATTATGGTTGGTAAACGAGAGGGGATGAGTGGAAAACATGTTCCCTGGACAAGTAAATTCGGCCGCGGATTTTCCAACTTCTGGGTCTGGATCTCCGGCGGTCCAAGTCTCGGTGATTCGCAAAGCGGGTTTCGGCTTTATCCCCTTCCGGAAGTGTTAAATCTTGGAGTAAGAGCCCGGAGGTTCCAGTTTGAGGTTGAGGTAATAGTGCTGGCCCGGCAATATAATATTCCCGTCTTTGAGGCACCCGTGCGGGTTGTTTATCAAGAAGGGGCGGAGCGGGTATCCCATTTTCGTCCCTTTGTAGATTTTCTGCGTAATTCCGAGACCTTCAGTCGCTTGATTTTCAGGCGTATTTTCAGTTACGGTCATGCCTGTCGTGCCTCTAAGCGTCCAAAAATATGAAAGGATTTTTTTACCGTTTCCTGGTGGGGCTGGCTGATATTTTCGGCTCCTGGATATTTGTGCTTATTTCCAGACTGATAGCCTGCGGCTATTTTATATTCTCAAGCCGGGTGGCGGAAAGCCGCCGCTTTTATGGAATTATGTACCCGGAGCGCAAGCCGCTGTATCACCTCTATTGTACCTTTAAACAATACCAGAATTTCACTACAGTATATTTCGACCGTCTGTTGGTTAGAGACCGGGATGAGATTTCTTACACCTACGAGGGCGGGGGTAATCTCCAGCGGGCCATGGACGGTGAAGGCGGTATTCTGCTGATGTCACACCTGGGTAACTGGGAGTTGGCCGCGCATCTTCTACAGGCGCGCTACGATAACCTGAGGCTGCTGCTGTATATGGGAATAAAGGAGAAGGAGGAGATTGAGGCGATCCAGAAAAAGAGCCTGCGAAAATCAGGGATTAGAATAATCGGCGTTAATAAAAATGGCGGCTCGCCCTTTGACGTTGTTGAAGGGCTGCAATTTATTAAAGCGGGCGGCCTGGTGTCGCTGGCCGGGGATATCGTCTGGCAGAAGGAACAACGTACCGTGCCGGTGAAATTCCTCAATCATCATGCCCGGCTGCCTGAAGCGCCATTTGTTTTCGCCTTAGTCTCCGGGGCGCCGTTATATGTCTTTTTCACCTTCGGAGGCCGGGAAAATAATTATCATTTTACTCTCTCAAAACCAATTTATATCAAATCACCCCGCAGGACTGAACGCCGGGCGGCTATCAAAGAGGCGGCCCAGCAATACGCCGATCTGCTCGAAGAAACGCTGCGGCGGCATCCTTTTGAATGGTATCATTTTGAGCGTTTTGTCGGCGGGAAAGCTGGTTCCTGATTTTTCCGCGGGGGAGAAATTATCCTGGCCCGCGGGCCGCAGGCCTCAATAATCGGAGCTACCGCCGCGGGCACCATGTGTTTCCACGGCCGGCCGCTGATTATTCTATGCCGCAGGTCACTGGCGGTGAGGCCTTTATCCTCTATGGGCCGCTGCCACATCACCTCGGTTTTCAGGCCCAGTGATTTAAACAGCTCCAGTTTACGTTCCCCCCAGCTGTCATAAATGGTGAGGAAAAACACGGCGTCAAGGGGGACATAGTAGCGGTAACGATCCGGGAAGTTTATGGGCAGCGGCACAACGCTGAACTCGGTATCCTGCACCCCGGCGGCCCGTAAGGCGGCGCTGATCATGAGCAGGCGTTCATAGTAGGTAAAGGGGTTGGCCTCTGGCAGATGACGATGGCTGTCCGTGTTGTCCGGGCTGGTGGCCAGGGGCTCCGGGTTGGTGATGCCGATAATCAGGTGGTCACAACGCTCGTATCCGGCCAGAAGATAACGGAGATGATCGTTGTGCAGGCCCTGAAAACGGCCGTGAATGACGCCTTCCTTCATAGCTGAAACGGCCTTCTCTGACCGGGCCAGAAGGGCTGATCCCAGGGCGTATCCATCAATCCGCGCAGTTTTACGCGTTCAAGGGCGTTTAAAACCACATACATAAAATCTTCGCCCCGCAGGTGGCCCAGAGACCCGCCGGCGCAGGATATTTCATCAAAACTCTGTACCCTGTCCAACCGGGCGCCGGGGCCGCTGATCATAATAGGCACCGGTTCTCCCGAATGAATGAGCGGCCCGCTGCTGGGAGTTGAATGGTCAGCGGTTACGATAATCACATCGCCGCTCGTCGTTAATTCATCCATAACCAGACCTATGCCCCGGTCAAGACTTTCGATGGCTCGTATCTTGTTGAGCGGAGATTTGGTGTGGGCTGCCACATCGGGGGCCTTGCTGTGGACATGAATAAAGTCATAAGATGGGTCGGCCTGGTTCGCCAGTTTGAGCCTTGCGCTTAGCTCCCGGCCCGGCTCCCTGTGCTCTGAGACGTTTAGATGATCCAGGCCGATATATCCGGCCAGGCCCTTATAGACAAGTCCGGTCGAGATGCTCAGGCCCTTGAGCCCCCAGCGCTGGCTGAAGGGCTGGACATTACGGCTCCGGCCCGCCCGCTGGGTAACCAGGAAATTTATGGGTGTTTTTCCGGCCTGTTGACGGCTCAGATTTATGGGATGGCGGCGTAATGTTTCATATATCGTCAGCAGACAGGCCTTTAAGGCGGCGGCGGTTTCGGCGGCCCATTCTTCGTCCTCGGCCCAGGCTTCCGGTTCAATAATATTCATGCCCTCGTGGACAGGGGTAGTGTCTGTGATCCGTGCTGAGGCCCGGGGGGAGATATGGATAATACCGTCTAAACCATGGGTGGGGTGAAAGGTGCAGGTTCGGGCGGCGCTGGTATGGCTGCCGACGGTCTTAAGCAGTTCTTTAATCTCCTGGGGGGAAGCATCCGGCCGGTCTTTGGCAAGGATGAGCGAGCCGGTATCATCGGGCCTCACTGAGGCAAAATGAGCCAGGACGGCCACTTCCTCAGGCCCCATTTCTATTCCCGCGCCCAGGGCCTCTAACAGGCCGCGGCCCGGCAGTTCATCCTGGGTATAGCCAAAAAGCGTGAGATGAGCATTCTCGCTGGGCGGAGCGGTGCCGGGACGCGTGACATTCAGCAGTCCGCAGGAACTTTGCCCGGCAAGTCTGTCAAGATTGGGGGTAAGGGCGGCCTGGAGCGGCGTCAGGCCGTCAAGCTCTTTATGTCCCCGGTCACCGAGACCATCTAAGATAATCAGCAGACAGCGCATGGTCTTTAAAATATTCAGTTCTGGAGGCGATAACGGCAGTATTAGTTAGACCTATAAATATGTTTTGATTAATCAATATTAACTATTGGACATCATCGGTTGAATAGAGCAAGTATCAGGCCATGAAATTCGATATGCATGTTCATACCATCTTGTCCCCCTGTAGTCAACTTGCTCTCTCCGAGCTTTTGACAACTGCCTCAGCGAGAGGCCTTGACGGGGTTTGTGTTACCGATCACGACACCATGGCTCTAAGGCTCACGGTTGCCGAAGGCCGGCAGGCTAACGGTCTTTGTCTGATTATCGGTATGGAATATACCACTTCTGAGGGAGATTTTCTGCTTTTCGGCCCCTTTGAGAATCTGGCGTCCGGTCTTGAAGCTCCGGAACTTCTCCGGCTGGTGGATGAGGGGGGCGGGGTGGCTGTCGCCGCCCATCCTTTTCGCCGGGGACGTAAAACCAGGGAATACCTGATTAGAGAGGGGTTGTGTAATATTGTCGAGGGGATAAACGGCAGGAATACGGCCGGGGAAAACAGGCGGACGGCAGCCTGGCGTGACAATTACGCGGTGGGACTGGTCGGCGGCAGTGACGCTCACAGCGCGGTGGAATTGGGCCGCTCAACCACTGTTTTTAGTATGCCGATTCAAAGTTCCGCTGATATGGTCAAGGCCTTGAAATCCGGGGAGTTTACTATGACTGGAAGCATTCAAGAAACAGCGGCGGACTGTACTGACAGTAAACTAATTATGGCCGCGTAAGTTATGGGAGAAACGTAAGCGCTCCATGAACACCCTGCTGCACGCACTTAAGTACCCCGATATACAGAGGGGTATTATCGGGGTACTTAATTACGCACAGCAGGGCGTCCCTGAAACGCTTACAATTTCGAGAGGTTATAAAGTCAAGAGCGTGGTTTATTGAGCGCTTACGGAGAAACTATGGTGATTGATGAAAAAAATGTGCGCTTAACCCAGACCGTCAAGGGGGCGGGCTGTGCCGCTAAACTGCCGCCCGGTGATCTGGACCGGGCCTTGTGCGGCCTGGATCTGCCGGTGGATGATAATCTTATCGTCGGCCTTGAACGGGCTGATGACGCCGGAGTTTACAGGGTCTCTGATGATATTGCCCTGGTGCAGACCCTGGATTTTTTCCCGCCCATGGTGGATGACCCTTATTCCTTTGGCAGAATCGCCGCTGCCAATGCCCTGAGCGATGTTTACGCCATGGGTGGAACACCGAAAACGGCTATGAATATAGTCGCTTTTCCGGCCAAAACCCTGGATATCTCTGTTTTACGGGCCGTAGTTGACGGCGGGCTCTTTACCCTGCGGCAGGCCGGGGTGGTGCTGGTCGGCGGTCATACCGTGGAGGATGATGAACTGAAATACGGGCTTTCCGTTACCGGTTTTATCCATCCGGAGCGGATTCTCACCAAAAAGTCATTAAAGGTTGGCGACAAGCTGCTGCTCACGAAAAGGCTGGGAACGGGGATTGTCTGTACCGCGATTAAGGCTGGAAGGGCCGGGGAGGCCGTTACCCGGCAGGTAATTGAGTCCATGATGACCCTGAACCGGGAGGCCGCTCTTGCCATGGCGGATTATACGGTCTGTGCCTGTACGGATATTACCGGTTTTGGTTTTCTGGGGCATCTCGCCGAGATGGTGGTGGATTCCGGGGTTGGTCTGCGGATTAATTCGGCGGCGGTTCCCGTATATCCGGAGGCCCTGGAGTGGGCAAAGATGGGTTTGATTCCGGCCGGGGCTCATAATAACCGGACATTCCGGGGGGAATTTGTCACCTTTGCCCCTGGTGTGCCGCAGGTAATACAGGATATTCTCTTTGATCCGCAGACTTCCGGCGGGCTGCTTATTGTGGTTTCCGCCGCCGAGGCTGCCGCCCTGCAGAATGATCTCGCAGCGCGGGGGGTGGCGGAGGCGGCTATAGTTGGTGAAGTGGTTGCTGAACCGCAGGAAAAAATCATGGTGGACGTTAATTGAGGTAAGAAAATTATGAAAGAACTGAATTGCCGGGGCCTGACCTGTCCGGCGCCGGTACTGCAGGTCAGGGAGCTGCTGGATAAGGGAACGCCGTCTGTAGTTTCGGTAATTGTTGATAATAAAGCGGCCGTGGAGAATGTCCGCCGTTTTCTTGAGTATAAAGGCTTCCAGGTGCAGGTGGAAAAATTTGGGGTTGATTTCCGCCTCGTCGGTACGGCCGTGGAGGGTGCCTGTGAGATAATGCCGGATCTAAAGCCGGAGGAAAATTCCGGGGTTAAAAAAATTCTGGTTATGGTGGGGACAAATCGTTTGGGACACGGTGATGATGATCTCGGTAAGGCTCTGCTGCTGAATTTTATAAAAACATTGAAGGAGATGGGAAATGATCTCTGGCGCCTGGTTTTTGTTAACAGCGGTGTGTCCCTGACCGTTGAAGGCTCCGAGGCCGTGCCTGTCCTGCGGCAGCTTACTGGAGACGGGGTTCACGTTATGGTATGCGGCGCCTGTCTGGAACATTTTAAGCTGATAGATAAGAAACAGGTGGGGGAAACTACAAATATGCTTGATATCGTTACCAGTATGCAGCTCGCTGATAGTGTCATTAATATCTAAGGAACGGGAAAATAATCAAATGAATAAAATTAAAGGAATAAACATAAACTGGCTGCTTGTTTCAATGGCCTTGATATTTACCGCGGCACCGCCGGTTTTCGCCAAGACGGTGACGGGGATTATTAATATGGACTTTGATCTTTCCGCCCAGCCCGCGGCCAAAGAGGTCAGGCTCTGGATTCCCTATCCGGTTTCATCACAATACCAGGATATCAGCGCGATCAGGATAAAGGGCGATTTTGCCCAGTCGGGAGTTTATACCGACAAAAAATATCAAACCCCCATCCTTTACGCTCAGTGGCCGGCCGGTGTTGGCAAACGCCGTTTAAGTTTTTCTTTCAAGGTGGTGCGTCAGGAGGTCAGCCGCCGGGATTTCCCCAAAAAAGAGGCGGCCTGGAACCCGGCAGATTACGCCATGTGGCTGGCGCCCTCCAGTCTCGGCCCCATTAACGGCCCGGTAAAGTCTCTTGCCGATTCCATTGTCAAGGGTAAGACCACGGTGCTGGCCCGTGCCAGGGCTGTTTATGACTGGATCTGCGATAATATGTACCGGAACCCGAAGACCATTGGCTGCGGTATGGGTAAAGTCTGCGCCCTGTTGAAGAGCAGAGGGGGGAAATGTACTGATATTCATTCGGTATTTGTCGCCCTCTGCCGGGCTGCCGGTGTTCCGGCCCGTGAGATTTTCGGCATTCGTATAGGCAAGAAATCCGGCCAGGATATTACTAAATGGCAGCATTGCTGGGCCGAATTTTATCTGCCGGGTTATGGCTGGGTGCCGGTGGACCCGGCTGATGTCCGCAAATTGATGTTAAAGAAGAAACTGCGGCTTGCTGATCCGGAAACTGCCAGGTTGCGTCGTTATTTCTGGGGCGGCTGGGACGCCTACCGGGTCAAACTGGCCCTGGGGCGTGATCTGATCCTCAATCCTCCTCAGAAAGGGGCGCCCTTGAATACCTTTGGCTATCCATACGCCGAGGTCGGCGGCAAACCCCTTGATTTTTATAATCCCGCTGCATTCAAATACCATATTACCAGCTACAAAGTGGGGGCGGCGGGCTATGCCCTTATTTCTACTGCCGGGTTGAAGGGTATTATTGACCGGGGTGACGATACTCTGGTATTTGACGCCAGAAGTCCGGAGGAATATCAAGAGGTTCATGTCAAGGGAGCGCTTAACCTGCCGGTTAATAATTTCGCGCGTTACCGCCATTTACTGCCGGCAGATCGTTCCAGACCGCTTGTCTTCTACTGCAACGGGGTCAAATGCGGTAAAAGCAGCAAAGAGGCCGAAAAGGTTTTGGCTCTGGGCTATGAAAAGGTCATGGTTTACAAGGAAGGTATACCGGTCTGGGAAGAGCGGGGAATGCCGATTTATAAGGGCCCGAATTATGAGAAGCGGATTAAGACGGCGAAAATCAGCCCGGCGGCTTTGGACAAGTTGATTAGAGGCGCTGCCGGTAATTTCACGATTGTTGATGTCCGGGATCCGGATGAGTTTGCCGCCGGTCATATTCCGGATGCCATTAATATCCCGCTTGCCTCTTTCGCCGCCAAATCCGCTGTGCTTGATAAAGGAAAGAAAATTATTGTTTACTGCAACTCCGGCGGCCGCAGTTATGACGCCTATCGAAAACTGATGAAACTGGGCTATAAAAATATAAACCAGGCGATTTTTGCCGATTGGAAGGCGGCCGGACTGCCGGTAGAATAGTGAAGAATGGGAGTGAAGAATGGGGGTCAGACCCCTATTTTTACTATTTTTTAAATGAGGCTGATTATGAATGCAAAAAAGTTTGAGGTGGCAGCCTGTCCCGAGATGTGGGAAGGCCTTGATATGGATGTGGCAAGGTTTGACAAGGCCCGCCTGATGCTGGGCGAAACCTATGAAAAGCTGTTTCTCTCCCAGACGCGGCGGCCGGAAAAAATGGCCTATTTTGATGATATGATCTCTGGGATATTCGGCGGCCGGATTAAGGAAATTCTGACGGTCAAGAAGTCCGGCAAACCGGTGGTGGGCACCTTCTGCGTTTATATCCCTGAGGAAATCGTGGTGGCGGCAGGGGGTGTCTGTATTGGACTCTGCGGCGGCTCGCCGGGCTCCATTCCTGACGCCGAGAAAATTCTGCCCCGCAATATCTGTCCCATGGTTAAATCAGCTTACGGTTTCAAGGCCGGGCGTATTTGCCCGTATTTCCAGGTGGTGGATTTTGTCTATGGCGAGACCACCTGTGACGCCAAGAAAAAGACCTGGGAAATTCTTGATCGTCTCGTTCCCACCCATGTCATGGAAATTCCGCAGATGAAAAGAGCCCGAGACCGGGCTCTGTGGCTGGAAGAGGTTAAGGATTTTAAGACTAAGGTGGAGGAGATCAGCGGCAGCGCGGTATCTAAGGATAATCTGGCCGGGGCTGTCAGGCTGATTAACAATAAACGGCGGGCCCTGCAGCGCCTGACCAAGCTGCGGGCCAATAATCCCGCTCCCATCAGCGGCAGGGATGCCCTGTTAATTGAGCAGATTGCCTTTTATGATGAGCCTGAACGCTTTGCCGTCAAGGTCAATGAACTATGTGATGAATTGGAGGACAGGGTGAAGGAGGGGCGGGGCGCGGTTGGCGCTGAATGCCCCAGGGTTATGGTCTCCGGCACCCCCATGGCCCTGCCGAACTGGAAAATTCACAACCTCCTGGAGAGTGCCGGGGCCGTGGTGGTCAACGAGGAATCCTGTATCGGTACCCGTTATTTTAAGGATCTGATTGCTGAGGACGGTGGCTCCATGGATGAGCAGTTAGCCAATCTCACCGACCGCTATATGCGAATCGATTGTTCCTGCTTTACCCCTAATGACGAGCGGGTGGATCAGGTCTTAAAGGAATATCGGCAGTCAAAGGCCCAGGGTATTCTCCATTACTCTCTGCAGTTCTGTCATACCTATAATATTGAGGAAATCAAGATTCGTGAGGCCTGTGAAGGTGAGGGGATTCCCTATCTCGCCATTGAAACTGATTATTCAGCGGAGGACGCGGGGCAGCTGCAGACCAGAATCGAGGCCTTTCTGGAGCAGATCGGGGACTGAAGATGGTGGTTGGTATTGATCTGGGTTCACGCACCATTAAACTCGCCGTTCTCAGGGATGGCGTGATTGTTGATCAGCAGTTAGCTGAGAGCGGTTTTGATCCCTATACCCAGGCGCGGGGCATGCTTGAAAAATATGGGGCCAAAAAAATTGTCGCCACCGGCTACGGCCGTCATCTGGCCCGTGAACATTTTGCCCATGAGGTCATAACCGAGATCAAGGCGCACGCCCTTGGCGCCCGTTATTTCTTCCCGCGCTGCCATACAGTTATTGACATCGGCGGCCAGGATTCCAAGGTAATTGCCCTGGATAAGGCGGGCCGGGTAAGTAACTTCCAGATGAATGATAAATGTGCCGCCGGCACCGGCCGTTTTTTAGAGATCATGGCTGCCTCCCTGGGCTTTCGGCTGAACGACTTCGGAGCGGCGGCCCTGAAGTCGAAGACGGAGGTGACGATAAATTCCATGTGCACGGTTTTTGCCGAGTCCGAGGTTATTTCCATGAAAAACCGGGGCATCCCGGCGGTGGATATAGCGAGGGGCGTGCATCATTCCGTGGTTAACCGGCTTGCCGCCATGCTTGAGCGCCTGGGCTATGAGGAGGAAATAGTTTTTTCCGGCGGCGTGGCCCGTAACCCCTGTATGGGACATATGCTGCGGGAGCGTCTTGGCGGCCGGGCGCGGATAATCTCCCCCGCGGATCCCGACCTGATGGGAGCCGTGGGGGCGGCTCTGTACGGTCTGCGGCTATAAAGGATTTTTGCAGCATGGCAGGTACTATCAACTGCTGCTTTCTGTATCAGATGGTAATTATTGTCTGATGGGAGAGGCAGGGAAATTCCCTTGCAAATTATCAACGCTATGTTTAATTTACTGGCTGTTGTCGTATTCAGTTGTACTGGTACTTTCCTCGTACAGGTTTTTCCATATTGAAATATCATACTCGTCATATTGAAAATAAATTCCCTCAGTATGCCCATCATTTCAAGGCGGTACTGGTCACCGGAGCCAGGCAAGACCCTGATTTTTTTCTTGATACCCATCCTCCCCCTCTAATTTTTGATGAAATCCAATTTGCGAAAACAGGAAAGAGGAGGCAGGACTGTTTTGTTGAAGCGGATGATCTTGAAACAATATTGTAAACTGATTCCGTTAGTCGGGATGTGCCTTATGCTGCCGTTTTTTTTCTACGGCGGCCCCTCCGGCCATTCCCTTCGCTCCTTTATGGCCGCCTGGAACCTTGGTCACCCCCTGTTTTTTATGCTCTTTGTTTGTTATTTCGGCTGGAAGAAGGGGGGCGTGGTTTCATGGACCTGGATCCTGCGGATTTTTTTGCTGATTCTGCTGATCGGCTCTTTAATAGAGATAATCCAGTCCGGTATTCCCGGCAGAACGGCCAGCGCTCTGGATGTGGTTCGTGATTTAATGGGCGGGGTGTTAGGGGTTGTCTGGTTGAGGTGGTCTTCTTCCCCCCTCAGGGTTCGCCTGGGGCTGGCGCTTGTTGCCGTTGTTATCTTATGCTGGAATTTCTATCCTGTTGCCACCGCTCTTGTTGATGAATGGCAGGCCGAACAAGATTTCCCGCTCCTGGCAGGCTTTGAGCATCCCTGTGAAGTGTCCAGATGGGTAGAGGGGGATTCTGTGATTCGCCGCAGTCGGAAACGGGCACGGCAGGGGCATTTTTCCTTGCGCGTCTCTTTAAGTACCGCGACCTATTCCGGTGTCCATCTGGAGTATTTCCCCCATAACTGGCAGGGGCTGTCCTTTCTGGCTTTCAGTATTTACAATAAAGGCCTCAAGCCGCTGGCCATAACCGTGCGGGTTAATGATAAAAAGCACGAAGAGGGGCCGCAGCTTTATAAAGACCGCTACAATCGTTCTTTTATCACTCATCATGGCTGGAATGATATTAAAATCAGCCTCGCTGATATTCGCAACGCCCCTGCTGACAGAAAGATGAATATGTCTGAGATCAGCGAATTGGGATTTTTTGTGATCCGCGAGAAAAGAGACAGGGTGATTTTTTTAGATGATGTCCGTCTGATTTAAGGTGCTGAAGGGGGTGCGGCCGGGGGAATATCTTCCTGACGAAAGAGCCGGAGCAGCCAGGCAAAGACCTTTTTTATGCCCCGCCAGATTTTCGGCAGCAGCCAGGCCGCGAAAACAATAAAGATGACAAGCAGGGCCAGGAACAGGACAGGGTGATGCAGTGAGGTCCACAACCCGGCGAAAACCATGGCGTCTTCACTAATGGATGCCGCCCAGTTGGTAAAGGGCTCCGGTGAGGTGTTGATTATTACCCGGCTGCCGGCTTTGGTCGCGTGACTGCCGGCCGCCAGGCCTCCACCGACAATCCCGGCGGCAATACTTACCGCCGGACTGACATTGCCCACTGCCGCCGCGGCCAGCATGGCACCGGCCGGGATTCGGATAAAGGTGTGAATGGTATCCCAGCCGGTATCGACGCCGGGAATTTTATCGGTGATAAATTCTATTACATACATGCCGCCCGCCGCCATTATAACCATGGGGTTGGCCAGAACCTGCAAGTCGGGCGGCAGGGTCATGTTGCCGGTATAGCCCATGAAGCCGAGCATGGCTATGGCCGCGTAAAGGTTAATGCCGCTGGCCCACCCCAGGCCCATGCTCAGGGCGATTGTACTGGTAATAGAAGCAAGTGGATTCATGACTGTTGGTGAATAATTTTACTCTTTATGCTCAAAAAGATGGACATCGCGCTGCGGAAACGGAATGGATATACCTTCTTCGTCAAACTTCTTCTTAACCGCCTCGGTGACGTCAAAATATACCGGCCAGTGGTCAGCGGATTTTACCCAGGGACGGACTACAAAATTAACCGAGCTGTCGGCCAGTTCCGAGACGGCAATCTGTGGTGCCGGCTCAGGCAGGATACGTTTCTCCTGGGCCAGAATCCCGCTGATTATTGTCCGCACCTGCTCTATATCATCATTGTAACCGACTCCGAATACCATGTCTACCCGGCGGGTTGGTTTGGCGGAATAATTAACAATATTGTCGGAGGAAATTTTAGAGTTGGGGATAATTATGGTTTTGTTGTCTACTGTTTTTAACTGGGTGGAAAAAAGTTGAACTTCTTCTACCGTACCCGATGCTCCTCCTCCTTCAATGAAATCCCCGACTTTGTATGGTTTGAAGATAATTAATAATACTCCCGCCGCGAAATTGGCTAATGAGCCCTGCAGGGCCAGGCCGACGGCCAGGCCGGCAGCACCTAATACCGCCACAAAGGATGCTGTCTGAATTCCCAGCTTGCCGAAGGCGGCAATGATTACAAAGGCAAGGAGCCCCATATATACCAGGTGATTAATAAAACCCCGCAGAGTTGGGTCAACATTCCGTCTAATCATAACATGGTCAAGCACCCGGCGGACGAGTTTCGCGGTCCAGCGTCCGATCAGGAAGATAAGCAGTGCCGCGACCAGGTTTAAACCGTAAAGGGCGATGATTGTTTGAGCCCGGATTAATAGATGTTCCATGATCAGCCTCCTTTTTGTTCTTGTTCTGAATGAAAAAATGTCAGAAAGATATAAAAGACCAAAATATCGTTTAAATGACAATAAATATTATTTGCAATATTGTTTTTATTGATTAAATAGGAGTACATAGTATGGCGTAAATTTTGTGGCTGTTCACTGTGGGTTTAAAGCCAGCTTTAAATTGGAATATTTAAAATTTAAAAAATTAAAGGAGAATTTGAAATGGGAAAAAATGCGCAATATCTGTTTTTGGCTCTTGTCAGCCTGATGTTTACGGCCTGTGCTCCCCAAATTACCCCGCAGCCTTTTACGCCTGTGGACCTTTCTTCTCAGGTGCGGAGCGGTCAGTACCAGAAAAGCGTTGATAATTTTATGGTTATTTTTGATGCCTCTTCGTCAATGGGGAATACCTATGAGGGAGCGCGTAAATTTGCTCAGGCCAAGGTTGTGGCCGATAATCTGAACAATACCCTGCCCGCTCTTGATATCCAGGCGGGAATCAGGGCCTTTGGCCCCCGTGGTTTCTCCCTGGCCAATGGCAGCTCGCCCTTATACGGCATGACAAAATATTCTCATCAGGGCTTCTCTAAGGCCATGGCCGCTCTTACATCTCCCGGCGGTCTGACTCCCCTGCCCGGAGCCTTTGAGGCCGCTGCCAGGGATTTAAGCGGAACCAGCGGGCCAATTGCCGTTATTTTAATCAGTGACGCTGAAAACGTCGGCCAGACCTCGGTTGACGCGGCTCGGGCCATGAAAAAAATTTACGGCGATAGATTATGTATATATCCCGTTTTAATTGGTAACGGTGCCGGCAGCAGAGAGGTTATGGAACAGATTGCCTCCACCAGCGGCTGTGGCTTTGTCTCTGATTACGCGGCATTAAGTACTCCGCAGGGCATGGCTGATTTTGTTAAAAAGGTGTTTCTGAAGGCGGCTGTGGATAGTGATGGTGATGGCGTTGTTGACCAGTTTGATCACTGTCCCAACACGCCGCGGGGGGTTAAGGTTGATAAAAATGGCTGCCAGATTAAAACTAAAGCGGTAATTGGAGATTCGGATCATGATGGTGTGCCGAATTCACGTGATCTCTGCCCCGATACGCCTTTAGGGATAAAGGTAGATAAAGACGGCTGTCCCCTGCCCATAACCAGTCCTCAGACCATTGAACTGCAGGTGCGGTTTAATTTTGATAAAGATATTGTGCGTCCCGTCTATGACGCTGAACTGGCAAAATTCGCCAAATTCATGAAGGCGCATCCCGAAATCTCGGTTACTCTCGAAGGGTATACCGATAATGTCGGCAGCAGGGCCTATAATCAAGCCTTATCACAGAGAAGGGCCATGAGTGTTAAGCGTTATCTTGAATCTCATTTCGGTCTTAATCCGGCCAGGCTTAAAACTGTCGGCTATGGTTTCAGCCGGCCGGTGGCCTCTAATAATACTCCTGACGGCCGTCGGATGAACAGGAGAGTTTACGCCACTCTTTCAGTGCAATAGCTGTTCTGGGAGATGTGATGAAAAATTTTATTGTCGCTTTGACGCTGCTGCTCATCGTCTTGCCCGGCCAGGCGGCCTTGGCCGGTTTCTGGGATCAATTGCAAGGGGTATCCAAAAAGGTGCTGCAGACGAATACTACGGCCACGACGACCAGGCCCATGGCATCGCTCTCCCAAAAGGAGATTGTTCTTGGCCTGAAAGATGCCTTGCTGGTTGGTTCCAAAAGGGTCGTTTCAACCCTGGGGCGGAAGGACGCCTTTAATAAAAACAAAAAAATTCATATCCCCCTGCCGGATAATTTTAAAATAGTGCAGACTACGCTTGGCAGACTTGGCATGTCCGGTCTGCTGGATGATCTTGAGCTGCGTATGAACCGGGCGGCGGAACAGGCGGTTCCCAAGGCTGAACCAATTTTCGCGCGGACGATTAAGGCTATGACGATTAAAGATGCCATGGCGATATATAAAGGCCCCGATGACGCGGCGACCCGTTACTTTGAGAAAAAAATGAGTCGGTCGCTGCATGCCGCCATGCGGCCAATAGTGCAAAAATCTCTTGCTCAGTCCGGGGCAGTGGCTGTTTACGATCAGGTTATGGGCCGTTATAAGTCCGTACCCTTTGTCCCTGACATAAAAGATAAGCTGACCGCCGATGTTTTAAACCGTTCCCTTGCCGCTGTTTTTGATTATCTTGCCAGGGAGGAAGCAGCAATTCGACGTAATCCGTTAAAGCGTACCACCTCTATTTTACGCAAGATATTTAGTGCTGAACAATAAGGGAGTGCACAAAAGTCTGAATGAAGATTCTTCACACCTCTGACTGGCATTTGGGGCGTTCCCTTTACGGGCGTAAACGTTATGACGAGTCTGGCGCCTTTCTTGACTGGCTCAGCAGTACGATAGAAAATGAAAAGATTGATGCCCTGCTGATTGCCGGGGACATCTTCGATATCAGTACCCCCAGCAACCGGGCTCAGGAACTGTATTACCGCTTCCTATGCCGGGTGTCCAATTCATGTTGCCGTCATATTGTGGTTATTGCCGGTAACCATGATTCCCCCTCCTTTCTGAATGCCCCGAGAGAACTTCTGCAGGTCTTGAATGTCTACGTCGTCGGTGCCATGGCGGAGAACCCTGATGATGAGGTGATTGTCCTGCGTGATGGGCAGAATCGTCCGCAGGCTATTGTCTGCGCGGTGCCTTATCTCAGGGACAGAGATATTCGTACCGTGGAACCAGGGGAAAGCGTTGATGATAAAAACGCCAAACTTGCCCTTGGTATCCGCCGCCATTATGCGGAAGTTTGTGCCCTTGCCGCCCGTAAGGAGGCCGCTTTCCGGGCGGAAGGCAACTCCCGGATACCGATTATTGCCATGGGCCATCTCTTTACCATCGGCGGCAAGACTGTTGATGGAGACGGAGTTCGGGAGCTCTATGTCGGTTCCCTGGCCCACATAGATAAAGAGTCATTCCCCGTATCAATCAATTATCTCGCTTTGGGACACCTGCATGTCCCGCAGCAGGTGGGAGACGCGGAATATATGCGCTACAGCGGTTCTCCTGTTCCCATGGGTTATGGTGAAGCCGCTCAGGAAAAGAAGGTTGTTGTGGTGGAGTTTAACGGTGCCGCACCATTGATTAAAGAATTGCCGATTCCCTGCTTTCAGCCCTTGGAGCGGATAGTTGGTGGTCTCGATGATATTTGCGCGAGAATAGAAGAGCTGAAACGAGCTGGCAGCACGGCATGGTTAGAGGTTGAATATACCGGTGTGGATATCGCCGCTAATCTTCGGGATATGCTTGACGAAGCCCTGACCGGTTCTGCCATGGAGCTGCGGCGGATAAAGAATAAGCGCCTGATTGAGCGGGTTATGGGTACGATTCAAGAGGACGAAACCCTCGACGACCTGAATGTAAATGATGTCTTTGCGCGTTGTCTGGAAACCTTTGATGTGCCTCTTGATGAGCGGATTGGATTGACCAACTCCTATAACGAGATAATTCATGACCTGCAGGAAGAAGATAAAAATGCCGAATAGCGGTGCGGTAACGGGCGGCTTCCGGGGTTCGAAAGCATGAAAATTCTTGAACTTAGATTTAAGAACCTGAATTCGCTTTATGGAGAATGGTTTATCGACTTCAGCGCTCCGGAGTATGCCGCAAACGGTATTTTTGCCCTTACCGGTTCCACCGGGGCCGGTAAATCCACTATTCTTGATGCCATCTGTCTCGCGCTTTACGGCGCGACTCCCCGGCTGGGGAAAATCACCAAAAGCAGCAATGAAATTATGTCCCGCCAGACGGGAGAGTGCTATGCCGAAGTGAGGTTTCAGTCCCGGGCGGGGCTGTTTCGCTGTCATTGGAGTCAGCATCGGGCTCGGAGAAAGGCCGGCGGTGATCTGCAAAATCCCCGGCACGAAATTGCCGAAGGAATTACAGACGGCAGGGTGATAGAACATCAGCTCAGGCGGGTTGCGGTGGTTATTGAAGAAAAAACCGGCATGGACTTTGAGCGCTTCACCCGTTCAATCCTTCTGGCACAAGGTGGTTTTGATACCTTTTTGAAAGCCGAAGTGGAGCAGAAATCAAGAATCCTTGAGCAGATTACCGGCACTGGAATATACACGGAGATCTCACGGCGTGTTCATGAACGCCAGCGGGACGAACGTGATAAACTGAATATTCTGCAGGCAGAAACGGCGGGTGTCGTTATCCTTGCTCCGGAGCAGGAAAAGGAACTTGATCAGGAGCTGCGGGAAAAACAAAAGAAAGAGAAGGATATCAACGCCAGGTTGATGGAAACGAGTAAGGCCCTTACCTGGTTAAACGGTATTCAGCGTTTGCGGCAAGAAATAAGCTCGCTGTCCGTGGAAGATGCCAATCTGAAAGCGGAATTTGAGTCCTTTAAACCGGCAAGGGAACAACTGGCCCGTGCCCTCAGGGCGGCTGAGATGGATGGGCAGTATGCCCTGTTAACCTCTGTTCGCAAAGAGCAGGGGGCGGATCAAAAATCTCTCAGGGATGGAGAGGATAAGCTGCCCGCTTTTGAATTGTTGGTTCAGCAGAAAAAAGATACCCTGCAAAAAGCCGAAAGGCTGATTTTAAAGGCCAGGGAAGAGCAAAAAAAGGCAGCCCCATTAATTCGGCAGGTGCGCGCTCTTGATCTGCAGCTGGCAGAAAAGAAGAAGACTGTTGACAGTGAAGATGAGACTTGCCGGCGGGAGAATAAACAAATTGAGGCAGACAGAAAGCTTAAGGCCGCGGAAGAGAAGAAATACTCCGCGGCCCAGGAGTCATTGGAAATCGTGGAAAAATATCTTGCCGTTAATTCCAGGGATTCCTGGCTTGTGGGCGGGCTGACCGGTGTTGAAGAGCAGCTGACCAGCCTCTTGTCTGTTCAGCGGGATATTGCCGACAAAAAGGAAAATGAAGCAAATGCGACAGCGCGGCTGAAGACGGCAGCCAATCAGCTGACGGCCTGTGCGCTTAGGTTGAATACTCGAAAACAGGCGCTGGACAAAGTGAAAAAGCAGCTTGAACGGCGAAAAGATGATTTGGCAACCTTGTTGTCCGGCCGTCTGCTCAGGGAATATCGCCGCGAAAAGGAGACTCTGCTGCGAGAGGAGGCCTTCCGGCGGAAAATAGCCGATCTTGAATCCGAAAGAGCCAGACTTGCAGATGGCAAGCCGTGTCCATTATGCGGGGCCGGGGAGCATCCATTTGCCTTGGGTAATATTCCAAAGGTGGATGAAATCGAGAAAAAAATCGGGGAACTGACTGAATTTATCCGGCAGGCGGAAGGGTTGGAAACTGCCGTTAAAGAACTTGAAACTGCCGAAAAGGGCGCCCTCAAAAATCTAACCGATTGTGAAAGGCTCGAAGCCGCGGCCGCGAATGACAAAAAAACCGCTGCCCGGTATCTGGCGGATATTGCCGGGGAGCTCAAGAAAACAGCCCTTCATTTCGCTGGGTTGCGGGAATCGGCCCTCAACAGGCTGCGGCCTCTTGGCATAGAGAAAATCCCCGATACTACGGATCTGTCGGAATTGTTGGCTTCTCTCAGGAAGCGGCTTAAGCGCTGGCAGGGGCAGTTGGATAAAAAGGCGGATATTGAGGGGCAGATCATCGAACTTGCCAGTAAAATTAAAAGCCTTGAGGCGGTAATTGAGACCCGCAGTCAGGCCTTGCTTGAAAGGCGGGCAGCCCTGGGTATACTCAAAAAAGAGTTTGTTGATGGACAAGCCAAGCGCCGTGAGCTGTTTGGAACCAAAAGCCCGGAGGCGGAAGAGAGGCGCTTGGATAAAGCGCTCAGCGCCGCGGAACTTACGGAAAAATCAGCTCGAACCGCCCATGACGCGGCCAGGCAGCGGCTGAACTCCGCGCGGGCAAATAATATTTTACTCAAAGAGCGGATTAATAAAAGGGCTTCTGAACTTAAATCGTTGGAATCGGAGTTTATGGGGGCCATAAAAACTGCTGGCTTTGCCGATGAGCAGCAATTTCTTGCCGCCCGGCTGCCATTGGTGGAGCGGGATACGCTGAAAGCCAGGGCCAGGAATCTTGATGACCGGCAGACCGATTTGCGGGCCAGGCAAAAGGATCGGCAAAATCGACTTATTACAGAAATGGATAAAAAGGTTACTGAGGCGCGGCTTGAAGAGCTGGAGCCTGTTTGTAAAGAACTCGAAGAGGGCTTAACCCTGCTTAGGGCTGAAGTTGCCGCGGTGAGGCATAAGCTGGCTGAAAATGCCGCGGCTAAAGAGCGTATTAAGAAAAAACAGGCCGCAATTGAGAATCAGAAAAAGGAGTGCGGCCGCTGGGAAAAGCTCCACGGCCTCATCGGTTCCGCGGACGGCAAAAAATATCGCAACTTCGCCCAGGGACTGACCTTTGAGATTATGGTTTCACAGGCCAACAGGCAGCTTGAAAAAATGACGGATCGCTATCTGCTTATCAGGGATGCTAAACAGCCGCTTGAGCTGAATGTTATCGACAACTATCAGGCCGGAGAGATCAGGTCGATAAAAAATCTCTCCGGCGGTGAGAGTTTCATTGTGAGCTTGACTCTGGCGCTGGGGCTTTCAAAGATGGCCAGCCGCAAGGTGCGGGTGGACTCCCTGTTTCTCGATGAAGGGTTCGGCACCTTGGACGAAGAGGCCCTGGATGCTGCCCTGGAGGCTTTGGGCGGCTTACAGCAGGATGGTAAATTGATCGGGGTTATCTCTCATGTTCCGGCCTTAAAGGAGCGAATTCGGGCCCAGATAAATATTATGCCGGTATCAGGTGGACGAAGTATTGTCAGCGGCCCGGGCTGCAAAAGGTTATTGTGATGCCACGCGCCGTTTTTCCTGTTCCCTGATACGATAGTGCTGCTTACTTTGCCACCCCTATTCTTGGTTGGCAATTTTATATTTTCTTTTCAGGGCGTAGGGCATATAAGCCGCACCACATATCGCTTCTAAGTTGTTCTCATGTGTTTTGTAACATTTCTCAAGATGAAGCAAAAGCCCTCCTGTAATGCTGCTTAGGCAGCATGGTTATTCGATCTTTATTGCCCTTTTCATTTCTGACCGCAATCAATGTCTTTCACTCGCAATTTCAAACATTAATTCAGACGTAAACCAGAGCAATAAAGCAAATTGGCTATCAACCATTGAGTATCCCCCAGTCGGAGCAATATCGATCTTACCCCCCTCTCTGGTGCATACAACGGGGAGTTTTATTGTTTTTTGTATGTAAAATCCTCCTGCTTCCACAATGAAATTATTTAATACGTTGCCCTGTATGAATGTATGTTTACCTGTTGTGTAATAAAGATAATACTGACTTTTTTATACAGCGAAATAGATATATAAACCTTGCGGGGGAGGTGTTATGCTGTAAAATAGTAAGGTAAAATTTTTGAACACCCACTAAATGTGCGATGGATTAGAGCTTTTTGGGTGTCTACTTATTGTTAGCATAAAATAGGCGATAAAATTAGATACAGGAGACAAAATTGGAAATAAAATCCTTCAAACTCTATGATGACAGTCAGCCACTTAATGAATTTTTCGAAATATCAGGGGCAATTCGAAAAATTATTATTATTTCTGCTTACATTGATATCGATAGTATTAAACAACTAATCAAATTTGTAAAAAAATCAGCGGACGAGAGATCTGTACCATCATTGCGATTATTTATCGACAAATCTTCAAGCCATTATTTATCAGATAGAGAAACTCAAAAGAAACTTATAGAAGTAAATGAGAAAATACACAACGTATGCGACTCTGAAAGTGGAATATTCTTAGTACAGTTGGGTTCTTTGTTTCATAGTAAAGCATATTTAATTGAGGGCAATAAAAAAGCAAAGATTATATTTGGTTCGATGAATTTAACGAAAAACGGATTCAACAAAAATGAAGAATTAGTTTTGTATGAAGATATAAATATTGGAGGAAAAGCTAACGGTAATCGTTTATCAAAATGGATAAAAGATTACGCTGATAATCTTTATAAAAAATCAGTTCAAGTAGGTGTCAATGTAGATAACATTTTTCCATCATGCATGAGACAATTGTTATTAGATGGTTCAATTTATTACGAGTTAAAAGAGCAAAATCCATTTCGGTTCAAACTACATTTACCTAAAGAAGTTGTTAAACAAGATGTTCATATTGATGAAATGCTTGAGGCGAGCATTACAGATTCTGTTTCAATTGAAATTCTTTTGTCGGCAAAAAAACCATTTGGCCTGGATTTAGACTTGCCAGAACTCGGAAGTAGTAAAGCATCTTGGAAAAAATATTGTATCGAAACATGTTATGGGCACTGGAGTCCACAATCGTTAAGAGATGATCTAAAATCTACGTTAAAAAAGCGTATCAAAGAGAGAAAACCATATTTTGATTTCATAACAACAAGCATGAAAAAAGAAAAAGACAATATTTTTAACTCTTTTATGAGATTGCGACTAAGAATTCAAGAGTACCTTGAAAAGAATAATATTACAACTTGGAAATATTCAGATGAAACTGTAGCAAAAGAAGCATGGAAAAACTGGAATGAAAATATTAATAACAAGTTAGAAAATGGTGAATATTATAACAGGCTTATTTCAGGAGTAACCAATGTTCCTTCTCCAGATGTTTGGAGCGACCCAATTGCATCAGTGGAATTCGAGGAATCGTTTTGTGAATCTCTTTTATATCACTGGTCAAAAGAATACTTAAAAGAAACAAGCAATGTTGTTGCTCAAGCTTTTGCATGGAACTTAGATTTGGATGATCATGAAAAAGAAGAACTCGACAAAGAACAACTGCAAAGCCAAATTAACGAATGGTTAATAGAAAATCATGGTTATAGCATTATTGATTTTAACGAAGAATAAAATGCTAACAAATGCATCCACCGGACTGGCAAGCACGCGCGTTTTTCGGAGTTTATTTCAAGTATGTTGCACCGCTCAATGTTGGTTGCTAAAGCCACGGCCAGCCGGTGATGCTGGTCGTTCGGCGGCAAATAAAATGAAGTGTAAATATAAATTCAAAATTAACGGAAAAATTAAGCCATCACATGTCTTTCCTATAAAAGCACGTGGGGCTACCTATGAATTTGAGATAAACGAATTCGGTGTCGCTACGCATATTTGGGCAACCATAAAAACAGACGATGAACGTTACTGGCCAAGTATAACGAAATCTCCCACCCCTGGAGTGGCTTTCCATTTAAACATAAAAGAAAACCCTTTGATGTTTTTTGTGATAATGGAACTACGTACAATCGAAGGGTTGCTTTCACTTTATGGCGTTTATTCTATAGATTTGCACCATCCCAAAATGGAATGGATTCCAGAAAATGAACAAGAAAAAGAAAAACTGAAAGTTTTTAACTACAAAACAGATATTACAGAAATACCCGATAACGAAATTAGACCAACTCCATTTGATATAATTGCAAGGTCAATTATTGGAGCAGATAAAGGTTTTGCTGTAGAGGTCGCCCTCAGTTTTTACAGAAAGGGGCGAATTGACATTGAAGAAAAGAGATATATCGAAGCAATATATGACTTTTATTTTCTCATAGAGTCAACTTACGGCAACGGGAAATTTAAGAAAAAACAAATAAGTGCCGAGTTCAAAAACTCTAAAATTTTGATTAAATCTATCATGTCAGCACAAAATGAACCAGGATCAAGAATTTTATCAAATTCAAAACTTAAGCAAGAGTACGAGACTAAATACAAAAATAAATCGCCAGAAAATATTATTGACCAAATCATTGAGTTAAGAGGTTTTTTGCATCATCATACATCTAAAAGAAAAGGAATATGGCACCCCGAGAACCAAGACAAGTATAAATTAGATGCATTATTCATACAATTAATCAGCTATAACGTTGCTTTCAGGTTGTCAGAAGTTTGTGTTTTTGACGAAGAGGTAATTCGTACTTATCAAAGTAATTTTTTAGGAAAGCTTTAAAAGAGACAGAGAATATTAATTTGTCGTCACCAAGAATCAATCGGGGACAGACCACGATAAATGAAAAGGTTGATTTGTTCATGCCGCCACTACAAAATTATGCGGCAAAGATCGCCGAACAAGGCGCTGCAAGGGACTGGCAACTCGTCGGCGATTTTTTGTGCAGGTTCAA
>JAJRZN010000180.1 GCA_024275235.1 Deltaproteobacteria bacterium
GCCTGGATTGCGGTGTGATGAACAAAAACATCAGCTCCACCATCCTGCTCGATAAAACCAAAACCCTTAGAATCGTTAAACCATTTTACGGTACCTTCAGCCATTTTTACTACTCCTTACTGTTCGCGATTTATATTAAAAACCGCTTAAATGATGAAATGCCGGTTTAATATTAACCGGCGGGCAGTCATTGTGTTCAAACAAAAAAACCGCACTCCTGTATACTGAGGACTGTGCGGTTAGCTTTTCCGTAATTAATGAACTACAAATAGTGACTACACAAGATTTTAGATACCATAGCCGGAAATTTTAGAAGATGCAAGGGTTTTTTTTCTAATTCATGGTACTGAGGATTTTTTATTTGCTCAGGTGCAATCTTGTATAGTATAAGTTTCTCTATTTATAATAGAGAGCGGCTCGTTGGCCGTTGGGCTGCTGTCAGCAAGATAAAAAAATATCTAATTAGTTAATGCGTGATATTATTGATAATACGATTCATCTCACTAAGGAATTAATCGCCATTCCCAGTGAGTCGTCTGAGCCGACTGCCACTACAGGCCCCTGTGAAGCCGGGATTGTTGAGGTCTTGGAGCGGCTTTGTTCTACCAATAATATTGCCTGGCAGCTCCAGGAAGTTATGGCGGAGCGTTTTAATTTTATTGACTCCTTCCCCAAACCAGGGGCGCCAAAAATTGTTTTTCTGGCCCATATGGATACGGTTAGCGCCCGGGGAATGCGGAAACCCTTTGAGGCCGAGGTCAGGGATAATAAGATATGGGGCCGGGGGGCGTGTGATGATAAGGGCCCATTGGCCGCGCTTTTTTCAACTCTCATTGGTCTGCGTAAGCGGGGGGATTCACTGGGGTATGATGTTACCCTGGTGGGGAGTGTTGATGAGGAGTGCGGGATGGCAGGTTCGGCCAGACTTGCCGAAGCTAATCCTGCCGGCTGGGATTTATGCGTTGCCCTTGAACCAAGCGGATTGCGGCCGATTTCAACCCATATCGGGGTTTATCGCTGCCGGATTCTGCCCCGCCGGGCCTCTGACGCTGAGACGCTTATCCAGATTAAAGAGGAACTTGGCCGTCTCAAAACGGCCATAGAACAACAGGCCCATCCCAAACTCGGCAGGGCCGTTATGACAATTACGCTGATTGCGGGTGGCAGTGGCAGGGGGGCAGGCCTGGATAAAGACCGAATTCTAATTGATATAAGGTTGCTGCCAAACCACCAGCCAGCCAAGATTCACGCTTATATAGAGCAGGTGGTTGGCGGCAGAGGCCGGGTTATTCCCTTGTTCGCGGCCTTTGGCCTTGATTCTGATCCTGACGACAGCTTTATCCAGGCCTTTCAGGCCAGTATTCGAGCCCAGAAATTCCCCGATAAATTAATTGGTGTTCCATTTCCATCAGATTGCTCACGCTTAAAAAGCCGTGGTACCTCTCTGGTTTGGGGGCCCGGTGACTACAAAGCGGCCCACAAACCGCATGAATTTATTGAGATAGGGCAGTTGGCCGGGGCCTGCCGGGTGTTAAGTCATTTTTTAGCGTTGCCGCGGCATGAGGGCTGTAAAGTAAAGAAATAACATGAGTAGAAAATCAGGTATAAGTATCGGTCATGTTGTTTTGCTACAGGCATTGAATCATTTTGCCAGCAGATTTTTTCGCGGGCTCAAAGGCGATATTATGCCCCATTGGCAAGATGGTTTCAAAAAATATACTGGTATCCTCTGAGCTATGTCTGTTGGCTTGTCAACTCATACCCTTATCTGTGGCGGCGGAATATTGGGACTTACCATAGCGAGAGAACTTGTTGCCCGGGGCTGTAACGATATAGTTCTCATAGAAAAAGAAGATTCTGTGGGCTGTCACGCCTCCGGGAGAAACAGCGGGGTTCTCCATGCTGGAATATACTATACGCCTGACTCGGCAAGGGCCAGATTATGTCTCGAGGGTAATCTTCTCATGCAGCAGTATTGCCGGGAGAACGGCCTGCCTTTAATTAATTCCGGGAAAGTGATAGTAACTTCAAATCCTCAGCAATTGGCAACTCTTCATGAGCTTCACAAGCGGGCCAGATTAAATGGCGCGAAAGTTGATCTTGTCGATGAAAAACAACTGGCTGAAATTGAACCAAACGCCAGGACTTTTGGCCAGGCCCTTTTTTCACATTATACAGCGGTTGTGGCCCCCGGAAAAATACTTGAGCATCTGCAAAAAGAGCTGACAGCCACCGGCAGCGTTAAGATACTCTTTAATACGAAATTTTCAGGGAATAAAAAAATATTGCAGTCACCAATCGAGGAAAAATATCATATAAAAAATTTATAAACGCTGCCGGAGCATACAGCGACCACATTGCCCATTCTTTTGGAGTTGGGCTGCAATACAGGCTTATTCCTTTCAAGGGCGTTTACCGGCAGCTGAAGCCAGAAAAAACTTCCATGGTAAATGGCAGTATTTATCCGGTTCCCAATATCAAAAATCCATTTTTGGGGGTTCATTTTACCAAGGGGGTAGGGGGTGATGTTTATCTGGGGCCAACGGCAATACCTGCCTTTGGCAGAGAAAATTATGGTCTTCTCCAGGGGCTGGATAGTGAAAGTCTGACGATACTGCTTCAGGATATGGCACTTCTCATCAAAAATAAAAAATTCCGGGCCATTGCCTTTGAAGAACCCAGAAAATATATATTCAGATACTTCTTCGCGGATGCCAGGAAGCTGGTCAAGCGTTTAGATAAAGATGATATAATGTCATGTTCAAAAATCGGGATAAGACCTCAGCTGATTGATACAGCAGCCAATGAACTGGTAATGGACTTTCTGATTAAACGAGCAGAAAACAGTATTCATATACTTAACGCCATATCCCCGGCATTCACCAGCGCGATGACCTTTGCGAAATTGGTTGTTGATGAAATTAGCTGAGAGTCGAGAGCCGAAGACGGGCCATGTTGTTTCTTGCAGGTCTTAGATTGATGCCGTCTCAATTTTTAAAATCCGTTTTGCTGTCTTCATCATAACGCAGTGGATCACCAGGCTTGCGGCCATTAATATAGTGATGGCATTTGATGAATGAACTGCACTGGCAAAACATCTTAATATGTTGCGGTAAGGGAATATAAATACCGTCATTGATCATCAGGCAATCAGCGTTGTTGGAGAAATATGGGCATGAAGAATCTATTGGCTTATTGCTCATTATGGGCATTTCACTGGCTGAATACTTACAATTTTTTCTTTAACGATTTGGGCGAAAGGCCATGCCTTTTAAGTTTATCGTAAAAGGCGGTTTTGCCCACGGCAAGCTGTTTGGCGGCCTCTACGACGTTACCCTTGTTTTCGCGCAGGACATGGGATAGAAGATCCCTTTCCAGGGCGGACATAATATCTTTCAGCGACTTGTTGGGACTATTGGCGATGTAATCGACAAGAGAACTTCTGTTGCTCGTTGTATCCGTGACGTTTTCAAAGATAATGTCATCTTCGGTTATCATGTTACTTTTTGACATTAATACAGTGCGCTGGATAACATTGTCCAGTTCCCGAACATTACCGGGCCAGTCATGCTGCAGCAGGAGATCAATAATTCGGTGGGGAAGAAAATCTATCTGTTTATTAAATACCTGACGATATTTTTTGACAAAATGGGTGGTCAACTCCATAATATCCTCTTTCCGCTCCCGGAGAGGCGGTATAGAGATACGGATAATATTAAGGCGGTAATAGAGGTCAAGACGAAAGGTACCCTCCTCCACGGCCTTGGCGAGATCAACATTGGTGGCGGCGATGATCCGGACATCGACCTTTATGGGGGTGCTGCCGCCCACCCGGATAAGTTCGCCGCTCTGTAATATTCTAAGGAGGGCGCTCTGCATGCGGGGCGAAATGTCACCGATTTCATCAAGGAATATGGTGCCGCCGTCGGCGATTTCGAATTTGCCTTTGGTGCGCATGGCGGCCCCGGTAAAAGCCCCTTTCTCGTAGCCGAAGAGATCGCTTTCCAGGAGATTCTCATTAATGGCGCTGCAGTTTACCTTTAAAAATATTTTGTCATGCCGTTGACTGTTACGGCGCACGAGGTCGGCTACCAGTTCTTTTCCGGTACCGGATTCGCCGGTAATCAAGACAATGGCATCTGTACTTGCTACCTGCTGGATTGTATCCAGCAGCTCCCGTATCTTGCGGCTGCTGCCAATGATTCCACCGTTATTCTGTTTGATTTCAACCTTTTGTTTTAAAAGATTGACTTCCCGCGCCAGTTTGTTGCGCAGGGTCTCACTTTCCTTTAATTCATCAATCTTCAGGCGCAGGATATGATCAATATTTTCGTTGAAGGATTTAAGCTCATTCTCCTGTTGCTTACGTTTTGAGATGTCACGCAGCAGAACCATGGTCAGGTTATCACCATTATAGCCCGCGAAGGGGACGGTGGTGCATTCAACGTGCATGTCCGCTATCCTGGCCTCAATGGTATCACGGCTGTTGGCGGGCATATTCATTGGGCATTGGTTCTGACAGTTATTGTTGCAGAGGGCCTTGGCGCATGTCTGGCCGCGGACATTGCCGAAGGCCTTCTGGGCACTTTGATTAAGGTATTCAATAACCTTGTCATTGCGGATGCACAAAACCATAATCGGCATTATATCAAGCAGTGAGCGCCAGTTCTTTACTAACCTCTTGACCTCGGCTCTTAACTGATGCAGTTCGTGGCTGTTATTTTTATTTGTGGAAGTGGTTGTCATCTGTGTTTATACAAATTCGCGGTCAGCGGCCAATACTGCTGTAAATAAATCCCGCGGCCCGCATGGCCTCTGGTTCATAAACATTACGTAAATCAATAAAAACAGGTTGTTTCATTACTTTTTTGAGGCGTTCAAGATCAAGGGCTCGGTATTGATTCCACTCGGTGAAGAGAACCACGGCATCGGCATTTTCGCAGGCTTCATAGGCCGAATTGGTATAATGAAAATCCGGCAGCAACCGGGCTGCCTCCGGCATGGCCTGGGGGTCGTGAACCTGAATCCGGCCGCCTCTTTCTAACAGGGGGGGCAGGATGGTCAGGGCCGGGGATTCCCGCAGGTCATCGGTCTCCGGCTTGAAGGTTAAGCCCAGGGCGGCAATGGTTTTACCGGCCACCGAGCCGTCTAAGGCATTGATGATCTTTTTCACCATGCGGGCTTTTTGAGCGGCATTGACCTCCACTCCGGCCTCCACGAGACGGGCGGCAACCCCGTTTTCCTGGGCAATACGCAAGAGGGCTATGGTGTCTTTAGGGAAGCATGACCCCCCGTATCCGGGCCCGGGATGAAGGAATTTGCTGCCAATGCGGCCGTCTAAGCCCACCGCCCTGGCCAGATCAACTACATCGGCACCCACCTCTTCACAGATGCCGGCAATTTCATTGATAAAAGAAATTTTAATGGCCAGAAAGGCGTTGGCGGCATATTTAATGAGCTCGGCGGTCTCAAGATTGGTAGCCACAATGGGGGTTGAGATAAGATATAAGGGGTTGTAAACCTCGCGCATGACCTCGGTCGCCCTGGCTGATTCGGTGCCGATTACCACTCGGTCGGGCCGCATAAAATCGTTAATAGCCGCTCCCTCCCGCAAAAATTCCGGGTTGGAGATAATATCAAAATCTGCCGTTGGGTTTTCTTCTCTGATAACTCGCGCCACCTGACGGGCGGTACCTACCGGGACTGTACTTTTATCAATTACCACCGTGTAATCACGAAGATAATGCGCCAGCTCCCGGGCCGCGGCATAGATATAAGTCAGATCAGCGTAGCCGTCGCCACGTCTCGACGCCGGGGTGCCAACGGCGATGAATACTGCCTGAGCTGATTCAACCGCCGCTTTCATATCTGTGGTGAAACACAGGCGTTCCTCCTTGACATTACTCGCTACCAGTTGTTCCAGTCCTGGTTCATAAATGGGGATATTTCCTTCCTTTAAGGCCTGGATTTTTTCCGTTGCTTTGTCCATACAGGTCACCTGATGGCCGAATTCAGCCAGGCAGGAGCCTGTTACCAGCCCTACATAGCCGGTACCAATCATAGTTATATTCATTTTATTTTTTTATTTTTTGTCCATCAAGAATAATAAACTTTGTACCAATCCACAAAGCGTCGCAGGCCTTCCTCAATGGAGGTGCGCGGTTTGAAATCAATGGCACGTACCAGATCGTCCACGTCGGCGAAGGTCTCCTTGACATCGCCGTTCTGCATGGGCAGGAATTCCTTGATCGCCTTCCGGCCCAGGCAGTCCTCTAATACCTCTATATAACGCATCAGGTCTTCCTGCTGGTTGTTGCCGATATTATAAATATGATAAGGACACCAGCTGGAGGCTGGATCAGGATTCATTTTATCCCACTCCGGGTTTGGAGGTGGCGGTTGGTCGATTACTCTTACTACTCCCTCTATTATATCATCAATATAGGTAAAATCACGCTTCATTTTACCATTATTAAAAATCTTGATGGGTTTACCGCTTAATATGGCCTTGGTAAAGAGAAAATAGGCCATGTCCGGCCGTCCCCAGGGGCCGTAAACCGTGAAAAAGCGTAAGCCGGTGGCCGGCAGGCCGTACAGATGACTGTAACTGTGAGCCATAAGTTCGTTGGCCTTCTTAGTGGCAGCGTACAGAGAGACTGGATGATCAACATTGTCGTGTACCGAAAAGGGGGTGCGAACATTGCCGCCGTAAACCGAACTTGAGGAGGCGAAGACGAAATGTCCCACCCCGGAGTGGCGGCAGCCCTCAAGCAGATTAACAAAGCCCACCACATTGGCATCCACATAGGAGTTGGGATTCTCTAAGGAATAACGCACCCCCGCCTGGGCGGCCAGGTTTACCACAACGTCAAATTTATGTTTGGCAAATAATTCGGCCATCAACGGCCGGTCGGCTATATCGCTCTGAATAAAGGTGAAGGGCGCGGTTGGTGGTATCCGGGCCAGGCGGCCGCGTTTTAAGGCCGGATCGTAATAATCATTTAAATTATCAATGCCGGTTACCTCCCAGCCTTGAGACAGGAGGCGTCGACTTAAAAAATTACCAATAAAACCAGCGGCTCCGGTGATGAGAATTTTACGCATGGCTGTTCCCTGAATTGTCCATGATCGTCTCATGGTTATTTTATAGAATTATTCAACCGTGACACTCTTGGCCAGATTTCTTGGCTGGTCAACATCGCAGCCCCTGGCGTTGGCAATACCGTAGGCCAGCAGTTGCAGGGGAATGGCGTAGAGGATGGGATTAAGGTCTTCGTGGATCTCCGGCAACTGAATAACATGCTTCGTGATGCGGGCCAGATTATCATCTCCAGCACTGCCCACCAGAATCAGGCGGCCGTGCCGGGCCTTAACCTCTTCAACATTGGAGATTACCTTGGCATATACCCCGTCCCGCGGTGCTAAGGCCAGCACCGGCATCTCCTTGTCAATAAGGGCGATGGGGCCGTGCTTCAACTCGCCCGAGGCGTAACCTTCAGCGTGAATATAGGAGATTTCCTTGAGCTTCAGCGCCCCCTCTAAGGCGATGGGGAAATTTACCCCCCGGCCGAGATAGAGGAAATCCCGGCAGTTTATGAAATCCTCGACAATCGGCTCAATATCTCTTTGCAGCCGCGGCATCTCCGCTTCGAGAATAGCGGGCAGCTCCAACAGAACATTGCCGAGAGCCCGCGATTCCTCCTGGGAAATTGTGCCCCTGGCCTGACCGAGATAGAGGGTCAGGAGAAAAAGAGCCGTCAACTGGCAGGTAAAGGCCTTGGTGGAGGCCACGCCGATCTCAGGGCCGGCGTGGGTGTAAATGGTGCCGTCCGCCTCCCTCGTGACGGTGGTACCCACTACATTACAGATGGCGATTATCTTGGCCCCGAGAGTACGGGCCAGGCGCATTCCGGCCAGGGTGTCGGCGGTTTCACCGGACTGTGAGATGGGGATAACAAGGGAGTTCTCGTCAAGGAGCAGACGACGGTAACGAAATTCCGAGGCAATATCGACATCAACGGGGATGGCGGCCCACTTCTCCAGCCAGTATTTGGCCACGAGAGCCGCGTGCCAGGAGGTGCCGCAGGCCACGAGAGATATCCGTTTTATGGCCTTTATCTCTGCGCCTGAAAGCCCTATCTCGGGGAGATCAACGATGCCGGTCTCCGGTTCAAAACGGCCGCGGAAGGTGTTTAAAATAGCCTGAGGCTGCTCAAATATCTCCTTGAGCATGAAGTGCCTGTAGCCCCCCTTCTCGGCCATACTGGTATTCCAGGAGATCTCCTGCCAGGGGCGTTCCACGGTACTCGCGTCCGTCAGGCGGCTTATGTGGCAGGAATTCTGCTGGAGGACGGCGAGGTCACCATCCTCTAAAAAGATAACCCGTTTGGTATAGGGCAGGAGGGCGGGGATATCGGAGGCCATAAAATGGCCGCTGCCCTCTTTAACTCCGAGAACAAGAGGACTCTGGTGCCGCACTGCCACCAGCCGGTCAGGCTGACCGGCCCAGATGACCCCCAGGGCGAATGAGCCCTCCACCAGCTTCACCGCGAGACGAACGGCGGTGGCCAGGTCGCCGTCAAGATTTTCTTCGATAAGATGGGCCAGCACCTCAGTGTCGGTCTCAGAGGTAAATTTATGGCCTCTCTTGATCAGGTCACGGCGCAGGGAGTTGTAGTTTTCAATGATGCCGTTATGGACAATGGCCAACTCCCCCTTGCAATCGCTGTGGGGGTGGGCGTTGTCCTCGGTGGGTGAGCCGTGGGTGGCCCAGCGGGTGTGGCCCAGCCCCACGCGGCTGTCGGCATTAATCTCCTCCATGATCTCCGCCAGGTTGCTGAGCTTACCGGCGGCCCGGTGTTTGGTAAGGTGGCCGTTATCAAGATAGACTAAGCCGGCGGAGTCGTAGCCTCGATAGGCCAGTCTCTTCAGACCTTCAATAATTATGGGAACAACTCGTTTGGAGCCGATATAACCAACAATACCGCACATTATTTCCTCGTCTTATTATAATTGTGAAAAAGCTACCGTCCACCTTTGCGGAATAATACCGTCTTGATGGTTTTAAATATGATCCAGCTGTCGAGAGACAGAGATATATTTTTGAGATAGTAGAGGTCAAACTCCAGCTTGCGCAGGGCGTCTTCCTCGGAAGCTCCGTAAGGATAACATATTTGGGCCCAGCCGGTAACCCCTGGTTTTATGTTATGGCGCAGGGAATAGTAGGGGATTTTCCGGCTCAGCATTTCGACAAAGACAGGTCTTTCCGGCCGCGGTCCCACAAAGCTCATTTCGCCTTTCAGGACATTCCACAACTGGGGGAGTTCATCAATACGTACCTGGCGGGCGAAGCCGCCAAAACGGGTTACTCGATTGTCGTTGGCCGCGGCCCAGACTGCCCCTTCTTTTTCGGCATCCTGACGCATTGAACGAAATTTTATTACCTTGAAGTTTTTACCCCGCAGTCCAACCCTGGTTTGCATATAGAAGACGGGGCCCGGCGATTCGAGCTTGATGATAATGGCGCTTATCAGCATTATGGGGGCCGACAGGGCCAGGCCCAGGGAGGCCAGCAGGATATCGATTCCTCGTTTTACCGCGTTTAAAAGCCGGCCGGTGGAAAATCCGCTGGAATAGATGATCCAGTCCGGGTTGACCCGTTCAACCATTATTTTGCCGGTCAGCTTTTCAAAAAAACCTATTCCGGCCAATATCCGCACTCCGTTTAATTTACAGTCGATCAGGTCATGAACCGGCATGGTGCCGCGGCGGTCGTCCAGGGCGGCTACGATTATCTCTGACTTATGCCGCAGGCAGATATCAGTTAATTTCTCATCGTGCTTATAAAAGGGGATATCGTCAATGGGGAAGAGCGGTCGTTCATGACCTATAAAGGCGGCGATCCGGTAACCGGCGTCAATGCGGTTCATTATTACGTTGGCAATGTCGGCGGCCAGCTTGCCGCTGCCCAGCATAATAATGGGCTCGGCCAATAATCGTTTATTTAAGGCGGTGATGTAAACGAAACGCCACAGAGCCAGCAATACACAGATCAATAAATATCCCAGCAGGAAGATGCGGGTGGGGATGATGCTGGAGGGAAAGAGATAATAAATTACGGCGAGTATAATACAACCGAAACCAAAGGCCTGGGTCATGCGGGTAGCGGTGTCAGCCATGGACGAGTAGACATCGAGGTCATATAGATCAAAGAAATAGAGGCAGAGCATGAACACGATGGTAACGAGTGAGGTGCGGAGCAGGCACTGGTTTTCGTGGAGCAGAAAGGCCTCCTGGCCCATGAAGAACATATGCATGAAAAAGATGGCCACGAAAATCAAGGCCCCCTCACCGAGAAAAAAAACAATTCGGCGGATTGGGTAATATTGACCTGAAATGTAGGGCATGGATTTTCTAATAGCCTCCGTAATGGCCGTAGGGCTCGTAACCGGTAAGTTTGGCGCTTAGTATATCCTTTTCAAAGGCGTTGAATACCACGCCGATGATTTTGTCTTTTTTTAGATTTTCGGTCATCTGTCTGACCTGCTCACGGGCGGCTCTGCCCCAGCGTACCACGATTATGATACCATCCACCTGCTCGGCCAGAACTGTTGTCTCGGCGGCCATGGGCAGGGGCGGGGTATCTATAATAATAAAACGGTCATCGTAGCGGTTGGACAGCTCATCAAACATCTCGCCAACCCGCTTAGAATCCAGAAGCTCGGCGGGGTTTGTGGGTTTGGGGCCGCTGGGTAAGAGGGATAATTTCTGGAGTCCCGTCTGGCGGATTACCTCCCCAAGCTCGCGTTCATGCTGGAGATAATTACTCAGTCCCTGGCTGTTGTCTACCGCCAGCATCTGGGCCAGGCTGGAACGCCGCAGGTCACAGTCAACGAGCAGAGCGTGCTGCTCAAGGCCCTGGGCCATGGAGATGGCGAGGTTGGAGCAGAGCATGCTTTTACCTTCGCCCGGCAGGGCGCTGGTAACCATAACCCGGCGCAGGGCGGGGCCGCCGGCGGGGGGGTGTAATATCCGGTTGCGCAGATGACGTATATTCTCGGTAATAATTGAGGAGGGGGCCGAAAAAGCCACTAATTTTTCATCCCAGTTGTTTACACCGGTGGTGTTGTCCATACTTCCCATGGCGGTTGAGGTGACTTCGCCCCTGGGAGGTGTCGGCCGCTCTGTTTTTACTGAGGGCTCTGGTGTGGATGGAGGAGGCGGAGCGCTCTCTTCCGGGTTGGACATTGCCTTGTTTAACGCCTTGAATACCTTGCCCACGTCTGTTCTCCCCTTAAAACAATTTAAAAATAAAGTCCAGCAGCCAGTTGCCGGATTTGTTGATGATCCCAATGGGATTTATGTCCCAGAATACGAAGAGAGCGGCCATTACAATAACAATGATAATCAAAAGCCATAGACCTGTAAGCAAAATATTTTTGATTACCAGCCAGGAGCGGTTGAGGACGGCATTTTTTGATGCTGGAGGCGGCGGATTGCTGGAATTGTACAGGTCAAGATCCATAATACATTGTTGGATCATCTCTTCCTCAATAACCGGTGAGCCTTCGGCGAAACCGGAGAGCAGGGCCTGGTCGCAGATTATATTGATCAGCCGTGGTACCCCTTTGCTGTGTTCATGTATCCGTTCAATTGCCTGTCTGGTAAATATCCCGGCACTTTGGCCGCCTGATCTGGTGAGCCGGAAAAGAATATATTTTCCGGTATCTTCACTGGAGAATGGGTGAAGGTGGTAACGGATACCGATGCGTTGCAGAAGTGGGAGGAGCCGTTCATGGGTTAAGTGTTCATTTAATTCCGGCTGGCCGACCAGAAAGATACTCATGATCCCATACTCCTGATACTCCTGGTTGGAGAGCAGCCTTATCTCCTCAAGGAGTTCAACGGGCATGGCATGGGCCTCGTCAACAATTAAGAGAACCCGTTCCTGCTGCCGGCGGCATTTTTTAAGGAAATCAGCAAAATCAAGCATGAATTTTGCTTTGTTGCGCTCAAATTCCCGGAGCCCGTATTTGGCCGCGAGGTAATAATAAAAATCGTCTATGGACAGGGTTGGGTTGGCCAGCAGACAAACATGGATATTGCTGTCCATGGATTTCAGCAGTACCTGCAGCAGGGTGGTCTTGCCGGTGCCAACCCCGCCGGTGAGCATGAGAAAGCCCTTACGGTCAATCACCCCGTAGCGCAGGATGGCGAGGGCCTCCTGGTGCCCTTCACTCATATAGACGTTATCCGGGTCAGGGGCTATGGAAAATGGTTTGTGCGCTAAGCCGTAATATTTGGTGTACATGATAGCCTGGTCAGCAAGGGGCTGGATGATTAGAGAATAATGCGGCCGTTGTTAAGATAATGTACCATGACAGCCGTCAGAGTGACGAGGCCGATCAAGAAAAGGATAAACCAGCCAATTGCCTTCAGGCGGTCTGACTTTTTCTCCTTATCTGAAACAATCAGGGGCAGAGAGCAGACAACCGGCAGATCCAGAAAGTTTTCCAGATCTTCGGCATCGCGGAAGGAGGTGTCCCCCATTTCGAGGAAAAGAGCCAGACCCCCGCCGAGGGCCAGGCCCAGGCCCAGGGCCGCGAACATTATTCTCCTGAAATCAGGTTTGATTGGCTTGCCTGGATAAAAGGCCGAATCAACAATCTTGAACTGACTGCCCTTTTGCCGTCGTTCCAGGCTTTGGGCCGATTCTGCCTCCAGATTCCGTACTAACAATTTCTGAAAATGGTCGTAGAGCTGCTTGTAGTCTCTGGTCAGGGCAGTCCATTCGGCTTCACGGATTGGGGTCTTGGCAATCCATTTTTTGTATTGGCTGATCTGCTTTTGGATATCCTTACCGTTTTTGCGCATAAGTTTGATGTTAAACGAGGCCTCGGTGAGCTGGAGATATAACTGCGACAGCTGTTTGTCCCTGCTGTATAGTATTGAGTCGGTCGAGGCCTGATTATCGTCTTTTTTACCGTTTGCGGACGGCGGCATGTCTTTTTCTAATTCCGCTTTTTTCTTTTCTAATTCCGCCAGCTTTTTCTTTAAACGCTTAACCTCTGGATGGCGGTTCGTGTAGCGGAGCAGAAGGTTGCTGAGAGCCGCCTTGCTGCGGTTGATATTATTAATAACAGAGGCTAAAGGTGAGTCCGCGTCCAGGGCCTGGTCGCTGGGACTGATGGTGCCACCAAATTGCTGAGCCTGCATGGTAAGCTGGTTCAGGGCGTCTTTGCGTTTAGTTATCTGCTCCTGAATCATGACCTTGGTGCGCTCCAGGTTCTGGATACTGTCTGTATTCTTTTGCAGCTGATCCTGCAGAGCGCTCAGGCGGGTCATATTGCTCTGAAACTGCTGGGGCATTTCGTTATAATATTTAAGCTTGTAATCCCGCATGGCCGCTTCTTTCTTGCTCAGGGTGGCTTGAGCAATATTCATCTCGTCAGAGGCGTAGGCTGAGGTCTCGGTGGCTCTTTCCTCGCGGTAGCGCAGGTTCTCTTCAATGAACTTGGCGGCCAGGGCATTGGCGACCTGCATTACCTGCTGGGGATTTTGTCCCTGGAAAGTAACATCGAATACGTCGCCTTTCTCGGGTTTTATAATGATATTATTGCTGCGCATGAGGTCGACCACGTCCTCCATGGGCAGCTTCCGGCGCATAGCGGGATAGAGGTTGAATTGTTTGATGATGGATTCCAGACTGGAACGGCTGGTCACCTGCTGGGTAAGGGTAGCAATCATCTCCCTGGTACGGGTCTGGACATTCGGGGCCATCTTGCCGGGATTGATTTTGGCCCGTTCATAGATGAGGAGGGCGGTGGACTCATAGACCTTGGGACTTTTAAGGTAAAAGGCCAGACCCCCGAAGAGGCTGAGCAGCATGAAGGATATAATTATCTTTTTACGGCGGAGAAGCAGGCTGACATATTTTCTGGTTTGCTGACGTTGCTGCTGTTCCATAAAAATCCTTTTACGAAGTAGTGACGTGTTATAAATTAATGCTGTTTATGAGTGGTTATGAATCTATCGGCACCGGAGCGGATTATAACTGCCATTGATTGGCGGCGGATAATTTGATGGTAATCAGGTGTTCATTGTAATCATCGAGATAGGCAGCATCGCTGTCTAATAATTTATAGTCATAATTGATATCTAAAGAAAACCAGCGGTAAAAATTCCAGTTAAGACCAGCTCCGGCCTTCAGATCATTATAGGTGGTTTTATTCTGGCTGTCCCAGGCGTAACGACGTTCATAGGAGATGTCGGCCGTTGAAGTCAGGTCTTGCCGGATCTGATAACTGGCGGTAGAGTTCAAGCTCCAGGCCCGGCGGAGATCACTCCAGGAGCCGGTTCCATTGCCTGCCGTCCATGAACTGTCGCCGCTTACGGAGATGCTGCCACGGTCAATCCGGCGGGTTATTCCCAGACTCACGGCCAGCTCCCGTTCATCACCAGCCACTTCCCGATTATTATATGATAAATCAAGACCGCTGTCTATGGTGGTGAATTGATCTAAGCCTTTATTCCAGGATAGAGAAAAGGTCTGATCGGTTGAGGAGGCGGTATTGCCGTCATAAGTGATATTCTCATAATTAAAGCCGGCGGTCAATCTGTTGTTGGCCGCGAAATTATAGCTGGCCTGGAGATGAGGGTTATTGGTGGTGCTGTCGTTCGTAGTATCGAAATGTTTGTAGCTATAGTTGTATCCTGCCTCCAGGAGCCATAATTTATTGAGGCGCCAGGTCAGATCAATGGTGGGATTATGGCCTGTTTTGTCGGCCTGAATACCGGTTCTGTTATCCAGTATTTTCAGGGTGTAGCCCATAACGAGCTGGCTGTCTTCTGCGAATTTGTAAATGGAGGTCAGGCTGAGATCATTGGTGAAATAGCGCTGGCGGCCTTGGCCGCCGTTGGTATTCAGCAGATTTCGTACCGTATTCTGATCCTGGGGCGTAGCCTGTTGATAGCGGGTGGATATCTCGGAGAGGACATAAGTCAATTGATTCGGTTCCCAGACAATTTCGGGGAAAAGGAGACGGACAATCTCGGTTTGGGTAAAGTCGCCGGCCCTTTGAAACTGACGGGCCAGGGAGAGCGCGGTATTACTTTCAAAATATGGATTGTCCTGATAGGAGTAAGCATTGTCCAGGGTCATTCGCCAATGTTCAGAGATGTCTCGTTGGGCCTTCAGGTCTAAATCGTGTCTTTTCGCGGTGGTCTCGCGGCGGTTGTTATAGGTGAAAATCGGGTTGTATGACAGGCTTAGCAGGTTGTCTACCCCCTTGGATTCAAGAGCCAGTTTGGCTTCAAGGCTGTTCCTCCACTCATCGGTACGATTATTGTCGGTTTGAAAGACGTTGGAATCATAGTCGCTGCCAATGGCCACACTGCCGTTAAAGGTCGTCTGCCGGGCAGCGGCGGTTGTGGACATGAGAGCGCATAAAATAAAAGTCAGAACTGCTTTTTCTTTGTTTGCCATTTGGATTTACCTTTGTTTTTTTCAGGGGACTATGATCGTATCGCCGGGTTTTATCTGGATGTTTTGAGCTAAGTCCCTGCCCTTGGTCACGGCGTCATAATTAAATTTAAAAATTTTATCATGGCCGCCGGTCTGGCGCAGAATAGAAATATTATCGCTTTTAGCCCACTGCGTGAAGCCGCCGCTTTTGGCGATGGCCTGGAGAATGGTGATGGGAAAATCAATGGGGAACTCCCCAGGCTTGTTTATCTTGCCGATGATATAATAACGCCAGCTTTTGCTCTGAATGAGCATGACCGAGACGGCGGGGTCGGTAACCACGCTGGCAAAACGTTTTTCCAGCTCATGGGTCAGGCCGCTGATGGTCTTGCCGGCGGCCATTACGTCACCAATCAGGGGCAGGGAGATGCGGCCGTCAATGCGGACGCTCATGGTTTGTGACAGATCTTTCTCTTTCCAGACCATAACCTTTAACTGGTCGCCCCGGCCGATTATATATTCCACCTTCCTGGTGGCAGGTGAAGAGGCGCTGCTGCTGATGGCTTTTGGGGAGGCCATAGCCGTATTCAGCAATGGAAACAGGGAGATGAACGTGAATAACGTCCATATGAGGCCGAGTGATATTTGCTTAAATGATGGCACGTGGTTGAATTTCATCTTAATTATCTCCATACGTATTGTGTTGCTCGTAACCTGAACATCAAGGGTGATAACTTATAAAGGAGGGCTCTATTCTGGCCTGGTACGGTGAAACTACCTGGTATTATGGATGCTGATTCCTTTCTTCCTGATAAATACACTATAAAATTTTATTTTTTTATGCAATAGTAATTAAGGTATTGGTCTATTTAGATATCACGCTGCAGGTTACTGAATCTAAAGGGGGATAAAAAATGAAATGTGGAATGTGGACGCGTCTGATAATTATACTGGTTCTGTGCCTGTTGGTTGTCAGCTGCGCGAATAAAGAGAAGCAGAAACAGGCGGCCTATGAACGGGGTATAAGTTATCTCAATAAGGGTGATGATAAGGCGGCCGTTATTGAGTTTAAAAACGCGGCGCAAATTGCCCCTAAATATGCTCCGGCCCGTTATCAATTAGGACTTTTGTATCTCAAGCTTAATGAGCCGGGTAAGGCCTTCAGACAATTGTCGCGGGCTGCCTCCCTGAATCCGGCAAATCTTGACGCCGGGCTCAAGACCGCGGAGATTTTGTATCTTGGTCATAAAACTAATGAATCCCGAACTCGGGTAAACAAAATTCTGGCTCGAAATCCCAATTATGCCCCGGCTCTGGTTCTTGAGGCGAATCTTGATATCCTGGCCAAGAATATTCCCGCTGCTGAGACTGCCATTAACAAGGCTCTAACCGCCAGGCCCGATCTGGGCCGGGCCTATTTGACTAAAGCCAGGGTTTTAATGGCCGCTGGTAAAGCTGGCGAGGCGGAAAAGGCCCTGCGGCGGGCCGTTAAACTACAGCCGGATAATTTTGGTTTTCAGCAGGCCCTTGCTGTTTTTTATATAAAAAATAAACAATATGACAAGGCCGAAAAGCAGATAAAATCCATGCGGGATGTCTTTAAAAAATCCCCCCGGCCCTATATGATGTTAGCCGCACTATATACGAAGACCGGCCGTCTGAATAAGGCTGAGGACTGTATCAAATCAGCCCGTGGGGTCTTCCCTGAAAAAATTGAATTTGATCTCTTGCTCACCGCTTTTTATAAACACCAGGGGAAGTTTAAACAGGCTGAGGCCGCTTTGTCACAGGCCTTGAGCCGGCATCCAAAATCGTTGCCGATCAAAGCGGAACTGGCGGATTTTCATTTTGAGCGCCATAAGTTTAAGCTGGCGGAGCAAGAGAGTGCCGCCGTCTTAAAGGTCGATGATAAACAGCCCCTGGCGCGTCTGGTGCGGGCCAAGCTGCTGGTTAGAGAGAGCAAGGGGCAGGAGGCCTTGGATATCTTGAACGCCCTGCTTAAAGAGCAGCCGCGAATGGCTGAGGCTCATTATCAGAAGGGTATGGCCCTTTTTGGCATGGGCAAGCTGGCGTTGGCCCGTAAAGAGGTGTCTGCGGCGCTGACTGCTGATCCCCGTCTGGCTGGAGCTCATACCTTGCTGGCGCAGCTCAATCTGTTAAGCCGCGACTTTGATGACGCGGAGAGGGAGGCGGCCACCGCCCTGCGCCTGCGGCCCGATAATTATCGGGCTGCGGTAATTATCGGTCAGGCTCTGATCCGGAAAAAAGAATATGCCAAGGCTTTGAACTTATTCAAAAAAATGGCTGAAATGCTGCCGAATAATATTGAAATAGACGCTAATCTCGCTGATACATATCTGGGGCTTAAACAACCAGCCAGGGCTCGTGAGATGCTGGAGAAGATTTTGGTTTTGCGGCCCGCAGACAGCCGGGCTCTGGCCGGGGTGGCCAGGATAATGGGTGCCGGCGGTGATGTGCCGGGCGCCATAACCAGGGTGCGTAAGCAGTTGCGCGGCCAGCCTGATAATCCCGGTGATTTATTGTTGCTGGCCAATTTGCTGACTGTAAATCATAAATATTCCGAGGCCCTTGACCTCTGTAAGAGGGTACGTATCCTGCGGCCGCAGGAACCAGGGGGCTTTATGCTGGCTGCCTCCATTTTAAATTCCCGGGGGCGGAGCCGGGAGGCGGCGGTCATCTATCAGGACTATTTGCGTTTGAAGCCTGATTATCTGCCCGCCATTATGTCCCTTGCTCCTGTTCTGGAGGCGGAGAAAGATATTAAAGGGGCCAAGGCCCTTTATCGGCATGCCCTTGAGCTTAACCCCGAGCTGCCGGAGGCGGCCAATAATCTGGCCTGGATTATCAGCCATGAGTCCGGGGCCGATCTTGGTGAGGCGCTGCGTCTGGGACTTATCGCCAAAAATGCCAGGCCGGATAATCCAAGTGTTGCCGATACCATGGGCTGGATTCATCTGCAGCGTCACTCATACGTTTTAGCTGCCAGCCAGTTGCGGCAGGCGGTGGCTGGAGCTCCGGATAATCCCGCCTTCCGCTATCATCTGGCTTTGGCTCTTAAAGGGCAGGGAAAAATGGATGAGGCCCGTAAGGAACTTAAAGCCGCCCTCAAGGTAAAGGATTTTCCTGAGAGGAAAGAAGCCGGCAGGATGCTGAAGTCCATGTAAGTGAGTTTGTATTTAAAGGAATATGATGAAAACCTTTGTAATTGGTGATATTCACGGCTGTCATCAAGCACTGCTGGCCCTGTTAGCCAAAATTAACCCCGTCTTCGGGCAGGATACCCTGGTCTTTCTTGGTGACTATATTGATCGGGGGCCGGAATCCCGGCAGGTCGTGGAAACGGTTATTGGTCTTGAGGACAGCTTCAAGAGGGTAATCACCCTTATGGGTAATCATGAGGAGATGTTTAATAATTACCTTGAAGGTGTGGAGCAGGATGTTTATGTGTTGAGCGGCGGGCGGCAGACCATTGCCAGCTATGGCGGGGAGGCGGCAATCGCGGCCGGAGGACTACCGGCCGGGCATCAACGTTTTTTCCGGGAACTGGATCTTTATTGGCAGGATGAAAAATATATCTATGTTCACGCCGGAGTGCAGCGCGGCGTTCACCTCAGTATGCAGAGCCGGAACTGGCTGCTCTGGAGTCGGGAGCAGGGGCATGATTCCGGCCTGGGCAAGATAGTGGTTTACGGCCACACTGCCCATAGCAAACCTCGGATCACTGAATGGGGAATCGGCATTGACACCGGGGCGGTATATGGCGGCAGGCTGACCTGTCTTGTGCTGCCGGATATGGAGTTTATCTCTGTCCCCTGCCGGAAGTATTGGCCCGCTTAAATCTCTAACATGCGGTTCAGAGCCAGGCGGGCCAGGGCGGCGGTTTCTTTGTCCACCTTGATCTGGTTTACGATACGGCCGGCGGCCAGATTATCCAGCACCCACAGGAGATGGGCGGGGTCAATGCGATACATGGTGGAGCATTTGCATTCCACCGGCGAGAGAGAACGGATATGTTTATCCGGGAATTGCGCCGTCAGGCGTTTCACCAGGTTGATTTCGGTGCCCACCGCCCAACTGCTGCCGGCCGGGGACTCGCTCACGGCCTTGATAATCATCTCCGTGGAACCCTGGAGGTCGGCGGCCTCCACCACCTCGCGGCGGCATTCCGGATGGACAATAATTTTCACCTCGGGATCAGCCTGGCGGGTGCTGGCAATCTGGGCGGCGGAAAACTGCATATGAACCGTGCAGTAACCGTCCCAGAGGATTATTCTGGCCCTCTCAAGCTGCTCCCGGCTGTTGCCGCCCAGTATCTCTCCCCGCCGCCAGAGGACAACCTCGTCGTCGGGGATGCCGGCCGCCTGGGCCGAGTTGCGGCCGAGATGCTCGTCGGGGCAGAAAAATACCTTTTCGCCATGCTCCAGGGCCCAGTTCAATATCCGCCCGGCATTGGATGAGGTGCAGACAGAGCCGCCGTGTTGTCCGACAAAGGCCTTGAGGCTGGCCGAGGAATTGACATAGGTTATGGGGACCAGCCGGTCGGTGTCCATTATGGGTGCCAGTTCCCGCCAGAGGCCTTTTACCTCGGTGCTGGTGGCCATATCCGCCATGGAGCAACCGGCGGTCAGGTCAGGCAGAATGACAATCTGCTCATCGTCGGTGAGAATATCGGCCGATTCGGCCATGAAATGCACCCCGCAGAAGATTATATAGCGCTTGCCGGCCACCTGGGCCGCGTTATGGGCCAGTTTCAGTGAATCTCCGCTGTAGTCGGCGAATTGAAATATATCGTCCTGCTGATAATGATGGCAGAGCAGCAGCAGATCCTGCCCTGATTCTTCCTTACGGGCTGCGATTCGTTGTAGAACCGCCTCTTTTTTCAGCTTATGATAATCAGCAATATTAATTTCTTTTACATTTTTCATAGTTCGTCAGTTGCAAGTTAAATAAATAAGGCCCGTTGCGGGGGGAATCCACAGCGGGCCCTAAATGTAATTTAAGAATGTTTTTATGTACAGTAAATTATACCTTCAGGTCTAAGCGGCTCGTACCCAGGCGGCACAAGGCCCCTTGTCACCTTCGGCTTCGCCGAATTTTACCGCGTCGCCTTCATTGATTTTTTCAATGGACATATCCTTCAGGGCATTTTCGTGAAAATAAATTTCGCGGCCGTCAGTGGTGGCAATGAAACCATACGATTCATAAGGTACTACCTTTTTGATTACCCCCTCCTGGTTGTTGGGTAGGGAGGCGTCTAATTTGTTGGTCTGCCGTCTTTTACGCTGCAGCTCCTTGAGTTGCAGGCCGAGAGTATCAAAGGCGTCACCCAGCATGGCGCGAATCTTATCGCCCTTGCGCTTAACTACTACGGTATCATTCGGGACGGAGGCCACAAGCTGTAACTCGTATCCCCCCTCTTTATGGTGTTTCGCGTCCGCAACGGTTATCCGGAGATTATGCAGCAAACCGGGATGATGCCTGTCAAGTCTCTCCTTTTCAGTATTAATTTTTTCCTGCCAAGATTTTCTGATTTCAAGATTGCGGCCTTCTACCTGTAGCTCCATAGAAATCCTCCATTTTTGTCTGAAAGTCCTTAATTGTCTGCAACAACACAAGTGAAGCATAAGACTTTCATTGTTCTTAAGGCTGGCCGATATGGCGCAGCCTGGTTATTAAGCTATATGTTCAGGGATGAAATATTTCAAGGGTGATGTGGATTTTATTTTTTTCATATCAATTATTGTATCATAAAGTTTTATGGCATATGGAGTACATTAGTAACTATTCGACGTTCTGTCAAAATTAACGAATTTATGGTCTTCAGCTGAAACGCCTGACCAGGGCCTGTTGCCGGGCGAGAGAATCGCGGATTATATCGTCGCTGATGCTGCCGGCCTTCCTGGCTTTTTCCAGCCCGTCCAGGGCCGCTCGCACCTTCTCGTGATCATGGCAGATTAATAAAAGATCGGCCCCGGCCAGCAGGGCCTGGAGAACGGCTTTGGGGAAGGGCATGAACAGCTCAATGGCACCCATCTCCAAGTCATCGGTAATGATTAAGCCCTCATAGCCGCATTCCTCTCTGATAAGCTCTCCAACTACCCTGGCTGACAGGGTGCCGGGTACCTGGGGGGCGATGGCGTTGTAAACGGCATGCGAGGTCATGAAGGCGGCGGTGCCGATCTCTGCGGCCAGTCGGAAGGGAGTCAGCCCCTCTTCTTTAAAATAGGAGAGCGGCAGGTCTACTTCCGGCAGTTCTTTATGGGGATCAAGAGTTGCCGCGCCCAGGCCGGGAAAGTGCTTGGCACAGGCCGCAACTCCGGCGCCTTGCAGGCCGGTAATCAGCAGATGCCCCAGCTCGGTAACCTGTCGCACGTCTCCGCCGAGGGAACGCTCTTCCATGAACAGGTTCTGATCGGCGGGGCAGATATCCAATACCGGCGCCAGGTTCATGTTGATCCCGACCTCCCGGAGTTCTCTGGCGCAGGTAGCGGCATATTCCGCCAGGAGCTCTTTGTGATTCGGAGCGCCTGACAGCTGGTGCATGGCCGGGAACTGGGTAAAGTGCTCAGGCAGCCGGGCTACCGGGCCGCCTTCCTGGTCGATTGAAATCAGGGGCCGGGGCAGGCCGCGCTGCCGGCAGGCCTCATGCAGGGCGGCACAAAGAGTTTGCAGCTGCTGTTTGTTCTTGACGTTCCGCCGAAAGATAATAAAATTATGGATACTGTGTTTATCTATGAGCTGCCGGGTAGAGTTATCCAGCTCTGTCTCCGGGAGGCCAATCATGAAAAGATGACCGCCGGCAAGTCTTTGCGAGTTGTTATGAGGCATGATTCTGGCCCTCAAGGTCTTGGTAAGCTGCCGGGTCGGGATATCCGGCCTCGGCAAAGCCCTTGAGACGCAGAATACAGGCGTCACAGGCCCCGCAGGCCCGGCCGTCGTCATCCGGGTCGTAGCAGCTGTGGGTGCGGCTGTAGTCAACTCCAAGTTCCAGGCCGCGGAGGATTATCTCCTTTTTGCTGAGTTCTAATAATGGGGCGTTAATCGTTAGTTCACGGCCCTGGGCGGCTCCGGCTCTGGTGGCGAGACGGGCCATCCGGCTGAAGGCCTCGAGGTATTCGGGGCGGCAGTCCGGGTAACCGCTGTAGTCCATGGCGTTAACCCCGATGAATATATCAGCCGCTCCAAGAACCTCGGCCCAGGCCATGGCGTAGGAGAGGAAAATGGTGTTACGGCCCGGAACATAGGTGACGGGGATGTCATGGGTGTCACGGCCAATGGCGGCCGGGTCATTGTGCTTGGGAACGGCAAGGGCGCTGGTCAAGGCCGAACCGCCTATCTGGTCTAAGCCTAACTTCAGCACGAGATGATCCTGGGCCTGGAAGCGGGCGGCCGTCTCTCTGGCCCGTTGGAGCTCAATAACCTGGCGCTGACCGTATGAAAAGCTTAAACAGTAACAAAGATATCCTGCCGCCTGGGCAATAGCGAGAACAGTGGTGGAGTCAAGGCCGCCGCTTAAGAGAATCACGGCTTTTTTCTGACTTTTTGGATTATGGGGGGGTGTGGTTTCTACAGGGGGATGAAGTCTGGTGTGGCTGTTGGTGGTCATCTAAAACCTTATGGGAATTTTGTTGATAATTCTTATCCCGGACGGCTTGACAGCTGCCTGATAAGCGAGCAGCATCACGCCAAGCTGCTGAGCCTGGCGCAATGCCGCGCAATATTGGGGGTCAATTTCTTCGGCCGGCCTGAAATAATCAGCATCGGCCCGTTGGACACAAAACAGAACAGCCGCCTTGAATCCCTGACTTCGTAAACCGGCCAGTTCCCGCATATGCCGGGCCCCGCGCTTGGTCACCGCGTCCGGGAACATTGCTGCTCCGTCTGCCGCCAGGGTGCAACTCTTTACCTCAAGGTATATCATATCATGGTCATTTTCCAAAAGAAAATCAAGGCGGCTGGAGTTAGAAACCTTAATTTCCGGCCTTATTGTTTTAAGGTGGCGGAACTCCTGGATGATTCCCGCCCTCAGGGCCTCGGCCACCAGGGCATTGGTTCTCCCGGTATTAACTCCTATCCAGCAGGAGCCAGGTTTGGTGAGCTCCAGGGTGTATGGGTATTTCCGGCTGGTATTGTTGGAACAGGAGAGCAGAACCTCGCATCCCGGCCGCAGGCAGTTGGTCATCCGGCCGGTGTTGGGGCAGTAGACGGTAATTTCCTTATTATCCGGCATTCTGACGTCTACCAGGAAGCGTTTGTAGCGCCGCAGGAAAACCGCCGCTTGTAGTTTAGGCTCAAATTTCATAAAAAACTGACATGGCTGAAGCAAAAAAACCGGAAAAATCAAAAAATATTAAAAACAAGGCTGTAGCCCTGCGTTACGATAAGGAGAGTAATCGGGCTCCGGTCGTTATCGGTAAGGGTGAAGGGCTGATTGCCGAGCGCATTATTGCTCTGGCGCGGGAACATGATATTCCTGTTCACGCCGATGCCGATCTGCTGGAGATATTATCCCGCCTCAAGATAAATGAGGAGATCCCGCCGGAGACCTATATCCTGGTTGCCGAAATTCTGGCCTTTATCTATCGGGCCAACGAAAAATATCAGCCTGAGCGCTGATAGGCAGGATTTGCCGCCCCCCTCTCATTAAGTCCCGCAGATTCTTGCCCAACGTCTAAAACAAGGCCCGCCTGTATCCGCCTCTGCCGCTTAATATCCAATTATTCCCCTGAATCAAGATGCCGTTGCCTTATGCTGTCAATTAAAGCGGATCTGTCTTTATGGTCTGGCATTACAAATGCATAAAGGTAGAAGCGAACCTATATAATCTGAGGAGGAACTACGGTGTTTATTAAAAATCGTCTTGGGCTTACCGAGGCCACGGAGACCATGGTGGCTCAGGAGCAAAGGTTGAATCAAATAGCCAATAATCTGGCTAATGTCAATACCGATGGCTATAAAAAGGATGATTTAACCTTCTGGGAGATGATGTTCAAGGCGGCCGACAACCGGCCGCGGGTGGGCAAGGGCATTAAGTCGATAATCGATCAGAGCCAGGGGGCGGTGCGGAAGACCGATGATCCCCTGGATTTTGCCATTAA
>JAJRZN010000181.1 GCA_024275235.1 Deltaproteobacteria bacterium
GTCAAGCTGCATATAACCAGCCTTGGCAAAGGCCAGGGCATGGAGAGTAGTCAAAAATTCCTCATACTCGGCAGCGGCCAGAATCTCCGGGGTATCGGCCTTGGTCACCGCCGTCTCCAGAAGATCCAGCCCCTCGATGACTTTTTTGCCCTCCCGGCTGTTCAGCCCGGAGCCAATCTCCTGCTTATCACGGACAAAGTCCTCAAAGCGGTGGACAAAGCGGGACAGCTCCTCAAGCTGCAGAAAGCCGATCGTCCCCTTCAGGGTATGCAGGCAGCGAAATACCCCGTTCACCCCGGCAGATTCACAGCCGTCATCACTGATCTGTTCTCTGGCCTCGTCAATATAGGTCAGGGCCTCCTGGATAAAGTCCTCAACTATTTCCTTACTTATAAAAGAGCTCATTCTGCCCCCCTCAACTCTTCTATTTTACCAATCCAATACAAATAACGGCCGACAAGCGTCTCAATGGCACCCTCTAATTCCACCAGATCAATAGGTTTATAAAATATATAAGAGGCCCCAAGACGCATACTTCTGGTAACCATTTCAATGGTTTTATGAGCAGTTATAACGATAAAAAAGGTGGTGGGCCGGCGAGCCCGCATGCGCTTCATCATCTCAAAACCGTCAATATTGGGCATACTGATATCCGTCAGCACCAAATTATAATTTTTGTTCTTAAAGGCCTGCAAGGCAAGATAGGGGTCAGAGAAAAAATCGAAACTATGGCCGGTGATCACCTCCAGATTTTCCGCCATCCCCTGGGCGATATCCACCTCATCGTCCACCACCATTATTTTAAAATCCTTTTTCTGCATGATCTTTACCCCTGTTGTTTGAAGGATGAATAACTACGCTTACCGGAGCAGTTACCTTTAAATTAGTTTTTCCGTGTTCAAGGCCAGAATCAGCTTCCCGTCTCCCATTATGCTGACGCCGCTCACCGCGTCCGCTGCCGCCAATGATGAGGGCATGGGTTTGATCGCCAGCTCCATAATCCTGACAAAGCAGTCTACCATGATTCCAACCCGGCGGCCCCTGACCTCGATAACCACCACGGATATTTCAACAGCGGCAGGAATCTTATTATTCAGCCGGACACCGCTTAACAGATTGGATAGAGACTCAAGCGCTATTACCTGGCCGCGGTAACTGAACATCAGGTCATCTCTGCTGCCATGCAGCATCTCCGGCTGGATTTTCATGGCCTCAACTACATGCTCAAAGGGGATAGCATAGGTGCTGCCGCCACTTTCCACGAGCAACATGGTGGATATGCCTAAACTCATGGGCAGAGAGAGGACAATTTCAGTGCCCTCCCCATCCTCAGACAAGACGCTAACACCGCCTTTTAATGAGGTAACGGTGTTATGCACCACATCCATGCCCACCCCGCGTCCGGAGAGATCAGTGGCGCTCTCCCTGGAAGAGAGACCCGGCATAAAAACCAGCTCCGCCAGACTGATTTTTTCCTCGGCTACTGCCGTCATCCCACAGCTGACAGCCTTCTAGTAGAGAAGATGATGATCAATCCCCCGGCCGTCGTCACTGATCTTAATCACCAGATTGCTGCCCTCATGATTGGCAGACAGCAGAAGAGTGCCCTGCTCAGGCTTACCGGCCTCCAGTCTATCCTCCCGAGACTCAATACCATGATCGCAGGCATTCCTGATAAGATGAATAAGCGGCTCCGCCAGGCGGTCTGCCACTTTTTTGTCAATCTCGGTGTTCTCCCCTTGAATAATCAACTGGATGTCCTTATGCTGTTTCCTCGATATATCCCGCACTACCCGACTGAATTTCTGGAATATGCCGCCCACGGGAATCATCCGCATAGCCATAACGCCGTGGTGCATATCATTTACCAGCCGGGAAAAGCCATGCAGTTCATCCCGCAGTGCACGGACACAATCCGCCGCCGGGCGACGGTTTTCAAACAACTCATCCAGAATATACTCAAAGGTGTTACGGGAAATAAGCAACTCGCCGATCATATTGGCAAAGTTCTCAATTTTCGCCTCATTTACCCGCATAGTGTTTATTCCCCGACCGCCAAAGGCAGCGGGTTTGAGCTGCTTGGCCACGGCCATTAGTTCCTGCCTTTTCGAGGCGTCTTTAACCTTACGCGGCTCGACCTTGCCCTGCTCCACCAAAATTTTGCCCACCGGTTTCTGACTCTTTAAGGCCTCGTCCACATCGTTCTTACTGACCTTACCCTGAGCTACCAGAATCTCACCCACCGGTCTCTGACTCCTGACTGCCGCATCAACATCCTCCTCACTGACCTCGCCATCCTCCACCAGTATTTTACCAAGCGGCTTACTCCCGCCCGTCAGACCGTCAATAAAACCACATATCTCTTTAACAGCCGCCCGCAGGGAATCGTCTTCACCAGCCAAGGCCGCCAGCCCCTTTTCGACAAGGACGTTAAAGGTGACAATATCAACAAATGAAGCGGCTGTTTTAAGCCCCTTCAAGGCCCGTTTAACTATTAGACGCCCCTTATCGTCCAAGGGCGGCACAACGTGAGAGGCGAGAATCCGGCGTTGCTGCACGACCTGATCCAGAAAGACCTCCCGCATATCATCGGGCAGGGCCTGAAGAAGATCACCGGGACTGCCGCCGACTGCCGGAGCGGAACCGCTGTCGGCACAGAATTCACGCAGTTCCGCGCTCAACGGCGGTAATGATTCCACCATTTCCCCCTTACCGAGGCGGTCAATTATCTCCCGCAGAGCGTCAACCCCGCGGATAAGCAGGTCACATACCTCCGGGCCGCGGCTGATCTTACCGTCCCGCAAACGACTGAGCAGACTCTCAAAAAGATGAGCGAAGGCGGCGGTTTTCTCCAACTGCAGATAGGCGGCATCGCCCTTAATGGTATGAATATTACGAAAAATATCGTTTAATATCTTATTGCCGCCCTCTTTCTCATAGACCTCCACATCACGAGCCAGATCATCTAAACGCTCCACGGCATCAAGCATGAACTCCTCAACATCCTCCGCCTCTATAACGGGAATAATGGAGGAATGCTCCCTTTCATTATCAGCGGGCCGCTCAACCACCTCCGCGGGTGGAGCCAGTAGCGACTTTTTACGGACGTGTGGGGTGCTTTCCGACTCATCCCCGGCGGCAGATTTCAAGAAACTCCGGAGCCGGCCGCTGAGGGCGGTATCATCCGGCATATCGTTTTCCGACTCAAAGGCGTCCAGCATCGAGACAAGATGATCATTAGCGGCCAGAACAGTATCAACAACCTCCGGCTCCAGGCTGAGTTCATGATTACGCAGGGCATCCAGCACCCCCTCCAGACCATGGGAAAACTTTACCAGCGGCTCAGCTCCAATGGTACCGGCACTCCCCTTAAAGGTATGAATTCCCCGGAAGACGGCGTTAATTATTTCATCATTATCCGGCTCGGCCTCGGCCTTTAAAACATCGTCTGCCACGCCGTCAAGAAGTTCACGGGCCTCTTGCAGGAAATCTGCTTTTAACTGTTGATCTTTCATATTGGTTTCGGATTTCTGGTTTTGGAGTGCCAAAATCAGCCAAGAAGCATCTTGATATGCAGTACCAGGGCGTTTGGTTTAACCGGCTTCACAATATAAAGATTGGCCCCGGCGCTGATGGCCTTTTCCTTATTGGCGGCCTCGGCCTGGGTAGAGATAATCACAATTGGCGTCTCATCGTCATCTTGGCGGTATTTTTCGGTAAAGACAATACCGTCCATATTAGGCATATTTATATCGGAGAGAATAAGATCATATTTAACCGCCGTGGCCTTCTCCAGAGCCTCGACACCGTCGGAGGCGTTATCCGCCTGCAAACCGGCCGCCTTCAGAAGATTAGTATGAAAATTTCTCACAAATCTTGAATCATCCACCACAAGCACTTTTTTCATAAAACACCCCTTTACCTTTCATCCTTTATCCTTCAGCCTTTGTAACTATTCAGCGTGATGCCCAAAAGTGACGATCCCCTCGAAGCGTAACTGTTCAGCAGTGCTCCAGGTTTGTTTATTCAGGACTTCGAAGCATACTTTGGTATTCGAGAAGTCCTAAATGGGCAAAAATGGGGTGCTGCTGAACAGTTACGAGCCCATCATTTATAATAGACCATGTGATTTGCTGTTTTTCTGATCTTAAAAGCCGGGTTTATCCGGGCGGGGGATTCTGCCGAGCCCAGGAATATATAGCCGCCCTGGTTAAGGGCCATGTAATAATGATCCATCACCCGCCTTCTGGAGATATCATCAAAATAAATCAGGACATTACGGCAAAATATAAAATCAAAGCCCCGATACTTACGCAAGACGGCCCGGTCATTCAAATTCAGAGAATCAAAGCGCACCATATTTTTGATCTTCTGTTTGACATGATAGGAAGCAGACGACCGGGTAAAATATTTTTCCAGATATTCCCCAGGCACATCCTTGACGCTGCGATTCATATAGATACCCTTCCGGGCCTTGGCAAGAATTACCTCGTCAATGTCGGTGGCAATAATCTCAACATCCCAGCCCCGGATATCGTCAATCATCTCCTGAAGAATAATTCCCAGGGTATATGGTTCCTCACCACTGGAACAGCCCGATGACCAGATTCGCAGACGGCGGTCGCCACGGGCTGTTTTCCGGCTGATAACGGTGTCTAAGCTCTCTTCGGCAAAGGCCTGCAGCTGGTTAAAATCACGGAAGAAATATGTTTCATTAATGGTCAGAGTATTAATAAGCTCCTGCATCTCCCGCCCATCACGATCACTGAATTTCAGGTGGCGGATATAATCCATTACCGTCTCCGAGTCCACCGCGGCCATACGCTTTTCCAGACGTTTGGCAATATAGTAAATTTTTTTTTGCTCGAAACGGATACCCGCCTTGCGGTAAATAAGGTCAGTGAGCCGTTCAAACTCGTCTATTTCTAATTCAAATGGCATTGATTATTCCCTTTTTCATTTCTTCGCAGAGCTCCCGTAAATCATTATCCTCCGTATTCGCTGCCAATTCCTCAATTTCAGCCAGATCCTCATCCGTGCCGCTGCGGGCCAGGAGACGCACCGCCGGTAATAACATCTCCGAATTATTTTCATCCAACAGAGACCTGGCAATCACCTGATATTCAGGGCCGGAAACAGAGCGGGTACCCCGGTGAACAATACATTTAACCGCCTCATAACGAATATAGGCGGCAACTTCCGGGGTAATAATTATTTCCCGCGTCTTATCCAGTATCTCGTCATAATTGAATATGTCGCCCATCCGTTTACAGGCTGTATCAATTATATTCACCACCTCCGCGCCGTACAGCTCGATATTTTCAATGGCCCCTAACATCTTGATTATATGCTCTATCGAGCCAACTTTGGCGGTAAGATCGGTCAGAGGGGCAAGATAAAATGAATCCACTCCCATCACATCTCCGTCGGGCATCATAATATCCAGAACATCCTGGATGTTTTCCGCCTTACCTACCATGCTCAAGGTTTCAAGAATCGCGGCCTTGAGCATGGGTTCATCGGTCTCGGACAGGATGGAGATCATATCGTCAACCGCCTCATCATCATTTAAGCGGCCCAGATATTCCACCGCCGTAATCTGAACATTGGGCGATTCATCATAGATACCGGCCCGAATAACCAGCAGAGTTTCCGGACTGCCAATCTCAAACAAGGCATCCAGAACCAGCTTTCTGACCTCACGATCCTGATAATCCAGCTTAGAGGTGAGATAGGCCACCGCCTCCTCACCACCGGCTCCAAATATAGTCACCGCGGCATTACGTAAAAAGGCGTCGGTGGAGGTGAAGAAATCGAACAGCTGCTCATACACCTGCCGGCAATCGAGATGGCAAAGAGCAAAAACAACGGAATTCTTCACGGCCTCGGAACCTTCACGAGCCAATTGATAGATTAGTGGAATCGCCGCATCAGACGTACCAAGCTCCGCAATATCTTCAACGGCATACAGACGGTCGGCCTCATCCTCGCTCTGTAACGCCTTCATTAAATTTTCCATGTCCTTCTCCGGTTCTTTTTATTTCGGAATTGCCATTCCACCGGCCGCATACCAAAATCAGAATTTCAAAATCCCTGTTTTTTCCAATTGTACCTTCAACTCATCCACCTCAAGGGGCTTATTCAAAAAGGCCTCGGCCTTACCGTCCTTGAATGAAGTCATCACCGAGTCATAATCTTCAACACTGGTGAGCATTACGACCTTAAGCATATCCGAACCGCCGATGCCCCTTTCCGCCTCAATCTTTCTGATCTCCCGAAGCGCCTCCTGACCGTCCATAACCGGCATCATTATATCCATAATAGCGGCATCAAAGGGTTTACCCTTGTCCAGGGCCTCCTTAAAGGCCGTTACCGCCTCCCGGCCGTTGGCCGCCATCCGGCATTCCCCGTAAGGAGACATGATATTGACCAGAACCATGGCAGATACATAGTCATCTTCAACTAATAAAAATTTCATTCGCCACCCACGATTTAAAGGATGAAGGATAAACTCCCCCAAAACCACAGTTTATTCATCCTTGATCTATAACTATTCAGCTACGCCCTATCCCCGAAGCTGCGCTTTCCTGAGCAGTTATCTTTATCCTTAATTAAAAAATCTCTCTCCGTTCAAGACCAGCACCAGTTTGCCATTACCCAGCACGCATACCCCGTTGGCAAATTCATTACCAGCCAAAGCGGCGGGCAGGGGCTTAACGGCTGTTTCCATATTGCGCACAAAACGGTCAACCACTATGCCCAGCAGACTCTGGCCGCGGCTTATTATGACCACCGACATCTCGCCGTTGAAGTCGGAAAACGGCATACGAATGGCGGAGTTTTTCATTACTCCATCTCCCCCCTCCTGTATTTCAAAATCCGAATTCAAAAGCGCCTTCATAAATTTAAGGCCGATTACCTGGCCTCGATAATGAATAAAATAATTATCCTTAACCTTCTTTACGGCCCCGGGATTGAGTTTGACAACCTCCACTACCTGCTCAAAGGGCAGAGCGTAGCTGGCCTCACCAGCCTCCACCAGCAGTATGGTGTTTACCCCCATCGACATTGGAATCGTCATGGTAAGGGTAGTTCCTTCCCCCGGTGGTGAAGAGAGCATGACTTTGCCCTGCAGGGCATTAACGCAGTTCATAACCACATCCATTCCCACCCCGCGGCCGGAGAGGTCGGTGGCTTTGTCATTGGTAGACAAACCGGCCACAAAGACCAGATTCAGAACAGCCTCATCGTTATCCTTATCCACTTTCAGCCCTCTGCCTCTGGCCTTGGCCAGTAATTTCCGGCGGTCAACCCCCCTGCCGTCGTCAATTATTTCGATTATCAGGTCAGTCCCCTGATGAGCGGCCCTCAAGACCAGACGGCCCTCCTCCGGTTTACCAGCCGCCCTTCGTTCATGAATAGTTTCAAGACCATGATCACAGGCATTTCTGATTAGATGTATAAGCGGGTCGGAGAGCATATCCCCCACCCTTTTATCCACCTCCGTATCTTCGCCCTCCAGAATAAAGGCAATCTTTTTCCCCTGTTTATTAGCTATGTCACGCACTATCCGGCCAAATTTCTGGAAAATGCCCTTCACCGGCACCATGCTCATAACCATGATACCATTATGGACATCACTCGCCAGCCGGGTCAGGAAATGGAGATTATCATTCAATAGTTTCAAGGCGGTATCCGCCTCAATCCGGCCGACGGCTATCTGCTGCAAGATATACTCATAGGTATTACGAGCCACTAACAACTCGCCGGACAAATTGGCCATAGTCATAATTTTATCTTCTCTGACCCTGATGGTGGCAGCGTCCCTGGGCAATACCAGCGCGGCCGGTGGTACCTGCCCGGACTTCTGTTGTTCGAGGGCCTCATTCACATCTTCCTCAGTCACCGCCCCCCGGCCCACCAGAATTTCACCCAGTTTCATTGTCGGCTGCCGGGTTACTCTGGTTACGGAGTCATCCGGCACTGACAGCCGGGCAATACGGCGCAGCAACTCTTCATTCAGTTCCAGGGCCTGCCCCTGCTCACAGCGGTCAAAAAGTGAAGCAATAAAATCCAGGGTGGCGAATATACTGTCCACAACCTCAGCACTAAAGGCGAGGAGTTTGTTTCTTACCTGATCGAGAAGATTTTCCGCCTGGTGGGCATGTTCAGAGATGCAGTCCAGCTTAAAAAAGCCGGCACTGCCCTTAATGGTATGCAGAGCGCGAAAGAGAGCGTTTATCTCATCTAAATTATCGGGAGATTTCTCAAGCCGCAAAAGGCACTCCGAGGCGTTTTCCAGCATCTCCCGCGATTCCTCTATAAAATCACTGAGATAATCATCAAGCTTGTCAGTCATGTATTATTTGATTTCGCATAACTTTTTTGAACAGTTACGGTACGAGTTGGGGGTAATCTGCACCCTTCGCTGAATAGTTACGATTTTGTTCCGTTTTTTTGCTTGCGGCATAATTAGACTGTTAACGGCCAAATCCACAACGACAAAATCAGGCAACCGCCTTGATTATCTCCCCGGCAATATCCCAACTCGGGGCAACTACATTGGCACCGCCCCGTAAAATTGCCTCATGGGGCATACCAAAGACAATGGCCGTTTCCTCGCTCTCGGCAATAGTATGACCGCCGGCCTCGGTAATTTTCACCATCATGTCGGCCCCGTCATCACCCATACCGGTCATCAAAACAGCCACAGTACCGCCTCCATATACATTGAACACCGACTCCATCATCACATTTACCGAGGGTATAAACTGGTGTTCCGGCCGGGTTGGAGTCCGAACCACTATCTCACCGCCGGCCTTTTTAAACAGGGTCAGATGACGACCGGCCCTGGCGAGATAAATCCCCCCCGGCTCAATCTTCATGCCGGCCTCCACCTCCACACAGCTCATAGGCGAAGCAGCGTCAATACGTTTGGCGTAAGAGGCGGTAAAACCCACCGGCATATGCTGCACCAGAAAAACCGGGACAGGTAAATCGGCCGGGATAAGCGGCAGGACATCAAAGATGGTCTTGGGGCCGCCGGTGGATATACCAATGGCCACTGCCCTGCCGGAGGTGCCTTTCCAGGACTTACGGCGGGTCGATAGGGATTCAGGCGGTGTCCTGACCGCAGAAACGGCTCTCTGCCGCCCGCTTCGCCTCATCTTGCTTACCGATTTAGAGTCGGCGGCGGCCTTGATCTTGGCAATAATTTCCCGGGCTGATTCCTCCATATTAACGGACACCGTGCCGCCCGGTTTAGCTATATAATCGAAGGCGCCGAGAGCCAGAGATTCAAAGGTAGCCTCAGCCCCCTCCTGGGTAAGGGAAGAAACCATAAGTACCGGAGCAATTTTTTCGTCAACGATGTGCTGCATGGCGCTGATGCCGTCGAGAAGCGGCATATTAATATCCATGGTCACCACATCCGGCCGCAACTCTCTCGCCTTTAAAACCGCGTCTTCACCATCCCTCGCCGTGCCGATAACATTAAGCCGTCGGTCTGATTCAACAATTTTTTTAAGACTCCGCCGCATCAGGGCGGAATCGTCACATATCAGTACGTTTATCATATTGCAATTTTAGTTTTTTAAAACACGGCTTTCGGAACTGCGGGGTAAGCGCTCCAGAATCCGTATTCATAGTTCCCCAATCATATCATTCCGCGATTTTCATTTTCTTCTTTCCAGTCGCCTTTTTCGCTTTGGCAGTCACCTTTTTCGCCGCCTTTGGCGGAATTTTCTTACCGTCCATCTCGTTAAAGGTTTCCAGCTCGTCAGCACCGAGAATCTGCTGAACATTAATCAACATCACCATCCGGCGGCCGCCATCCAGCTTACATACCCCCTCCATAAAACGGGCGGCATCGGAACCAGCAACAATGGGCGGGGTATCATCAATATCACTCTTGGGGATGCGCAGCACCTCATTAACTCTGTCAACTCTGAGGCCGGTCTTTTTCCCGGCTATATCAACAATGACAATCCTGGTGCGGTCGTCTTTCTCCCTCTCCTCGCGGCCAAAGAGTTTTCTTATATTCATTACCGGAATGACATTACCGCGCAGATTGGTTACCCCGTCAATAAACTCCGGGGCCTTGGGAACCGAGGTGATCTCCTCCAAACGGTTAATCTCCTGCACCTGCATAATCTTAACTCCGTATTCCTCCTCACCGATAAAAAAGGTTACCAGCTGCTCCTCAACCCGCGATTGCTCAGCCAGGGTCTGGGCCTGATCCAGATTTTCCTGCTCCTTCTTCTGTTTGATCTCATCCAGCATCACGGACTCCTTTTCACCAATCAAGTTTTTTTCATCCATTATCATAATCAAACGTCTGCCCTCATCAATCTTGGCTACCCCCGCCACCTCCCGGTGTCCGGAGGAAACGTTCCAGGGGGGAGCATCAATCAAGGCCTTTGGCAGCCGCAAAACCTCTTTCACCGAATCCACCAGAAAGCCCATGAGCAGAGTACCGTTCTCCACCACCATGATCCGTTGATTATTTTTAATAATAGCTCCTATATCCACCTTTAAATGTTCCAGACTATCTATTATTTCCTTCCCCAGGGGGATAAGCTCAGCCTTGAAGCGAGTCAGAGCCGTCTCCTTATCTATCGCTGCCAGGTCAAAAAGTTCATGGCCCAACTCATAAAAAAGGGTATGCCGGGGCTTCAGCTCCCGAAAGCGTCCATTCTCAACCAGGGCGGGATTGGCCGCCAGCCAACGGCCAAAAACACATTGAGCCGGATCCAGAGTCCCAGAGAATTGTTCACCGCCTTCAAGGGCTCGTTCAAGGTCGGCAAGCCATTGCCTGTTTTCCTTGATAATCAGCCCCAACTCATTGATATTACCAACAATCAATTCATCAATTCCGAGCAGTGAACGCAAATCAATGATGGGAATAAGTTGTTCACGAACCGTGATTACCCCCTTGATGTAGTCCGGAACATTGGGCACCTCGGTAATTTCAGACACCCGCAGTATCTCCCGGACACTGTCAATATTAAAGGCATACTCCTCATCGGCTATATGAAAAGAGACCAGTTGCTCATCGTCCACCACCTCTTCCTTAACGGCTTCAGACGGCACTCCTGCACCAGCCAGGCCGCCGGCATCCCGGGCAACGGCCGTTCCTTCATCCTCTATTTTCAAGACCTCCGCCAGTTTAAGGATCAGCACCAGGCGCTTGCCGTCATCCTTTTTTACCACCCCGGATAAAAATCCCCGGTCAATCTCCCTGCATACGGCCGGGGGCGGCGCGATCTGCTCGTCACGAATATGCATAACCTCACGCAGACCATCAACAATGAGGCCGGTGGCGTTACCATCTGTCTCCACCACCAGCAGACGGCTGTCTTCCGTTACCTGCCGTTTCTGCAGACCAAAACGATTACGACTATCCAGGGCCGGCAGCACCTTACCACGCAGATTGCAGATCCCCGCCACATAATCAGGGCTCTTAGGCACCGCGGTCAAGTCCGGCATACGGACAATCTCCTTTACCTGATGAATATCCACCCCGAATTCCTCCTCACCGAGGGCGAAAACAACAAGCTGACCCTCGGTGTCATTACTGGATTTCCGGGCGTTTTCTATATGTTCAGACATTATTTATCTCCATGTTATTTCCAGAATCACATATTCTGCATCTCATCCGCCTGACTGGCTATATCCTCAATGGCCTCAGCGATATTCTCCATGCCCTTGGTGGTTTGTTCAGAAGAGGCCGAGGCCTCTTCGCAGGCGTTGGCCGCGTCTTCCACGCCCTCGGCAATAACCTCGACCTCCTTGCCGACTTCCGCCAGAGAGGTCATGGCCTCGGCGGTCTTGGTCACGATTTTTTCAACTCCCTCCAGAACCACCCGGGATTCATTGTCAATTCTGGTCAAACCAGCCGCCGATATTTTAGCCTTTTCCGCTTCCTCGGCAGCGCTCTTGCCAACCCCCTCTATATCGGCACTGACCATAATTATCTGATTCTTCATCTGACGCACCATATCCTTGATCTTACTGGCATTTTCTGATGAATCATCAGCCAGGGTGCGAATATCACCGGCCACTACCGAGAATCCCCGGCCAAACTCACCGGCCCTGGCCGCCTCAATGGAGCCGTTTACGGCCAGCATATTGGTCTGCAGGGTAACGTTGACAATCTGATCGACAATCTTTTCAATAGCGTTGGTCTTCTCCTGCAGCATGCCGATACTTTTGGCCGATTGCTGTGAATCCTCCGCCGCCTTGGTGATATTGGCAATTGTATTATTGACGTTCTGATTATTCTCCACCACGATCTCCAGAAGCTCATTGATCCTGGTCTCGGCGTTCCGGGCCAGGGTATCAATTTCAGCCCCGATTTCCTCAACCTGTGTTCCCTGAACCTTACAGTCGGCGGCCGACTTTTTCTGCTGTTCAGCGGCAGCGGCAATCTGCTCTATGGCAGTCATAATCTGACGGGCCGAGGCCAGGGATTCCTCCACATTGGCCGATAACTCCTCGGCGGCGGCCGCCATTTCCTCTGCCGACTTCTGGGTATCAACAGAATTTTTCAAACTATCGGCCAGTTCACTGAGGTCATCGGAGGCCGCCTGCATCTCAACATAGGCCTTGTTCTGCTCAGCCAAACCTTTGACGGTCTCTTCAATAGCGCTGGAGGCCTCCGCCGAAGCCGCGGCAATATCCTCCGCCGCCTGATAAAAGACATCAGATCCCTCAACAGCCTTGGTTGACAAGACGGCCACTCTTTTAGAGGCCTCCACCAGATCATCAATACCATTGTCGATTTTTCCCAGGGCCTCGTTGATAAGCTCGCTTTTCTCCGCCTCCTCCCGGCTGGCCTTACTGGCCGATTCAACGTTAATTACCACCATTTTAACCTGCTCCTGAATTTCATCCACCACGGTACGGATATCACGGGCGCAGTTCTCGGAAATCTCGGCCAGGTTTCTGACCTCATCGGCCACCACGGCAAAACCACGACCATGCTCGCCGGCCCTGGCAGCCTCAATGGCGGCATTTAAGGCCAAAAGATTAGTCTGGTCGGCAATCCGCACCACGGCCCCGACAATCTCACCAATCTCATTGGAGTATTGCTCCAGTTGATGAATCAAAACCGCCGACTCATCATTCTTCTGTACCGCCTCCTTGATGCCAA
>JAJRZN010000182.1 GCA_024275235.1 Deltaproteobacteria bacterium
ACAAGGCAATGCCCAGAGCCGTATTGGCCATGGAATGAGCGGTCTCAGTAATCATCTCAGTCTCATTTTCCACGGCCTGCTCGGATACGCTGTAAATTTTCGCGGTCAGGGGGGCGATCTTACGTACCTCATCTGTCATGGCAGCAGTCAGAACACCTATCCTGTCGTAACCAGCCACCAGGGCATCAAAATTTTTACTATAGCTGTCAAGCTGCGCTTTCACAAATCTAACATGCTCCGGCAGAACCCCGGCCGCCACAAAGACCTTATAGAGGTTATTCACCGCCTTTTTGGTCTGACGGACATATTTTTTATCAAAACGCAGCAGATAATCCTTTTCGTGATGGCGAATCAGCTGCACCAGATTCATGGCACCCGGCACATTGATGGTATCAAGGGCAGCCTCTATTTCAGCAGCCCGGGACTGCATTTTTTTATAAACCGCCCCGGAGCTTTTTTTGGGTGCCAGCATGTATTGTTCCGCCGCCTGCTGATAGATGGTAAAAGCCGCCGCCATATTTTTTCTGGCAGCCTTCTCAGCCTTACTTGCCACCAGTAGAGAGGAAAATTTATTAACAGCCTGTTTGAATTTATTACGATTATTATTGTTCCTGGCAAGATTAAAGTCTTTTTCATAACGACGCATATTCAGAAAGGCGATATAGAGATCGTCCACCTCATACGCCGGCATGACAGACTCCAGTTTATGCGCCGCCTTGCGGAACGCCCCCTGATAGCCTGAATCATCATTCAGGCCTACGGCCTTTACCCCCTCCACCAGAATATCAAAATTTTTCTGGTAACTATCGGCATATTTGATTATAGCCGCCACCTCATCAGCATTATTTCTATTCCCGGTTCGGCGGTCTATCTTCTGGATTATCGCGGCCTGCCGTTTCAGTTTCTCAATATTCTGTTGAAAACTTACCTGATATTTCAGATCTTTTTTGAGCAGGAAATCTTCCTCATCCCGCCGGCATTGCAGCATGGCCTCATCCACCTTGCCGGCATGCATTAAAACGGCAACATCACCACTCAAAAGAGTGCTGAAACCGTTAGTGGCCCGATGAACAGCAAAATGATATATAACCACCACTACAGCCATCATAATAATGGCAAAGGCAAAACCACTGATAATTTTAGTACTTAATTTCATTTTTTTCATCGCGTCCCCCTCTAAGATATTGGCCTTCGTTATTCTGGCTCAACGTAAGTGCTCAAAAAACCACACTCTTGGCTTCAAGCAAAAATCCTTATTAGTAATAAATACTATTTACAACAATTCTATAGCTTAAAAATACCAGTAGCAAGTATTTTTTTTAAACCGCAGCCGCCCATGTACTACAATGCAGCATATGCAAATTAAGCTTTTTGAATAAATCTATTAAGTTGGGGTTTTATCGAAATAAAATAAAAAATGGTAACTATTCTGTTGCGTCCATTCCCCAGGTCAACCTCGGGGCATTTTAACTCATGCAAAACCACCTATATGCCGATGATTAAACTGGCATGAAAGTATGGCTAATCGCCAATTTCTATCAATAAAGAACCGGGGGAATAAACAATATAAAGGTAAAAAACCACAGGACTTAATGAACTTTGCGAAGGAGAATGAAATGAACATTACTGGAGCAACCATGCTTGGTTTTCCAGATCAACCATGCAATTACTCAGGCGGCAACAAGCCCGCTTCCACACCAACGATTGGGACTTCACTTGGCGACAGCCTGTCAGAAAGCGTTAAATCTATCTCTGCTATTGCGTTGAGATACGATGTGCGAAGTATAACGCCCCGCGACATGGCTAAAATGAGTCAGGAGTTGTACGATAGTGGCGCTATTTCCCTTAAAAATCACGCTTTTATCTCTTTTCAGCCGGAGCTGAATCCATCCTATAATGCAACAATTGGCAGGTTCACCAATACAACCGCGCACCCGGATATCCCCAGAAATTTTCTCGACGAGTGGAATGACCGCCTTGCAGAGCAGTTAAAAAATGGCGCCTCTGATGAAATAGTAAACAACACCCGGCAGGTTTTATCAATTTTGGACAATCTTAATGTGCTTCGAAAAACCATGTTATCGCGGAAAGATTCGGTACTCTGTAAACAGTTACAAGTTTGATGGTTATTGATATTGAGGTGGCCTTGGGGTGAGTAGTTATTACATATGACCCAGATAAACTGAGAGAGTAAGCGCTCACCCTTTAAAGAGGAGTGGATTATGATAGATTTTTCATCACTACGGGAGAAATGCTGCCCTGGTACTACAAGAACGCCAAATTGCACAATAATGAACTCGTCGCGGTCAGTTGGGGTCAGGTCTTCATTCTTGACATAAGCACCATGGTATAGGGGTGGTTTGCGAACCGCCCCTACGGAATCGGTATTGTGATAAAAAGCTGTCAAGAATGAAGACCTGACCCCACATAAATTTTAATAATACATGCGACGCTATCACATCTTAAATATAATGGCGTCGTAAAAAGTTCGATCTACAGCGTTGTGGCGTTTCGGCAGACCTTCAGCATACCATATGTATGGCCGAAGCCCTGCCGAACCACCACGCCTCGCAGTCTTCGCTTAGCTGACTTAGCCATCTTTAGTTAGTGATGAACTTTTTACGAGCCCATCAAATATTACCTCTATTCAAACTGCAGTGCCTTGACGAGATCATCAGGGCGAAACGCCAGCCGAATATCTTTAACTCAAAAGGCAGGATTAAGCACGCCCACGGAAATCCAGGCCAGGATAAAGGCCGCCTCCGCAAGCCAGTACCATTATCAGTTAAAGGGTTTCGCCGTAAAATAGAGGCCAAAGGCAAACATTACCACCGCCGCCAGTTTCCGCATTATCATAACCGTTTTCTGGCCCTTGTGACTGTGGAGAAGTTCCATGGTACGAGCGGAGAACATACCGCAGATGACCAAGGGCAGGCAATGCCCCAGACCAAACAAAACCAGCATGGCCACCCCGGTCATAATTTCCTTTTGCAGGGTAATTACACCCAGGATGGGGGCGATAAAGCCAAAGGTACAGGCCCCGGACAAAAGGCCATAGCCCAAACCAAGAATCAGCGCCCCCAGAGAGCCCTGCATTTTGAAAAGACTGATGGCATTGCCCGTAGCCGAACATCGCGGCGGTCGAAAGAGAGTCCAGGACACATAGATAAGGAGAATCCCCACCGCTGCCTGCCACCAGGAGCCCACATCTCCCAGCATCCGCCCGGCGGCGGCGCAGACCAGCCCCACAATCATAATGGTTATAAAAATACCCAGGGCAAAGAGAACGGCATAGCGGGCCGCCTGCCGAGGGGCAGGAATAATCTTCTGCCCGGCAACATAGGCAATCAGCAGCGGAATGGAGGCCATATGACAGGGGGAAAGCAGAACCGCCACCATACCCCAGAGAAAGGATGCGGGCAGGGCGGCGGCAGGACTGGCCTGCAGCCAATTGGTAATAGTGATTAAAATTTCCTGCATATTATCTTCATAAGACTTGAACCAATTTTTTCCAGATCGGCCTGGGGAATAAAGCCCACATGACGCCAAACCTCCCGCATAAGATTCCCTGTCCCCTGTATCCTGTTCCCTGATTCCTGCTTAAAGCAGCCCCATAACCATCTTAATGGCCAGACCGAAGAGGATAAGGCCCAAAAACTTCTTTACTGTCCCCGGTTTAAGACGTCCCTGCATAAAGTTGGTGCCGAGAAAGCCCCCGACATAGGCGGCAAGTGAAGCCGGAATCAAAACCTGCCAATTCACTGTCCCCATGGCCGCGTAAGCGACAAAACCGATAAATGATGAGAATGGTACGACAAAGGCGGTGACGGCCGCCACCCGTTTGGGATTAAAACCCATGAAGATCATCAGCGGCGAGATAAGACTGCCGCCGCCCACCCCTAACAATCCGGAGAGGAAACCGGCTGCGGCGCCAATCATCGCCGGGCCGGTTATGGGGCGGTCATCGCGAAAATTAGCGGCAAATTTATTACCCCGGAAAAAGAGAAGCATGGTGCCGGAAAAGACAAGAAAAACGATAAATATCACCATCACCACGTCATGGGCAATAATTTTAGTACTCCAGGCCCCCAGGGGGGCAAACAGAGCCGACGTAATAATGATGGGAATACCGAGACGAAAGTCAAGGCGCTTATTCTTAATATTTGCATAGCTGGCCCCGCTCATGGAGAGGGTATTGACCATGAGGCCGGTGGGTTTAGCGGCGGCAAAGGGCACCCCCAGCCAATGAAGGGCCGGGACCAGGGCAACGGCCGCGCCCACCCCGCCCAAGGCGAAGAGAAAACTCAAAGCGAAGGCCAGCGTCACCGTGATTATGAACATTGAATCCATTGCAACTATTTATTTAGCAATTCATTGAGCCTGGCGGCGGCCTTTCCCTGATTCAAAAAGCCCACATGCCGCCATTGTTCCACCCCGTTTTTATCGTAAAAAATCTGGGTGGGAATAGCATTTAAACCAAAATAGCGGCTGGCGGATGAGTGCTTGTTGATATCCACAAAGACTATGGCGGCCCGTTCCTTATAGACAGCCCGCAGGCTCTTTAACACCGGCTCCATCATCTTGCAGGGAATACATGTGGTGGAACCAATATCGACCATAGTGATCATGCCCTTAACCGGTACGTCCCAGCCGGCAATGGCGGGGGCGGAAAAGAGAAAAATGGTACAAATTAATAGAAACGTTTTTTGCATGGGAAATACCTCCGTTTTAAACCTTCCATCACATTAAATTCGCCGTTACACAGACCGTCCAGCTCCAAATGGACCGGGATTGTTTTTTAATGGGCAAATTTTTTCAGATTGCTGCCGCCCACCATCCCCGCCTGGGGTAACATCACCCCCCTGAGAGGATTAACAGCGGTACAATCCCGACCCTCATTCAGCCTCCCCGCTGCAGGGAATACAAACGGTTTTACCAGCAGCGGTCAGCCTCATTTTGTTGACAAAGGTCATCTCACCGCATTCATCGCATGCCCGGGCCGTGAACATTCCCTTCCTGGGGGCAGTTTGTACCTCCTTAACGGGCTCAATCTTCAGAAAGTTTTCCTCCGGCATCCCCAGAATTTTTTCCACCATGGGATCAACGGTTGCCGCCGGAATATCCTGGGGCGGTACCCCCTCTTTCCGTTTCTGGACAAAGGGCGAGTTCAAAGCCTGAGCAAAGAACTCGGGCTTTAAGGAAATTCGTACCGAACGCCCCCCTTGACATCAATCATGGTGAAGGCCATTTTGTTATAATACAATTTTTCGATATTAGACTTGCCATAGGTACAGCCGGTGGCAGTCATAACGCCGTCCAGAAAACAGCAGGCGGCGTGACCCTTGCCTGTTTCAGCCCGTACAAAGAGTTCCTTATCCTGACTGCGCTCAACGCCCAGTACCTTTAAAGCCGCCATCCCGGCCCGGATACCAAGGGGCATAGCCGGACATTTATGACCATGAAACTTCAACCCAACTTCAAATGTTTCCTGTAAATTCATCACATTTCCTCCTCTAAATTAAGTTATATTTCAGCCCTTTTGCTGCGGCCGGCACTGACCATTACCCTGCCTGCTGCAAACATAACAGGCGCCACTGTTATTCTGCCGTTCAATTTGCAGGGTGGTATGCTGAATGCCAAAATCATCACGCAGACAATGAGCGGTATCACACAGAAAGTCGTCCGTGGCTCCGTCGGGCATGACTGTGATTATGGCTCATTTTCTCTCATCCTCCTTATCTGTCAACGCTGTAGGCGAACATGGGGATATAAACCAGGGTCAAAATGGTGCCCACCAGCAGGCCGCCAATGGCCACATCGGCCAGGGGCGATAATTTTTCCAGCCCCACGGCCCATTCCAGGGCAATGGGGATCATACCGGCAATGGTGCCGAAGGCAGTCATCAACACCGGCCGGAAACGCACCCGCACCGATTCAATGGCCGAATCAAAGGGCGATTCTCCTTTTTTACGATGCTGCTGATAAAAATCAATCAGCAATACCGAATTTTTAATAATAATACCAAAGAGCAGCATAATTCCCACCATACTGGGCATACAGCTGGGCTTGTTAAAGGCCAGCATGCCCCAGGAGGCACCAATCATGGCAAGGGGCAGCACCAGGATCATGACCAGGGCCATGCGGATGGAATGATAAATAGCCACCAGGCAAAGAAACAACAGAACAATGCCGATGCTGATGGCCTTGGCGATGCGGGAGAAGCTGTCCTTCATCTGGAAAATATCACCCTGCTGATCCACCTTTACCCCCTTAATTCCGGCCTTTTTCAGGGCCTTTACGGTATCAGCGGTAATAATGGAGATGGGCCGGGTACGGCGGTAACCGGAAACATCCACTGAATACAGCATCTGGTTACGTTCAATCTTGTTGGCGGTGAAGCCATAGGTGATTTTGGCAAGCGCGCCAAGGGGCACCGGCCCCTTGGCGGTCTGAATGGGAATCAGAGCCAGATTGTCCAGCTTACCGTCAAAACCTTTATCAAAGTAAAGCCGCACAAACTGGGTATCCATGGAAACCAGATTACCAGCAAGCGCCACCGGAATTCCAGCAAGGGGCAGCTGGGCGGCAATCCCCACCGGGGTTATACCGTAGGCCAGGGCCTTATTGGTATTAATCTCGAGACGAGCCTCGGTAAAGTCATTATTCCAACTGGTATCTACCGAGGTAAAGCCCTTAACCGTCTTCATGGCTGCTGCCGCTTTTTCGGCCGCCGCCGGTAAAATATGATAATCCTCGGCATAGAGCCTGGTGTCCACCGGAGCCTTAATACTGCTCATGGGGGTAGCGCCAAAGTCATAGACATCCACGGCCTTGACATTCCTCAGTCCCATCAGCCTGGCCCTGATTTCATCTTCAATCTGCCAGATGTTTTTCCGGCGTTCAAAACGATTCACACAATTAATGGTCATTTTAGCCTCGGAGGGCAGTGAGCCTGATCCCAGGGAAAGAACGCCGGGTTCAGAGCCCAGAGAAATAGAACTCATCACCACCTCAGGCTGGCTGTGCAGCCATTTAATAAATGGCCTCAGGCGTTTTTCCGCCTGATCAACCGTCTCATTGGCTGAAAATTTTACATGGGCCTTGATGATCCCGGTATCCATAGGCGGCATCAGATCCTTACCAATAACCGGGATGACATTTTTGACGCTGAAGAGCAGAATCATAATCACCCCTATGGTCATAATCGTCCGCCGCAAAATCGACCAGCGACCGCCGCCATGAGAGAATCTCAAGATCGCCACATAAGGGGCAATGAGACGGCCAAAGGTGTTTTCATAGAGTTTTTCCAGCCATAGCTCAACCTTCATCTTTTTATGCCCCTTGCGGTAGAGATAAAAGCAGAGGCTGGGAATAAAGGTGATGGAGAGAAAATAAGAAACCAGAAGGGCAATAATCAGGGTGGTAATCAATTGCCGAAAAATCTGCTGCGGGAAATCACCCACATAAAGAAAGGGAAACATAATGGCGATGGTGGCCACCGTACCGGCAAAAACCGGCCCGACGACTTCTTTGGTACCGTGGATAATGGCATTCTGCAGACCTTCCTTCATCTCCTTCAAGTGGCGTTCGATATTCTCCAGCACCACAACCGCGTCATCCACCAGCATCCCCAGGGCCAGAATAATGGCAGTATAAACCACGATATTCAAATCACCGCCAATCATCCAGCGAATGGCAATGGTGGCAAAAAAGACCATGGGAATAGAGGCCAGGGCGGCGATAATGGCCCGGAAATTACCAAGAAAGATGAGGATAACGAGCAGGGTAAAAATAATGGCATCCCGCAGGGCGGTGAGCATATTCTCGTTGGCCGTCTCAATAAGGGTGCGCTGGGTATCGGCCAGCTCGAAATCGATATTTTTATAGCGGGCCCGCAACTTTTTAATCTCCGCCCGCCCAGCCTTGGAAGTGGCCAGCACTGAACCACCTGGTGCCCTCTGTACAGCCACGGCAATAGCCGGTTTGCCATTACCGAGATAACCGGAGAAACGAGTCTTACTGCCCCATTTGACGGTGGCGCAATCCGCCAGACGAACATTGGGGGCCAGGGGCAGATTACGCAGCTCCTCCACCCGGTCACGCTCACCGTAATAGGTAATGGTATAAAACGAATCCCTGCCTTTGGAGAAGCCCACCGGCAAATCACGGTCCAGAGCCCGGACAGTAGCGGCAATCTTGCTTAAAGATACCCCATGAGCCTTAGCCTTAAAGGGATCAACCTTAATGGTAATGGCCGACTGCCAGCCGCCAAAGACCTCCACATTGCCGATGGCGGAATTACGAAGCAGGGCCGGTTTAATATCACTGTCGACAATTTTTCTGACATCGGCCAGGCTCATACCGCTGTTTTTGGGCGACAGGGCAAAGACATCGGCCGGCAGGGTAAAGGCCCCTGAGGTATAAATGGCAGGATTAGTCCCGGCAGGTAATTTTGCCCGCACCTTATTAATGGCGTTATTAACGTCCAGGGCCGCCGGTTCCAGGCCCTTGGCATACTCAAACTCAGCGGTCACAATGGACATTCCGGCAATATTGGTGGAGCTTACCTGGCGGATAAGTGACAGCGATGAAAGCTCCATCTCAATGGGTTTGGAAACCGTGGCCGCCACTACATTAGGGGTGGCGCCCGGCACTACAGTCATAACAATAACCGTAGGCCGGTCTGAATCGGGAAAGAG
>JAJRZN010000183.1 GCA_024275235.1 Deltaproteobacteria bacterium
TATATCATAAAGCAGGACGGGAACCAGGCCTGTCTGCCAGTCATGGCAGTGAATAATATCAGGGTGCTTATTGGACTTAAGCATAAATTCCAGGGCGGCACGGCTGAAAAAGGCAAAGCGTTCAGGGTCATCATGATGGCCGTAAAGAATGCCGCGATCAAAAAAATTCTTATAAAAATACGGTCTTATAAAAAAACATTTCAGACCATCGACAAAACCAAAATAAACGTCACAGGGAACCTGCTGATCATGATAGGGTACCATGAGGTTGCTGTATGTCTTTTGCAGCCCCCATATCTGGTCAAAACGCATACAGTTGTAGAACGGCAGGATAATCTCCACCGCGTTGCCTCGAATTTCAAGTTCACGGCTCAAGCCCTGAACCACGTCGGCCAGCCCGCCAACCTTGGCGACCGGGGCGCATTCTGAAGTTACCATTATAATATACATACTGTCAGCCCTTCATCATCATAATTTATAAAGTAGCTGCCGCGTCTTTTCAGCCAAAGGCGCGGTAGTCAATGTGCGGGAAGATATTATTCCGGTACTCTATCATCGACAGCCACTTCTCGTCTATTAATTGATTGTCGATTTCTTTTTCAAGGCGGTGTAACTGGCTGAGGTGGGTATTGACCCGGCGGGCCGCGTAACCAGGCATGGTGCCGGAATTTATCATAAAGGGCCAGTCGCTTGCCTGGGCAAGAAGTAATTCCCGGGCCGCCTGATTGAGCGCTCTCAAGGTCAGGCCGTCGGCCTGAGGGTAGTTACGAGCCAGCCCCTCCATCACCTTGGCGCCATGGTGCAGGTGAGGGTAAATCCAGTCATTACGGTCATTAAGCCAGGTTTCGTGTGAGCCGTTGTGCCCCCAGCTCGAAGCGGATGCCGCGGCTGTCTGCTGCTCGGGATATTCTTCGAGATATTCGGACAAAGTGACGAGTTTAATTTTATCTGACTGTCTGACCTGTCGGATAAGGGAATCGAGCCATATCGGCCCTTCAAACCACCAGTGACCGAAGAGCTCGGCATCATAGGGGGCCACAATTATCGGCGGCCGATCCATGACGGTATTTAAGTATTCAATCTGCTTGAGGCGGCCGGCAATAAAATGCGCCGCATGCCGGGCGGCTTTCCGACTCGCGGCCTCTGGTATATAAACTTCTTTTTGATCCGTATTGTCGGTAATCCGGTAATATTTAAAACCGGTATCCGTGCGCACGCCGTCACGATGGATGTATGGCTGGATATATTCATTGTCAAGATCATAGGCAATATCACGGTAGAACTCCCGGTAGTCATAATCACCGGGATAACCGCCTTCTGAACTCCAGACCTGCTGTGAGGCTTCGGGGTCCCGGCCAAAGGCTATAGTCCCGGCCGGGCAGGAGATGGGGGCAAATACGCCATATTTGGGCCGGGGCCTGGATCGGGTCAGCCCATGGGTTTCTATAATAGTATAGCCGATGGCTTGTTCGGCAAGTAATTTGTCAATTTCCGAGCAGTAGCCGCACTCGGGCAGCCAGAAACCTTTCGGGGTACGGTCGAAAAGCTGTTGATAGTATTCGACGCCGACCCGAATCTGGGCCCGAACGGTGGATGAATTAGCGGCAAGCAGCGGCAGGTAGCCATGGGTGGCGGCTGAGGCGATAATTTCAATCCGGCCAAGGTCTTGTAATCTCTTAAAGGCCTGCAGCAGGTTTTTGTTATAACGATTCAGGAAAGCATTATGCGTTTTCATTAAATGCTGCTGATAAAAGAGCGCCAAGGCGTGAAATTCCGGCTGTGTTCTGGTCCTGCTTATCTCGTGCTGGGATAATTGGATTAAGAGTTCAAGACGTTTTAAATAGCGCGACTTTAGTAATGAATCTTCTAACATTGCGGCCAGGGGCGGCGAAATAGACATGGTCAGCCGGAAGTCTATTTTGTCTTCTATGAGCTTGTCAAATAACAGAAGAAGCGGGATGTATGTCTCTGTGACTGCCTCAAAAAACCAGCGTTCTTCAAGAGCATCGTCGTATTCAAGATGTCTTACATAAGGCAGGTGGGCATGAAGAACCAGGGCCAGATATCCCCGGTCATGCTGCCTCGTTCCCCCGTTGTATATGCTATTGTTCATCTCGATGAGATGCCGGCAATAAATCTTCTTTCAATAGACTCAGTCAGGTCTAAACTATACTTATGATGAATTTCCCGCGGCGGATTTTCCTGGCGGCTGGAAATGTCAAAAGATGTAAAAGAGGGCTTCATATCTATATGTGGTAAAAATGAGGTTCTGGGGGGAGGATTGTTGATGGTCTCGATGGCATTGATATATTTGTTGATGGCCGCTGCTCCGGACGTTTCAGGCGCAGTGCCGGCGGATTCATGGTCAGGGTAGAGTTCAGGCGCCGATGTGTCGCGGGGGGCTTCGGCAGAGTTTGATTGGGCCAGGGGGAAAAAATGACCGTCTGCGTTTTTAAAGCCCAATTCGGCAGAATATATCCTGCCGGCCTCTGGCAGGGCGATATAGCTCTTTTTATCATCTATGTTGATCTTGACTTCAAACGAAGTGTGGGCCCTGGGAGGGGAAGAAAGA
>JAJRZN010000184.1 GCA_024275235.1 Deltaproteobacteria bacterium
CGAAATCGTGGACGAAGAACTGCAGGAAAAAAACATTGAGGCACTGGAGGACGACCTCGAAATCGTGGACGAAGAACTGCAGGAAAAAAACATTGAGGCACTGGAGGACGACCTCGAAATCGTGGACGAAGAACTGCAGGACAGCCAGGAGAGCGGCTCAGAGAACCCTAAAAAGCTCTTAGAGGTATTATCAAAATACATGGAGCCAGAGGAGGCCGCAGGTCAGGAGACGCTTAACGAATCCGAGGAGGGCCTGGTGGCCCGTCTTCTGGCACGTTTCACCCCGAAATTTATAAAAATTACCGCGGGGATCTATAGCTTAGGGACAACCGATCCTAAGCGTGATGAACATAGTTTAGAGCAACAACATCTTAACGCCTTTTATATGGGACAATACCCGGTTACCAACGATATTTTTGAATTATTTATCAGAGAGACCGGCTATAAAACCGAGGCCGAAATCGCGGGGTACAGCCAGGTGCATCGGGCCAGATGTATTGCCGCCATCAATCCCGCCACTGGCCGGCAGTCGATTTCCATCAGCAGAGGAGGCGGTGGCAGCCAGGTTGAGGGGGCAGACTGGCGGCATCCGGAGGGCCGGGGTTCATCAATAGTGGGCCGGGGTAATCACCCGGTGGTACAGATCAGCCGCCGCGACGCCATGGCCTTTGCCGCCTCGGCCGGAAAACGGCTGCCCACCGAAGCGGAATGGGAAGCCGCCGCCAGGGGACTTAATTCCCGGCAGCCATTTCCCTGGGGCCAGAACTGGGCTCCGGAACAGGCCAATACTGCCGCCTCTTACATCGGCGGCACCACCGCGGTAGATGCCCATCCCGGCAATATAAGTCCCACTGGAATCCACGATTTATTGGGTAACGTCTATGAGTGGACCTCTCCCGTAGAGCAGAACGAGAACGCCCAGAACAAGATTAAGTACATCCTCAAGGGTGGCTGCTGGAACTCAAACCACATCATCAGCATAAGCCACCGCCTGACAGCACCGAACAGCGCCTCCAATACAATAGGTTTTCGTTGTTTAACCGGAGGTCAGGAGCGCAAGACCTGATCCAGATGGGCAGCATCAATATCCGCGCTGATCTCCACCTTACCGATGGTAGTGGGAAGGACGAAAAAAACCCGCCCGCCCACGGTTTTCTTGTCAGAGAGCAAATAGCCTTTTAAACGCTCGGCCACGGCCGCGGCAGGCACGCTGACCGGCAGACCAAAATCACTTATCAGCCGAATTACCCGCTGGGCCTCAGCAGCCGCGAATCCCCCTCTGAGTACGGCCAACCGGCAAGCCGCCGCCATACCGATTGCCACCGCCGAGCCATGAGCCAGCTTAAAATCCGAATCCGCCTCCACGGCGTGACCTATTGTATGACCAAAATTCAAGATCCGGCGCAGGTCGGCCTCCCGTTCATCGGCCTCAACCACCGCGGCCTTAATGGCACAGCATGATTCCACCAACTTTTCAATGGCAGATCGTTCAAGATTCAAAATATCCAACCGCCGCTCTTCAAGGAAATCAAAAAAATCGCGGTCATAAATAACCCCGTATTTAATAACCTCAGCCAGACCGTTTAAAAGCTCCGCCGCCGGCAGGGTTTTCAGAACAGCGCTGTCTATAAAAACCGCCCGCGGCTGGTAAAAGGCTCCAATTAAATTTTTACCCTCAGGTATATCCACTCCAGTCTTACCGCCCACCGAGCTGTCCACCTGGGCCAGAAGAGAAGTAGGAACCTGCACAAAGGACACACCACGCATATAGGAGGCCGCAAGAAAGCCGGTAAGATCACCGGTCACCCCGCCACCGAGGGCCAGCAGAGCATCGCTCCTGTCCATACCAAGACGAGCCAGACGGCTGGCCAGTTGCCCCATGAGCGCCAGATTTTTACTCTCCTCACCCGCCGGAAAGGTTAAGAGCTGAGAGCTGTATCCCGCCGCGCTGAGACTTGCCAGCATAGCTTCACCGTATATCTCCGCCACATTGCTGTCGGCCACCACAAAATATCGTTTGGCAAAACCCGCCTCCTTGAGACAGCGGCCAATATCAGCCAGCATATTCTGGGCAATTAAAATTTCATAGGCCCTGTCGCCAAGACCAACCCGCAAGCTCTTCATCTCCGTTCCTCAATCTTATATTAAAACTAAAGTAACTGTTCAGCAGCACCCCATTTCGGAGTCTACGCTTTCCTTGCCCATTTAGGACTTCTCGAATACCAGAGTATGCTTCAAAGTCCTAAATAAACAAACCTGGAGCACTGCTGAACAGTTACGCTCCGGGGTTTTCGTCACTTTCAGGCATCACGCTGAATAGTTACAAACTAAAAAAAAAGGGACGCCCCATTCCCAAAAGAATGAGGCCCCCCTTTTCACAAAAAAAGCAGTAAGACAAGAATTACATGGCAGCTCCGGAAGCGGCGCCCTGCATCTTAACCTCAACCTTTTCGGTGAGACCAGCATAGTATTCACGCAGAATATCCAGTACCTCTTCACGACCAAAATGATCCGGAATCTCAGTACCTTCGGACAGAGCCTTACGCAGCTTGGTACCGGAAAGCACAACCCGGTCTTCCTTCTTGTGCGGGCAGGTACGCAGAGAAGCCATACCATCACACTTAAAGCAATAGAAAGTCCAGTCGATCTTCAGGGGAGCGCAGAGCAGAGCCTTGCCCTCTTCGGCCGGATGGGGGATCTGATCGAATATGTCCTGAGCCTCAAAGAGGCCGTAGAAGTCACCAACACCAGCATGATCACGACCGATGATCATCTTGTTAATGCCGTAATTCTGACGGAAGGTGGCATGCAGCAGGGCCTCACGAGGACCGGCATAACGCATATCCAGCGGATAACCGGCCTGGACAACATTGTCGTTGACAAAATAGTTATCAACGAGACAATTAATGGCCTTAACCCGGACATCGGCGGGAATATCACCTGGCTTCAGATTACCGATAAGAGAATGAATCATAACCCCGTCACAGACCTCAACAGCGATCTTGCAGAGATACTCGTGGGAACGATGCATGGGGTTACGCAGCTGAAGGGCGGCAACATCTTTCCAGCCGCGCTCTTCAAAGATGGCTCTGGTTTCAGCCGGAGTCAGGTAAACACCCTTGTACTCGGCGGGATACTCACCCTCGGAGAGTACCTTAACGGTACCGGCGAGATTCACGTCCTTCTGATTCATAACCATGATAACACCGGGATGATCGTCAGGGGCGATCTTCCAGAAGTTATCTCCCTCTGACTCCTCACCACAGCCCTTAAATACCTTCTCACATTCCCACTTTTTGTCGGTCTCGCTCATCTCAAACTTCTCGCTGACCTTCATAGTGGCATAGATGGTACCCTCATGCTCCAGGGCAATTTCGTCACCAGTATTGATGCCGTCGGCATCGGCCTTATCACAATCCAGAGTAACCGGAACCGGCCAGAAAGTGCCGTCAGCCAGAGTAAAATTTTCACAGACGCTCTTCCAGTCAGCCTTGGTCATAAAACCATCAAGAGGACTGAAACCACCAATACCCATCATGATCAGGTCGCCTTTGGCCCGGCTGCTGATCTGAATCTTCTTCAGACCGGCGGCTTTGCTCTTCTCGGCCTCAAGTTCACTGCCATGTAACAGACAACATACCAAACCCTTGCCACCATGTGGCGCAACTAATTTTGTCATTTGCTTCTGTCTCCTTTGGATAAATTTATTAAACAAAACAGGACTATAATATAACCAAAAAATATTGAACCCATTTTAGGGTTTCACATCCATATATGAAAGAATGAACTTATTAACGCCATGATGAATTGTCAAGCAAAAAAGGATAGAGGCCCTTAAAAAAAGGTTTGGACGAAAAGAAGGGGGAGGGATAAGGCGCAGAAATATTATTGCGGTGCAGGCTGAATCCTGTCCGCAGAGAATAAACGTTTAAAAATAATTTATGAATAAAATTCTATCAGGCGTTTTTGTCAAAAAGCAGCCCGGCCAGTTCATCAAGTTTCATCCGTAATTCCATAACAGCCTTGGAAGGAATCTGCCTGACCACCTTATTACTTTTTTTATCCCTGATCTGAACGACAATGGTACCATCATCCGGCTGTTCATGCAGACCAAGACTCAAATTACCGCCAATATCATCTAAACGTTGCTGAGCCACATTTACTGAATTGCGCAGTTCGGCCTTACTTATCTTCGCGGGATCGGCACTGCCGTCAGCCTGTTTACGCTCACCGTGCAGGGCCTTATCATTTAACGACCCGGCCTGCGATTCGCTACTCTTCTGTACCGGTTCCACCGGTGGTTTTGTTTTATCCTCACGTTCAATCACCGGAACCACAGGTACTCCATAAGCCTTAACATCGGTATTTATGTTAACATCCATAGCCACTACCTCCATTTTGGTTCTTCAAGGATAAACCCGTCCATGAATTTACCCGCTGCTACTCAAAAACTCCGCCGGCCGCTGAACAGTCAGATTACCATAACCGCGCAGAGCCGATCTCCCCCGGCGCAGACGTGGTAAAGCCAGGGCCAGTTCCTTATGCCGCCGACTGCCAAGGGCAGCTATTTCATCCGCCTGACTAACGGCCAGCATTATCAATACCTCCAACTGTTCTTTAAGGGCTGGAACCAGCATTGCTGGATCAAGAGCACTAATCAAACGCTTGAAAACAGCCTGGAAGCGGTTCATTTCCAGGGGCCAATCCAAAAGAGAACCGTAATCACGATCTTTCAGGGCCGTTATATAATCACGCTGACGGCCGATGAATTGCTCCAGAACCTCCATGACGGCTGCCACCTCTTTACCCCGTTTTGCCAACATAATCCCTCTCTATGCTCTGGTGGTAGATGAAATTTTAGATGGAAACTGAGAGACTCGCCAGGGCTGTCTGACCACACTGACGACCGCCATAGCCTCTAACTGCGGTTATTTCCTCTTTGGCGGCCGGGGGCACCGGCGGGCATTGCTGGTGATTTTGCCCCTCTCCGGCACCGCAATCCCCCTCTTTCTCCACTAATCCCGCCTCCACCATGGCGGTCTCAGCCCAAATTTCATTCAAACGGCTGACATAGCGGCCTGCAGTCCGTATCACCTCAATGTCATTGGCAACCGCGGCCTTTGGCAGCTCCGTCAAGATTGAGGAATAAAGGCCCCGCAGGAATCCTGCCGCCTCTGATTCATCGTCTTCATGAATCGAGGCATACAGTTCAGTAACCAGAGCAATGGCCCGGCCCAGGTTCTCACCCCGGCCTTTGGCATCATCCTTCAACATGGCATTTCCGGCCAGCTCAAGATGCACCAGCAACCGTTCATACATCAGTTGAATCAACTTCACCGGATGAATCTTACTCAGGGCCTCAGTCTGCTGATAGGCATTACGTGCCTTCTCTGTCTTCATATATTCTCCTCACATGTTATAGCGAAAATCCCAAGTATCTATGAACTGCTGCTACTGCTCCCCGTCCCGCTCCAGCCTTGGCTCAGGCTGTTAAATTGACCGGTGAGAAAGCTCGACATATTTGACATCTGACTCATAAACTGATCAAGGGCGACAAACTGTTTTGTCATCTCAGCGTATTTTTTATCAAGCCGGCTGTCATCTTCACTAATCTGAGTTTTCAGGTCAGCAATACGATTCTGAGCGGCCGTCTTTTCACCGGCTACCGCCCCCTTGTTGCCGGTCATGGTGCGCAGACGTTCATTAACTTTATCGGCAAAACCGGTTATCCCCTTAGCGGAATCACCGAGGAAAAAAGACTTTATTTTATCAGGATCGGCACTTATCGCGGCAGTCAATACGCTGTCGTCAATAGTTATAGAGCCATCGCGGTTAAAGACCATTCCCAGATCAAACAGGTTTTTAATCTTTCCAGTGCTGTCCGCCTTATTGCCCGAGGTCATTAAACCCTCCAGCTCACTCGGCAGATCCCTCAGAGTAGTGCCAGCCAGAATACCAAATTTTTTGGTTTTGGTATCATAAGCGCTCTTGGTACTCACCTCCTGCACCACGTCGTTATAGGCGGTTACGAGAGACTTGATATTGTCCTTTAAGCCATCGTTATCACTGGCCACCGTCAAAGTGGCCGTAGCAGCGCTTTTAAGGGTGAAGGAAACACCGGCAATGACATCATCAATAGTATTCTTCTGGCGCTGATAGGCAACGCCATCCACGGTAAACTGGGCGTCAAGAGAGTTTGCCGCCGTTTGAGAGCTGTCCTCAGCCAGAGGCGCGTCCGGCAGCTGCTGAAGAATGCTGATCCGGTTATCCTCACCGGTACCTTTGGACTGCAGCACCAGTTTATAGGGGTTGGCAGGGTCTAAACCGTCGTTGACGATGGAGGCGGTAATCCCCGGATTATCGGTGGCATTATTGATATTATCGACTAATTGGCTGAGAGTGGTGCCGCTGGTAACAGCAAGTGACATCTCAGTGGCCGGGGTATTATTCCCAAGCTGGACGGTTAAGGTGGTATCGGCAGAGGCAATACTGGTATCCTTGCTGGCAAAACCGCTGCTGGAGGTCCAGAGGCTCTGCCTGGCAAGATTAGATACCACCAGCGTACTGGCCTTAACCGCGGTTCCCTCCACGACGGTGGCGCTGACCGCGCTGTCGTCGGAACTGGTAATGGTTCGACTGAGATAGGTACCGGAAAGGGAGAGGGTTAAGGCTGAGGACTTTAGAGTAATCAGCTTATTATTAACGACGGTGAATTCGTTAAGCTGGGTATTCAGGCCGGTAATCTTATCACTCTTACGATCAATAACCTTCTGATCCACGGCCCGCAGCTGATCCAGAATACTCTGTAACTGCAACCCGGAACCTACGCCCAAGGTACTGATTGAACCAGCCATTATCTTTCTCCTGAAGAAGGCGCCCCCGGTATAAATAGAGAGCTTAAAAGAAATTTTAACTTCAGGTTACTTATCGGCAGGTAACAAAACGGACTTTAATGTTTTTTTCGTGACAAACCGCCATGAACCAAAACAAAGAGCCACCCTAACCGGCAGAGGCCAGATAATCCCGGATAGCCCGGGCGATGGTCTCTATAATTTCCCGAAAAGCCCCCTCCTCACGTTCCAGCATAGTCACCCGGATACCATCCAGATCGGTGGCAAATGAGGTCAGCGGTACCGTACAGATTCCGGTAGAACCCAGAAGATAATAAACAAAACGTTTATCCAGGGAAACGCCGCATTGATTAACCAGCACCTCCACCTTATGGCGAACCTCATTATTGGCAATGGGCAGAGTCTGCTCGTTATTGAGCCGGCCGGGAACAAAGGCGATACTCAGATAGAAGGCCCCGTTGGTGCGGTTAACCATGATACCGTCCACCCTGTTGAGGCAGTCATAGGCAATATTGGAATAGCGCTCATAACGGTCAATACGTTCCTGAAGATAGCCATGATATTCCGGATGCTTAAACAGCTCCGGCAAAACAAGCTGCGGCAGGGTTGTTGAACAGACCTCCAGCATCTTGGCGTTCAACACCGAATTTATATATTTCTCAAATATCGGACTTTGATGGCCGTTATAGACCTCTATCCAGCCACAGCGCCCGCCGGGCCAGGGCATCTCCTTGGAAAGACCGCGCATGGCAATGGCAGGCACATCACCGATAAGATCGGATAACGGCAGGGTTTTAAAATCATTATAGACGATATTCAGATATACCTCATCGCAGATGACAAAGAGGTCATATTTACGGGCCAGTTCCACCATGCCGCGCAGAATTTCCTCCGGATAGACCGCTCCGGTGGGATTATCCGGGTTAATAATCAGAATGGCCACCACCGCCGGATTATATTTTATGCGTTTTTCCAGATCATCAAGATCAGGATACCACATATTATTGGGATCAAGGCGGTAAGTCACCGGCCGGTCTCCGGCATGAGCCGCCTCAGCCGAGGAATGAGTGGTATAACTCGGTGAAGGCATAACCACCCGGGCAGTACGTTTAAGCATGCCATAGATCTTGCTGATAGCATCACCCAAACCGTTAAAAAAAATTATGTCATTCGGGGTAATCTGAGCCCCGCCCCGCTGGTTAGTAAGCTCCACCAGGTACTCCCTGGTGGCCAGAACCCCCCGGGTTGGAGAATAACCGTAAGAGGAATCCTGCTGAGCCAGGCCGGCGACAATATCCTTCATCCAGGCGGGGATAACCTCACCCTTGGCCACCGGATCGCCGATATTTTCCCAGTGAACATCAATTCCCAGTTTTTGTAATGTCTCTCCAACTATAACAATATTACGAATTTCGTAGGTAAGCTCCCCAGCTCCAATATGGACTATATCTGTACGCATAACACTCCTCAAGCGGTTAATTTAATCGCTTGATTATGGTTTCAGCTCTGGACTTTGTCAAGGACTTTAGTAACGACTCCGCATAATGTTTACGAACACCGGCATCACCAGAGAACCGGGCTTTAAGGCAAAAGCGGATCAGGAAGGGGGAGAGAAGCAATCAGACGACACGGTCGAAGGAATCGGCGGCGGAACGAAGATACTGCTGAACGGCCTGCCTGGCCCGATGTGATACTGAGGGCTGAACAACAGACGAACCAGAAGACATAAGGGCAGCGCCGGCCGCCTGCATAATTGGAGTCCGGCCCTCATCCCGGCCGGATTGGGCGCCTTTAACAGCAGCCGCGGCCGCCTCGGCCTCTTTCGTATTACGTTCAGCGGCAATCTGGACTATCTCCTGCGCCGCTTTGGCAATACGGACAGTGGCCTGGGCCGCCACCATCTGATCCTGCCCGGAGGGACTGGCCGGAGCCAGTGCCGCCCGCCGTACCGTCTCCATTTTGGAGATTGTTTCCTGCGGAGTTTTGCCGGGAGAGGTATCTATCTGTACCTCGCCGCCCACGGCGTATTTACGGCCATCAGGGCCGGTCTGATACTGATATGAGGCTCCGCTTACGGCATAACCGCCAGCCGCCGCGAGATGGGCCAATTCGTGATTATGAACCTCCTGATCCACCTGCCGTAATTTATCTATCATTAATTTTTCAGAACTGCTCAGCGGGGCGCCATTGGGTTTTCTCGGCCCGACAGGGGTCTTTGAGGTGTCATTCACTCCTTTATCTCCGCTCCCCTGCTCAGGAGCGGCGGCATTACCGGTATTGGAGTTCGTTTGCTGATCTGCCGCCCTGGTGGACTGAGGGGAATCACCGTCATGAGCGGCTAACCGTTTCAAGCCGCCGGCGGCGGCCGCCCTGGTATAAAGCGGCGGGAATGAGGCAGACGGAGAGGAACTGCTTCGGGTAAAGGAATCCCGTCCGGCAGCGGGAGAAAAAGGGCCGGAAGAAGTATTTACTCCGGCACGGCCCGCGGACTGGCCGACCGTCGGAATCAAAAGCCCGGCAAGCAGGGAATTAATATTCATGATTAACTCCGAACAACGTTATTTCAAATAAAAAAACCCATCACGTCATTCACTCTATCGGTATCCTGCCCTGAAACTTTAATTTTTTTCTGGAACAAATCACGAAAAACGTTCATCACAAACCGTTCGTTTGTCAATGGGCAGAAAACGGCGTTTTGCCGGCCCCACATAAAGCTGCCGCGGCCGGCCTATCCGCCAGTTGTCGTCATCCCACATCTCTTTCCACTGGGCTATCCAGCCCGGCAGCCGTCCCAGGGCGAACATAACGGTGAACATATCATCGGGAATACCAATGGCCTTGTAAATTATACCGCTGTAAAAATCCACATTGGGATAGAGATTGCGCTCCAGAAAATAATCATCATGCAGGGCCACCTCTTCAATTTCCTTGGCAATATCAAGCAGAGGATCATGACAGTTCAAGGTGGTCAGCACCTCATCGCAGACCTTTTTAATAATCCGACTCCGGGGATCGTGAGTCTTATAGACTCTATGTCCGAAACCCACCAGCCGAAAGGGATCATTACGATCCTTGGCCTTCTCGATATATTTCTTATAATTTCCGCCCTCCAGATATATGCGCTCCAGCATCTGCATAACGGCCTGATTGGCCCCGCCGTGCAGAGGCCCCCACAGGGCGCTGATCCCGGCGGAGATAGAGGCGTAGAGATTAACATGAGCGCTGCCCACGAGACGAACGGTGGAGGTGGAACAGTTCTGCTCATGATCGGCATGCAGAATAAGCAGTTTATCCAGGGCGTTGACTATCACCGGGTCAACCTCATAGGGGGCCACCGGCGAATCAAACATCATGTTCAGGAAATTAGCGCAATATGAATAATCATGGCGCGGATAAACCAGGGGCTGCCCCATTGACTTTTTATACGAAAAGGCGGCAATGGTACGCACCTTGGACAACAGACGGGCCGCCATTTTATCTATCTTCTCCATGGGATTATTAATCATCTCCGGATAAAACACCGACAGGGCGTTAACGATGGAAGAGAGAATCGACATGGGTGGAGAATCAGGCGGAAAACGGTCAAAGAAATGAATCATATCTTCATGCATAAGAGAATATTTATTCATCAAAACTTTAAAATGAGCCAATTCGTTAACCGTTGGCAGACAGCCGTTAATCAGCAGATAAGCCACCTCCACAAACTGACAGTTATCCGCCAGATCGGCAATGGAATAACCACGATAATTAAGAATACCCTTTTCACCGTCGAGATAGGTAATGGCGCTGGCGCATGAGCCGGTATTCATGTAGCCATAATCCAGAGTTACGCAGCCGGTACGTTTTCTTAAGGTACTGATATCAATAACCCGCTCCCCCTGGCTGCCCTCCAGAACCGGAAATTCATAGACCTGACCATTAATTTTGAGCTCTGCTTTTTCTCCCTGTAATTCATATTTTTTTAAATCCATATCACACCTTGGGTTTTTAATTCAAATTCAAGAGAGACAACTCTCCACTTGCGATAGTCCCGACAATCAGTTAAATGTCTCATAACAGTTATGCCCGGTCACTCGGGCACAACGAAACATAAAAGTCGTGGCAAGGCCAATACCTTTGGCAGATGACTTTCATATAAACTTCAGAAAAGTGCGGCCTCCAGATATAACTCAGTTGCGCTTAAGCAAATTTGCCAGTTTACCATACAAATCACTTTTTTTCAATGAGCCACCCAACAGCCCTGAATGACAGGATAAAAAAATTTAAAACCGAGGTTACCATCTACCCTGTTTGCTGTGAGAAGTTGAGCCGGGGACGTTCTGATTTTGAATGGTTAGAGGCGGTTCTAACAGGCGGAGCCCGTATCGTCCAGCTCCGCGACAAGGAAACAGACGACCGCCGTCTCTACGACAAGGCCAGAATATTCAGAGAAAAGACCATGGCGGCCGGGGCCTTACTAATCATCAACAACCGGCTGGATATTGCCCTGGCCGTGGCGGCCGACGGCGTACATCTCGGCAACTCCGACCTGCCGGCCGCCGAGGCCCGCCGCCTGGCTCCAGAGTTAATCATCGGGGTCTCTGCCAACACTAAGGAACAGGCGGCCTCGGCCCACGAGCGCGGAGCTTCATATTTCAACATCGGGCCCATATTTCCCACCAGTACCAAGGAGGGGCTCAGCACCTTTCTCGGGCCGGAGAAGATCCCTGAGTTTTCCGCCCTCTCACCCCTGCCCTTTACGGTTATGGGCGGTATCAAATTTAAGCATATTACAGAGCTTAAGACCTTGGGGGTTCAACGAATTGCCGTGGTAACCGCCCTCAGCATGGCCAATGATATCGCCCGTGAAACCAAAAAATGGCGGCAGAAATTAGAGCCGACAGAATGAATCTAACAGACACCAAACAGGCAATCCTGCTGCTCATGGAATACGCGGTTAATGATGAAGATATTGCCGCGGCCCGCGAGTTGGTGGAGCGGCATCAAAACGACCGTATCTCGTTAAATGTCTTCCATGAATTTTACAGTTTTTTGCCGGAAGCAAAAAACGATGCTATCAAGTTTCTTAAACTCCTGGCCGACAAAGAAGGCGGCTTTCTGCTGGCCGTTGGAACCGTTAATAACATTTTCTGCTACTTTGCCACCACCGAAGGGGCGGAATTCTTAGGCCCCCTAAATGAGGGGATATGGGACAAAGAGGTGCTGGACTTTTTTGGCCTCAGCCACAAAGAATCAATAGAAAAATTCAAAGATTTAAAGAAGTTCGCTTTTTACATCCCGGCTCAGATGGATCTTAAACGCTGCCCGGTATGCGCAACCAACCATGGGGAGCTGCACCGCTTAGGCTGCCCGGTGGAGGTCTGCCCCTGGTGCGGAGGGCAGCTTACAAAATGTCATTGCCGCTTCCAGAAAAGCGGCCGCGACCAGCTTAGCAATGAAGCCCACCTGCGGCTTTTCAAAGAAAAATTAAACGAGAAAGGGCGCATACCCTTCAACGCCACAGAGCAGAGCCTCACTCTGGGATAACCCTTGAAATTACCACCGGCCGGGCCGTCAGCCAATCAGCCCGACCGGTTTGTATGTATCTCCTGATTATTTCATGTTCTGCATATATTTAAAAAATGGCGAATCAGAAGAAATCACCAGACTGGTATTCTTTCCCATAGTCTTTTCATAACTCTGCAGCGTTTTACTAAAGGCGTAAAACTCCGGATCACGGTTATAGGCCGCGGCGTAAATAGTAACCGCCTTGGCATCCGCCTTCCCTTTAATCTCTTCAGCCGTTTCTGTCGCGGCCGAGGTTATAGTCTTCAACTCCCGTCCTACCCGGCCCAGAATTTCCGCCTTCTGCCCCTCACCGAGAGAACGTTTTTCAGCCGCGATTCTCTTCCGTTCCGAGATCATCCGCTCATAGACCTTCTTGCGCACCGATTCAATATAATTGACCCGTTTAAACATGACATCCACCACATCAATGCCATATTTAGGGGTGGCCTTGGAGACAATATCCCTGATACGCTTCTCCATGCCGTCACGACCCATAATAATCTTGGGGCCAGGCTTACCGTCCGGGCCAAGATGATCCTTGGGATTCCAGTCGGAACTCCTGATAATCTCCACCAGATCATGTTTATTGACCAGATCCCGCACCGTGGAGCCGATAATATCATCTAAAACTCCCTGAGCCCGACTCTCGTTATTCACCGCCTGCAGAAAGGTCAAGGCGTTTGATATCCGCCAGCGGGCCGAGACATCCACATAAACAAAGGTCTTGTCCTTGGTGGGAATCTGATTGGGATCACCATCCCAGATCAAGAGCCGTTTATCAAAATACTGGACATCCTGAATAAAGGGGGTCTTAAAATGCAAACCAGCGTCAACTACCGGCTTCCCCACCGGGGCGCCAAACTGAGTTACCACCGCCTGACGGCCCTCGGGCAGGACAAAGAAGCCGTCCCAGGCCGTGGCAATCAGCCCCAGGACGACAATAATCAAAACCGTTCTTATAATCTTATTCACCGCTTAATTCCTCCGGGTTATCTACCATATTTTTTAGCGTCATCATTATTTACCTCCGGCCCGAAGTCCGGAAGCCAAAGGGCCGCGCCCTATATTCATAAAGGGCAAAAGGGAACGTTGATCCTTGTCAAGCACATATACCGCGCCGACCTTGGGCAGAATATTCTGCATGGTCTCGAGATACATCCGCCGCCTGGTAACCTGACGGGCCAGTTTGTATTGTTTCAGAATATCCGTAAAGCGAACGGCCTCGCCCCTGGCCAGATTAATACGCTGAACAGCATAGCCTTTCGCCTCTTCCACTATTTTTTTAGCCTCACCCCTGGCCCGGGGAATAACCTTGTTATAGGTGGCCTCGGCCTCGTTAACGAGGCGCTTCATATCCTGATCCGCCTCATTAACCTCATTAAAGGCCGGTTTAACGGCATCAGGCGGATTGACATCCTGGAGCTTAACGGTGACAATTTTAACTCCGCTCTGGTAATAATCCATAATCTTTTGCAGCTCTATGGCCGTTGACGATTCGATAATCTCCCGGTTGGTGAGAGCGTAATCGAAATCCTGATTACCCACTACCCGCCGAATGGCTCGTTCCGAAACATCCCGCACCGCCTGGGGAACATTACGGACTTTAAAGAGGAATCGAACCGGATCACGCACCTTGTACTGAACAATCCAGGACATATCAATAACATTCTTGTCTCCGGTGAGCATCAGGGACTCGGTCTGATAACCACGCTTTTCAAAAATAGTCTTCTGACCCGGCAGCCGGGTACGGAAACCAAATTCCTGCTTACGAATCGTCTTCACATCCACCTTATAGAGATCATCAATGAGTGGGATTTTAAAATTCAGGCCGGAATCGGTAGTTTTATAATATTTACCAAGACGGAGAATAACGCCCTTCTCGCCCGGATTAATGGTATAAAAGGAAGAGGAAACCAGGTTGAAGAGGATAAGCGCCCCCACTACCAGCAGTATTTTACCAATTCCAAGGCCCATACCCTTGCCGCCGCTGGAACCGGAGCCGCTGCTACCGTCATCAGGCGGCTTATTACCCCGGTTCTGACCGCCTTCAAAGCTGTCTTTAATCTTCTTTAAAAGAGCGGCAAGGAGATCCTCCGGAGAAGACGGCCGCTTGCGGCCCCATTGCGGTTGCTGATTATCCATTATAAATTTCCTTTTTCTTTACCTGTTCATTAATTGTATAAATTGATGAGTGCTTGACATGGTGGACCGGCAAAAAGCTGCCACCACAAGCAGTCGGCCTGCACCGCGGCCAAAACCCGCCAGCATACTGTCACATATTTAATCTATATTTTCAACTTGTTTATAGGCCTGCCGTTAAAATGAGACTTAAAAAGATTACGGCCAGGCCATATACCACGCTCCAGTCACAATGAGCAGAGCGCTTAAGCCCCACAGGCTCTGCCAGTCGGACCAGGCGGCGCTCAGGGGGTGATTCCGAATTACCCGGCATAATATTCCGGCCGGAACCCCAAGAGCCAGACCCCAGGCATGAGCCCCGACATCCGTGTGCCGGCCTCCCATGCCCAGCATGGCAAGCAGGGCGAGACCGGCCCCGAGAGGCCCCAGGGCAGACTTCAGACCCCGCTGCCGACTTATCCGCAAACCGGCCATGGCCCCGATCATCGCGAAAACCGAAGTGGAAAACCCCAGGGACTGATAATACTCCGCCTGAAACAGGGTATTGCATAAATTGGCCGCCGCCCCCACCACCACCGCGAGAAGACAGGCCGCGCCGCCCCCGGTCTCCTGGGCGAGATAATACATAACCAAAGCCCCAATGATGACATTACCAAGGAGATGATTGATATCGGCGTGCAGGGTCAGACCGGTTACCAGCCGCCACCACTCACCATGATTAATAATGGCCTGCCGGTTCACCTCCCCCGCCCGGCTCAGAGCTCCGCCCCAGGGACCGGTGAAGGCATAGAAAACAGATAGAGCGGCAGCGCTTAGAACCGGCAGCGGGCCGGTTTTAAGCGCCGGAGAATATATTTCCACCGGCGGCCAGGCGGTGTTCTCGGCCTCAAAGGCCGCGAGTTCATACTTTACCGCCTCCACCTTTGCTTCCGGACACCAGACTTCCCAGCCCGTTTCAGTCCGGCGCAGACGATGATCAATATCCACGGCCTGCAACACCAGAGACCACAGCTCCGCCTCCGGCCCGGAACCAATCTTTATCTGGCGCCAAGACTCTGCCATATCCAGAAACCTGTCCATAAAAGCGGTTGATGGGCAAAATAAATCACTAACGAGTGCCGGCCACAGAGCGCAAACAACCTGATGAAGCGCTTAGGCGGAACCGGAGAGGGGCTTATGACAGCAAAACCGCCAAGGGCAACACCAATGAGCATGATTCCAAACCAGGGCACCAGGGGGGTGTAATCAACACTGACAAAGCCGGGATGCTGAATACCCAGCCAGAGCAGCCAGCCGGAATCAAGCCGCAGATTCCCCATGAATGGGGCGGCAGTCAGAATCAGCAGCCCGGCCGGCAGGGCGAACCGCCGATGTTTAAGAAAGGGATAACTGAGAATAATTCCACTGCCGATGAGATGCAGAATACCAAAAACCACATACTGCCGTCCCACTGCCAGGCGGGTGGCAAGGGTAATCAGCATTCCAAGAGCGAAAATACCCGCCCCCCGGCGCAGGTATTTATTAAAGCCCTGGCGCCGGGCCGTCGGCCGGGCGTAGCTGAGGGTCAGAGAAACCCCGGCCAGAAAGACAAAAATCCCGGCCGTGGCCCGGGCCAGCCAGGCGGGAAATCCCGAGGCGGGATTCAGAACACCGGTGAAATAAAACAGATCAAAGAGAAAATTGGAGACCAGCATCATCAGAACCGCCAGCCCCCGCAGGCAGTCAAGCTGCCACAGCCGCTCAGTCAATTATTTTCCGGCTCCTCCCCCAAAGCCTTAAGCCGCAGAGCCACTTCATCGGCCTTACCGGCCTCGCCCATCCCCTCATAGACCAGACGTAATTCTTCCAGTACCCTCTGGTGATCAGGAACCCTTTCCAGAATCTCCAAACAGCATTTTTCGGCCTCAGGATAATCGCCCTGGGCGCGGTAAAGACGGGACATGCCAAGAAGGGCGTAAAGATCAAAGCCCACCTTCAGACTGCGCGTATAATGCTCCATGGAACTGTCAACCCGATTAAGAGTCAACAGGGCGTCCCCCACCCTGGTCAGCAAATCCTGATTATTTGGTTCATTCTCCAATATTTTTGACCACCAGTAAATGGCCTTGTCCAGATCAGCCATGCCCCGGTGACAATCCCCCAAACCGTAGAGGGCAAAACTGTTCCAGGATTCAAGGCGGGCGGCCTTCTCATAGTACTGACTGGCCTTATCGTACAGCCGCCGCCGGCGGTATATATTGCCCACCATGGTCAGCACCGCCACATAAGAGTCGTCCATGGTTAACAGTTTATCAAAACACTCCAGGGCCTTATCATCAATTTCAGCCTTATAATACAGACTGCCCAGCCCGAGGAGGGCGTATTTATCCTTATCATTTACCGCGAGAGCGCTGAGGTAAAAGGCCTCAGCCTTGTCAAAATTACCCGTCTTGTTAAAGGACTCGGCCAGACGAACCATGACGTAAATATCATTCTTATTGCACTCAAGATAACGCATCCAGTATGGTATGGCCCGCTTATGCTGCAATATGCCCCGGTAGGCATCTCCTATGCCGCGCAGGGCGAAGACATTGACCGCGTCAAACTCCAGCACCCGTTCATAATACTTTATAGCCTGGTCAAACTTTTTCAGCTCCCGGCAGGTATCGGCCAGCCCCACCAGAATATAGGCGTTTTTAGCATCAATATCCAGGGCCTGCAGAAAAGAACGCTCCGCCTCATGATAACGGTGTTTACGCAGATAATTCCGCCCCTGCTTGGAGAGGCGCAGCACCTCCTTCTTAGCGGCATGCCCGTCTTTTTTCGGGGCGGCACGTTCCACACCATACTCCTTTTCCGCCCAGCGGCGGTAACTGTCCCCCACCCTTTCAGCCGCCACGGTAATCCATTGCGGCACCTCGTAAGGATGATTATCCATAATCCAGGCCTCTATCTTTTCCGTCTTCTCGGCCATGAATTTGATGCTCAAACGATACTCTTCGTTATTCTCCTCCTTACCGCCCCAGAGATAATAACTGCTCACCGGCCCCTCAACCTGCACACAGACAGCGAGGCGGGATTTAATAAGCTCAGCTGCCATTTTCCGGGCCTCAGCCAGGGTTGATAATGTAGTCCAGGCAATATTCATTTTTTACCTTTTTCGTATTTCGTAACTTATTCATATAAGAAGTAACAGCCATGCCCGATCACCCGGGCACAACGAAACATGAAAGTCGTGGCAAGGACAATACCTTTGGCAGGTGACTTTCATATAAAATCCATCCATGTTCCTGAACCTCAGGAATCAATACAGCCCCCTCAGGTGAACCCGGCTCCGGCGGTACAGGCATAGCAGTGATCGGCAACGGCAACAGCCTCCCCCGCCTCCGGCAGCCTCCGCAGATTACCGATATGCCGGCGCACGCCGCCCATGGGCAGATCAGCGGCCTGATTAAAATCACAGTCATACAAAAAGCCGTCCCAGGCCACCGATATAAGGCTCCGACACATCACCCCGTTCAGAGCATCCCGATTAAAGGCCTTTGACAGACGAAGCAGGTAATCGTCATAAGCACCACGACTCTCAAGCCAGTCCCGGAAACGTCCCAGAGGGACATTGGCAAAGTTGAACAAATGATTAAAACTAATTCCCCACTTACTCCCTAACACCTCCCGGAACTGCCGTTCCTGGGCCTGCTGGCCGCTGGGGACAAAGGCCCCGGCCGGATTGGATACCAGATTCAACTCCAGACCGCTCCCCTCACACCCATATCCCATGCGGTTCAGAGAATTCAGGACTTCCAGGGAACGGGCAAACACCCCCGCCCCCCGCTGAACCTCAGCCTGAGCCTCATTCAAGGATGGGAAAGAAGCAACAATAACCACCTGATACCGACGGCATAAAGAAAGAATTTCTTCACGACGGCGGCCGGACATGGCCACAAGATTAGAGCGCAGCAACAGGCGGGGGGTCAGGGGCGCAAGCCCCTCAAGCAGCGCCATAATATTGGGATTCATCTCCGGTGCCCCGCCGGTAATATCTATCACGGCAAAGGAGAAGCGGCGGGCACAGCCTGTCACCGCCGCCACCGTCTCCTCATCCATAACCTCCAACCGCCCCGGCCCGGCACTCAAATGACAATGGCGGCAGGAGAGATTGCAGAGCAGACCGGTATTAACCTGCAGGGTATGGGTTTTTCCCCGCCGCAGATCGAGAGCATTATCTTCCAGGGTCTGAGCAAAGGGCTTAAATATCGGCAACTTCACACCTGGGCATCTGTCTGCTGTTTTCTGACCCCTGTCATCCGTTTCACATCGACAATTTATCGGCGTGAGCCCGCATCTGCACCCCATGCACCAGGGAGGCCCCGCCCCGAATAGCGGCCGCCACATGCACGGCCTCGGTCATCTCCGCCTTGTTTGAGCCCTTCTCAAGACAGGCCTGGGTATAGGCGTCAATGCAATAAGGACATTGCAGGGCATGGGCTACGGCCAGGGCCATTAAGGCCTTTTCCCTCTCCGTGAGAGCCCCGTCGGCAAAAACAGCGCCGTAATAATCAAAGAACTTTTTTGCCAGTTCCGGGGCCTCTTCACCAATTTCAGAGAATTTCGGTAAATCGCCGGGAGTATAATAAGTTTCCATGGCTTTCAAAAGGCAGAAGACAGAGGACACGAAGAAGATTCCGTCCTGACCACTTCGACTGCCGCTTTTTTATTTTTTGGGGTTAGAAGTTTATTAATTCCACGTCAAAGACCAATGTCGAGTTGGGCGGAATAACCCGTCCGGCGCCCCTGGAGCCATAGGCCAGCCGCGGGGGAATAATCAGGATACGTTTCTCGCCCTTCCGCATGCCAAGAAAGGCCTCATCCCAGCCCTTGATAACCCGATGCATCCCCACGGGGAATCTAAAGGGCCGGCCCCGGTCAACGGAACTGTCAAATTTGGTGCCGTCCAGCAGGCGGCCGGTATAATTAACTGTGAGCATGGTTCCGGGTTTAGGGGTGTCCCCATGGCCTTTTCTGACCACCACATACTTCAATCCCGAAGGAGTGGTGATCGCCTTGGGCCATTTTTCGGCAATTATCTTGTCCACCGCCTTCTGCTCCTTCTTCTTTTCCTGTAAAATTTTATTATTGACCCGCGCCAGTAATTTGTCAAAAGCCTGCTGATCGCACTTAAAGGCCTTAGCGGCAGCCCCCCGGCGGATGATTTTTATTTCCTTGATTTTATCACCCTGCCGAATGGCATTAACCACATCCTGCCCCTCAACCACCCGTCCGAAAATGGTGTGTTTGCCATTAAGCCAGGGAGTGGCGACATGGGTAATAAAGAACTGACTGCCATTGGTATCAGGCCCGGCATTGGCCATAGCCAGAACCCCGGGGCCGTCAAAACGGAGAGACGGGTCAAACTCATCAGGGAATTTATAACCAGGCCCGCCCCGGCCGTTACCCTCAGGATCACCACCCTGAATCATAAAATTTTTAATTACCCGGTGAAAGGTGAGACCATTATAAAATGGTACTCCCTTACCCCGGTTGGAGTTCTTGGTGCCCTGCGCCAGACCGACAAAATTGGCTACAGTAAGCGGTGTCTTTTTAAAATAGAGCCGCAGCAGGATATCGCCCTTGGAGGTCGTCATCCTGGCGTAGAGGCCGTCGACCTGGCCGCCGGCAGGGGCAGCGAAAGAAAACCCGGCCGTAAACATTATCAAGGCAGCGGCCGCCAACATCTGTAATAACTTCATAACTCCTCCTGAGAATAAACAATAAGTTAACTGGGATACTCAACACATACAGGTATATCACTTCCCCCTTTATTTATCACATAACTCCACCAAGACCAATGGCTTTTTTTAATTGGGGACAGACCACGATTTATGGCGACTTGTCGAGATGGGCGGGGGCTGTTTTTTTGCGTGGCCGCCCTGCCTTTCCAGGAGTTACCCGGCGACCAAGCATTTCACTGATCTCCTGTTGAAAACGACTGTTTCCAAGCGCAAAATTCCCGTTAGCCGCCTTCCGTATTGCATCAATCTCACCAGGCTCCAGTTCATTACGAAACAGTTCACGATACGCATCCTGCCTTTTTGAAGCTGTCCGGCCAAGGGATTGATAAACAGGATGGGGGATCACCAGATCAGAACTACGTCCCTGGCCGTTAACCTGATAACTGGACCAGCAATATTCACCAGGATATTCGACAATCCCCGCGCGTACAGGATTTAATTCAATATAGCGCTGGCATCTTAAAAGATACTCGTCCTGCTGAATAATAGAGGAACGGAATCTCCCCTCCCAGAGAGTGCCGCTGCGTTTATAGGTACGGTTGACATACTGGACATAACGCTGCCCCAGGCGTTTCATAAGATTTGCGGCACTATCGGATTTATCAGGAGTAAACAGCAGATGAACATGATTTGTCATCAAGGCATAGGCATGGACAAGACAGCCTGTACTGCCGGCATATTCCCGCAGCCACTCAAGATAAAGCAGGTAATCCTCGTCAGCATAAAAACATGCCTGCCGGTTATTTCCGCGCTGAATCACATGGAGCGGAACAGTAGGTACAATGATTCTGGATCGTCTTGGCATAAGGCAGAAGATAACATACAAGTATAAAATAATACATGAACGACCGTGGCCGATCCCCGGTTGTTCCGATTTTGCCCCTCGTTCCCACGCTCCCGCGTGGGAACGCATATAGATTATCATTAGATGCACGGACTGCCATCAAATTCGGTCTTTATGTGTGCGATCAGGTAAAATAGTATTTTAATTTAGGGTAGACAGGTTTCTCGTTCCCACGCAGGAGCGTGGGAACGAGAAACCGAAAGAAGCCGGAACAACCGTGGCCTGTGCCCGATTGTTCCGCAAGGGCTGCCCACCCCCTATATATATCCATGTATTGTGAATATCATATTTTCATTTTTCATATTACACAGATACGAGCCAGCGTCAACAATAAATCGTGGTCTGTCCCCCATTGCCCGCCCATTGCCCGCCCCATCTTAACACGATAACTAACTGTAATTAAAGCAACAAAACAAATAATTCCGGAAACACGGACAAAATTCCGGAAAGCAAGAAAAATCCGTGGAATTCTGGTCGCAATCAGCGGCCGTGATAGATGTCTGCACCTGCCGCGCAATTGTTCACTTTATATTTTTTATTCATAATTATTTATAAATAACCAACAGTTATCAGCAATTCGCCATTCAGACACTTACAAGATCACAGACGTTGGCATGTATCATGCTTGTAATATATTTACTCTGAATTGATAATCATCCTTTTAAAAAAGGAAATAAAAAAAACAAAGGAGAAAGACATGAAGAAAACATTATTGAAGAGTTTGGCCCTAACTGCGATGGGGTCGTTGTTTTTGGCTGGCAGTGCCATGGCACTGCCGATGCTGCAAGTTACAGCTACAGGGACAAGCGATGTTGTGTATATAGGTGATGGGCTAGTTGATGGTCAATCATATGGCGGCTACACCATGAACGCTGACGATGAAGCAGAAGCTGCTGGTATTATAAGCGGGCAGGGCAGCTTAGGGGTTTTCAGCTATGCTTTTGCCAGTGGTTCCACAAAACCAGCAATAGGTAATACAAATGTACCTCAAATGCACCTTACAGGCTTTGCCAATACAGGAGATAATGCCGGATCAATAACGGTAAAATTTACTGAGACAGATTTTGGCCCCATGGCTGGCGGACTTACCGGGTTCTTAACTGGGTTAGGAGCGAATAATGGGATTCAATCTCTACAGGTATATTACGACGATAACAATACATTGTTCGGAGAAACAACAAAAATTGCTGATTTGACCACTACGGGTGGACTTCAATCTCTTAGTTCCATCTTTTCTGGAATTCCAGCAAGCGGAAAATTCTCTATGACCATGGTCGCAACTATAAAAATGAATAGCCATAGTGCAGCTTCTTTCGATGACAGCGTTGCTCCTGTCCCCGAGCCAGCCACGATGTTACTGCTTGGCACCGGACTTGCCGGTATTGCCGGGCTCCGCCGCAAGAAGGCGAAAAAGGCCTGATAACAACTTAAAGCCTTTGGTATTACAAACTAAAGTTTCCTATAAATTTAATATGCACCTTGCTACGCTACCATGCGTAGCAAGGTCTTGACGAAAGATTTTTGAAGAAACCGGGGACAGACCACGATTTTTCCTCAATTATCCCACCCCCAGCAAATTCCTTATTCTTGATTTATCCCTCAAGGAATGTCATTATTACCATAATAAAATACAGCGTAATAAAATTATTGAAATATGGGGACAAAAAATGTCAAAAAGAAGATTAATCAGCTTTGACTGGGCAATGAAAAAGCTCTTGAGAAGCAAAGCTAATTTTGAAATCTTAGAGGGCTTCTTGAGCGAGCTGCTTAAAGACAATATCCATATACTTGAAATCCTTGAAAGCGAGAGCAATAAGTGGGCCAGGGAGAAGACTACGTTTATCACGGCTCAACCTCATTCAAGGGTCTGCACAATCAGGACTTATTAGAATTATCAGACGACCAGCAGGAACTATATAAAAGGAATAAAATCCATCAGATATTCCCGGAGTATTATCTCATCAAAGTTAACAATTTCAACGATATAGCCAAAGACTCCCTTGACGAGTGGATATATTTCTTAAAAAACGAAGAAATAAAAGAAGATTTTAAAGCGAAAGGGCTGATTAAGGCGAAACAGGAGTTGGATATTTTAAAGCTCCCGAAGCAGGAACGAGCGGCCTATGAGAAATACCAGGACGATCTGCACTATCAGGCAAGCATGGTTGAGTCATCTTATACAATAGGGATAAAAAAAGGGATTAAGCAGGGAATGCTAAAAGGCGAAAAACAAAAAGCCCTGGAAATAGCAAAAAAATTAATTGATATATTAGATATTGAAACTATAGCCCTGAAAACAGGGTTATCTGAGAACTAAATTGAAACCATATGCGTTCCCACGCGGGAGCGTGGGAACGAGAGTATCACCAACGCAGATTATATTACCGGGGGCGTGGGAACGAGGGTTGGTTGATAAACCGGGGACAGACCACAATTTTTATTTCTCAATTCGGGTCGTTCCTTTCCCACTCGTTCCCACGCTCCTGCGTGGGAACGAGAATACGTTTCTATTTTGGGCACCCACAGGGGTGCCCCCCGACATTAATCATCAAAATCACCGGCCGGGCTCTCATTTACCACCAGCCCCGCCGCCCGTTCCCTGATCTTTTCTGCCGACCACTCCGCAATATCGGCAACACGCCCGGATTTACTGCCCAGGTCATAAGAACCGGCCTTTAATATCTCGGCTATAGCGAGGGGGGAGCTGTCCCCGGCGTTAAAAACCCCGGTTAATAAATTATAGACAAAGCCCTCCACCCTTTGCACCATGCGCTCCCGAACCTCCCGCGGCTGCCCCATGAGTCTGGGCTCAAAGGGCAGGTTCAACTTTTTAAAATTACCACCCTTCCAGCCCTGGCGCTCAGCATAGGCCAGCATCTCTTCCCACATCTCTTCCTTCACCCCTTCGCCCTTAACTTTAATAAAGCTGCCGTTATCATCCAGAATGGCATTGCCGTAATCATTAACCTCAAGCCCCCAGGAAATCATCTGCAGGGCGGTGGCCACGTTAGCCTTGGTGGTATGGGTACGGGCGGCAATACTCTGAAGCCGTGAACTGGAATTACCAGAGGTACCGTGCTGAGCTCCGGAGACCTTAAACGGAGCGAGATGCTTATGAATTTCAGCGGTAAGCTCTATCTGAATCCCCTGGCCGCTGGCCTCCAGGCCGTGGGTAGTACCGTTATTCAAGGCAATCCAGTCGGCAAAGATACCATGAGCGTTTAAGCCTTCAATCAAAAACCGGGCATCATCCACGGTGGAAAGGCCCTCGGCACCTTTTATTTCGCCCACCTCGGTCTCCAATCCAGCCCAGGACGGGATATATTTATTCAGGGCGATATTGGCCAGCAGGTTTTCATCATCGGCCATGTGCGAGGCGTCAATGGCAATGGAAGTCATACCGGCCTCAAAGAGGGTGGGAATCTCCTCCCTGGCAAAGGCCACATCCCCCGGTTTTTTAATCCCGTAATGATCGGCATGCACCGCCACCGGTACCGTGATTCCCAGTTCATTACAGGCGGCGTCAATCTGACGGGCCATATTCCAGTAATTGGTGGCACAATAGGCATTGGCCCCACCCTCGGAGCGGGCAATCTCGATTATCACACAGGCATTGGCCCGCTGCGCGGCCAGCAGCACCCCGCGAATAACAAAATTATTGCGGCCGTTGGCAGCAATGGTCATGGCCTGCCCCTTGGCGATCATGGCCCGGTCAATCACCTTGCCGCTCACCAACAACGCCCTGGAATTAGGAAATAATTTAACTATATTGGGCGGCCTGCCCACCGCCAGCGCCTTATCAAAATCAGACATAATTTCCTCCTTATTTATTGAGTCCTAACTGGTAATTATTCAATCACACCTGATCCGGAATTCCGCAAACCCGCTTATCCGGAGCCTGCGCTTACCACCCAGAGCTGAATAATTACCGAAAATTCACGAAAAATCCATTCTAAAACAATAGATATCATCCTCAAGATGCTGGGTGACCTTAAAACCTGATTTATTAAAGATACTCTGCATCTTGCGGTTATCCCGCAGAACCTCAGCAGTAAAACCGGCAATACCGCTCTGACGGGCGATAACCACCAGCCGCCTGAAAAGCATCAGGCCGATTCCCCGCCCCTGCCAGTCATCGCGCACCACAAAGGCCACCTCGGCCCGATTCGAGGACTCATCCAGAAAATAACGCCCCACCCCGATTATATCTTCACCATGAGCCTCCGGCGTGGTGGCGACAAGAGTAACATTTTTTCGATGATCCACATAGACAAAATCCAGAATCTGCCGGGTACCGAACTGCTTGTTAGCGGTCATATAACGATAATAAAGGGTTTCCTGACTCAGGGCGTAAACCAGATTTTTAATGCCCTGCTCATCGGTGGGCCTGATGGGCCGCAGGGTAATCTGTACTCCGTCATCAAGACATATTACCTTCTGCTTACGGGTGGGGGTAATCACAAAACCGCCTTCCACATCGGCATGTTCCCGGCGGATAAGATTAGCGGCAATAGCCTCCTTGAACAAGCGCTCCCTGAAATCAGGATGGGCGATACTGATGAGGGCCATAACCCTGTCCTGCACCGTCTTGCCGTGCAGATAGGCCACTCCGTATTCAGTAACCACATAATGAACATCACCCCTGGTGATCCCCACCCCGGCTCCAGGGCTTAAGCGGCAAACGATACGGGATTCCCCCTTCTCATCAAGAGCCGGAATGACAATAATGGGCTTACCGCCCTTGGAACGGGCCGCCCCCCGGTTAAAATCCACCTGACCGCCAATACCGGAATAAAACTTACCGCCGCTGGAATCCGTGCAGACCTGACCACTGAGATCCACCTCCATGCCGCTGTTGATGGAAACCATCTTCTCGTTGCGGCTGATAACATAGGGATCATTAACATAATCAGAAGGGCGGAATGAAAAGAGGGGATTAGCGTCCACCAGATCATAAAGCCGCCTGGTTCCCATACAGAAAGAGGCCACTATCCTGCCCCGGTCAATGGTCTTGCGACGACCGGAGACCGCTCCGGATTTAACCAGATCAATAATGGAATCGGTGAGCATCTCGGTATGAATTCCCAGATCACGTTTATCCTTTAAAAAATTCATCACCGCCGGCGGAATCCGGCCGACACCGGGGATACGGCCCATGCCAAACTGAATGGTGGAACCATCCTCAATAAGGGCGGCGATATGACGGGCGATAGTCTCAGTGGCCACATGAACCGCCTGCGAAGCCCGTTCCAGAAGCGGGGTATCAACTGGTACCAGAATATCAAGGTCATTGACATCCAGCAGGGTGTCACCCAGGGTATAAGGCATACGCTCATTGACCATGGCAATAACAAGAGAGGCATTCTCGGCCGCGCTCTTGACTATATCAACGGAGATCCCCATGCTGACCCGGCCATGGATATCCGGCGGCGTTACCTGAATGAGAGCGGTGTCGATGGGCAGCTGACCTGATTTAAAGAGACCGGGGAGCTCCGACAGCATAACCGGGGTATAATCACCCAGCCCCCGTTGAATCTGGCCCCGGACATTATGACCGATAAAGAAGCTGTTGACCCGGAAGCAGTCAGCCAGCTCCGGGGCGGCGTAAGCGGCAGATCCCTTGGTGAGCCAGTGAATAATCTCCAGATCAATTAAGTCATCAGCCCGTCTGGTAAGGGCCTGAACCAGGGCCTCGGGCTCAGCGCAGCCGGTACCGATGAATATCCTCTGGCCGGGGCCGATATGAGATACCGCCCCCTCAATGGACTCAATCATGGCGCTGTAACGCTGCTGCCAGTCAGGGTCAAACTCTATCTGTTGTTTTGAGTTCATAAATTTTATCAGCGCTTCTTCAAGGTGATGCCGGCATTTATAACCACCGGTTCGGAGCTGGATTCATTAATTATCAGGGGGTTAATTTCCAGGTCGCTTATTTCGGGAAAATCCGTTGCCAGCTGGCTGATCTTCTGCAAGACGCGAGCGACGGCGGCCAGATCAATCCGTTTCCTGCTCCGGCCGCTCAGGAGGCTCTGATAAGATTTAGTACTGGTGAGCATCTGCATGGCCTCATCAAAGGTAATGGGAGCCAGATAGAAGGCTACATCCTTCAAGACCTCCATGAAGATACCGCCCAGCCCGAACATCAGCAGGGGCCCGAACTGGGGGTCACGATGCATGCCGACAATAACCTCCAGGCCCGGCTCCTGCATTTTCTCAACATAAACCCCCACCAGCCTCGCCTCGGGAACCCGCTGCCGGCCCCGGAGCAGCAAGAGGTCATAGGCGTCAAGTACCTCCTGGCGGTTACTCAAACCGAGGCGCAGACCGCCGCATTCCTCTTTGTGGATAATGTCAGGCGAACTGATTTTCATGGCCACCGGATAGCCCAGACGCCTGGCCGCTTCCACCGCCTCGTCGGCGTTCAGGGTCAGGCAGCCCTCCGGAATCTGAAAGTCATAGGCCTGTAAAATGTCCTTGGCCCGGCCCTCGGCAATAAAAAAGCGACCGGCCCGCAGGCGGCGGGCAATAATCCGCTCCACCCGGCGGCGGTTAACCGGAAAACGGGTAACCACCCGCGCCGGACGCTGCCGCCAGGCCTGATAATCGCACATGGCCGCCAGCACGCTCACCGCCTGTTCAGAGGAGTTATAGGCCGGAACCCCGCCCTCCCGCAGAAGGCGGCGGATACCCTTTTTATGGCCGCCAAGAAAGGAAACGAGGAGCGGTTTACCGCCCCCCGCGCCCCTGATAATCGCCTGAGCTGTTTCCCGGGGTTTATCATTACCCCTGTCCGCCATAATAATAAGCAGGGCATCAATATTGGACGAATCCATGGCCGCTTTGATGGCCGTCTCATAACGCTCCGGCCCGGCGTCCGCCAACAGATCAAGGGGATTGTAAACAGTGGCGGCAGCCGGCAGCCACTCCTCCAGCTCTACGGCCCTGGCGGGATCTATATAGGCGGGCAGCAACACGGCCCGAACCAGAGAATCAACGGCCATTATACCCGGCCCGCCGGCATTGGTAATTACCAGCACCCGGCGGCCCGCCGGCAGGGGCTGCATGGCAAAGGCCATGGTATAATCCAGCAGGGCGCTGAAACTTTCCGCCCGGATAATTCC
>JAJRZN010000185.1 GCA_024275235.1 Deltaproteobacteria bacterium
GGAATATCAATACAAAAAACCCACGTTCCCGTTGATAAATTAGCCGAGTCTTCGGAAGAAGCCTTGGAAGAGGCGAAAAAAGCCAAAAACTCCGCTGGTGAAGAGATTAAAAACAGTATCTCCATGTTCGGTGCAACTGTGTCCTGGAATCATTTTCAGGAACTTGTCGGCTATAAAATTATCATGTAAGAGTGGCTGCAAAAAGAGACAATTGGCAAGGCCATGATGTATCGTTTCAATCTTTTGATCGAACTGGCCAACAAAGAGAAAAACCTGAACCACGGTCATGTCTCACTGGCCGATATGGAGTGCCTGAAATGGCGTTCTAAATTTCAATACGCCCTTACCCGTAACATTAATCAAAAGCTCAAGGGTGAGGAACGTACCAAAGCAATGGCCGAGGTTGGCCAACTGGTTATTTGGCTGGAAAAACGTGGTAGCGGAGTACGCATCCCGCTATGGCAGCTTTTGTATGAACAACGATAAATTTAATTTTCACACATTAATTCAGCACTGGAGGGGAAAATGGCAATAATTCAATTATGGCAGGACAAGGAGAACAGGGTGCTCGATCCCGCCCTGTTCTTTCAAACAGCCGAAAAGATGGCAGAAGATATCGATCGGGAAGGTAATAATAATCAAAACAAAAGTACACAATTACGACGTTTTTTTGATGAACTGGTTCGTCTCAATATCCAGGCACAGGCCAAGAAAGAGGAGTGGGGCATGATCAAGCCCAGGGTTCACATGATTGTTGCTAAGGCAGCCTATGCAAAGGGGCGGAATTTGGTAACTCAGAAATTCGTTAATCTTATAAGGGACGGGATCAGCCAGGTTGAGAGTCGGGAAGATCTGCAAGTCTTTACCAATTTTTTCGAATCATTTATGGGCTTTTATAAATCGTACCGAAAAAATTAAATTACCAGATAGAGGAGATACAATGCAATTAATCAATATTAAACAGATTACAGGCGTCATTGAACTGATCAGCGGTCTCCATATCGGCGCTGGTGATAGTGAAATGCGTATCGGCGGCACCGATAACCCGGTGGTAACAAATCCCCATACAGGAGAACCGTATATTCCCGGATCATCGATTAAAGGCAAGATGCGTGCCCTCCTGGAGATGCGTAGCGGTTTGGTTGACCCGGAGAAAGGAGCTCCTTTAGGAACAAAAGCCCTCAAGAACTTATCTGGTGAAAAACGAGGTGAAGCCATGGCTATCCTTAGACTGTTTGGCGTTAGTGGTGCTGAGGGTGATGAAGCCAGAGAGGTAGGGCCAACCAGGGCGTCTTTTGCCGATTGCCCCTTGAGCCAGGCCAGTAGCAGCAAACTTGTAGCAGGCAACCTCTCCGCCACCGAAGTTAAGGCAGAAACTGCAATCGACCGAATTCAAGGTACTGCAAAGGGTGGTAGTTTACGTTTTACCGAGCGGGTAGTAGCTGGAATGTCCTTTGATTTTTCCATAACCCTGAAAGTAATGGAGGGAGATGAAAAACTTGAAGATTATCTCCTCCAGGGTTTGAAACTCATAGAACTTGATGCCCTGGGAGGTAGTGGCAGCCGTGGATATGGCAGGGTTCATTTTGAACTGGCAGATAAAGAACTGCAACAAAAATTTGCCGGGATATCACCGCTTGCCTGAGTTCTTAACTCCTTTGTCTAATAGAGGTACATTGTGAAATTTTGTGAAATTATAATAGAACCAACCGCCGCCTTGGGTACTCCGTTAAAGGGTGATACCATTTTTGGTCATTTCTGTTGGCAGGCAGCAGAAAATGATATCCTCCATGGAGGTCTTGACCGATGGATAGAGTGCTACGAAGAAACACCATTTGCCGTTTTTTCCTCAGCCTTCCCGAAGCTTACGGAACACAACAAGCCCTGCTATGCCTTGCCGCGCCCAGCACTGCCTTCTCCTATCACCCCTGGTTTAAACAACGATGAACGTTGTGATCTTTTGAAAAAAAGAAAAACTGCCAAAAAAAAGAGCTACATGTTGGTAGGAGAAGACCTCCAGCCGTCGTTCAGCATTGACCGATACCGTTCGGAGGAGGACCTTTTCCGGCTGCATCTAACTGGTCTCCCCGATGAACAACAGAGAGATTTGCGCCTGCTATCCGGAAAGAACCGCAAACTCTTTGGAAAATTTGAGCAGGCACACAATACCATTAACCGACTATCAATGACCACCGGTACTGGCCGGTTTGCTCCCTTTTCCCAGGTTAATATGCACTACCAGCCCCATGTTAAATTGGCAATTTTTGCCCTGTTTGACGATGATGCCGTCGGCCTTGAACAGATCAAAAACGCGTTCATTAATATGGGTCGTTGGGGCTTTGGCAGAGATGCCAGCGCAGGTCTGGGCAGATTCACTGTAATCAAGGTAACCAAACGCACCCTCCCGCAAGGTGGTGGCAAATCGGCCTATACTATGGCTCCTTCGGTGCCGAAGAAAGGCAGTTTGTCTCAGGCCTATTTCAACCCATTTACTCGTTTCGGCAAACACGGTGCAGCCCTTATTCATACAGGAAAACCATTCAAAAATCCGGTGGTTATGGCCGATGAAGGTGCGGTATTTACCCCGAAAAACCCGGCGGATCTTCAAAAACCGTATCTTGGCACTGCCATAAGAGGTTTGTCCAAGGCCGACGAACGAACCGTAATGCAGGGGTACAGTATCTATCTACCATGTGACATATAGGAGTAACCATGAATACAAGCCGGCAGGAAACCATATTTTTCCATTTAACACCCCTGAGCCCTGTCCATATTGGCTGTGATGAGGTTTATGAGCCAACCGCATTTGTAATTGATGCCACCGAAAAGCAGTTAATAAGTTTTGAACCGGCTGATTTTCTTGGCATGCTGGATGGTGATGCTCTTGATAAATTCTCAGCAATCTGCCAGAAAGGCACCCCCCGGTCTCTCATTGAAATTTACCGTTTTATTAATAATAATAAAGAGTTTATTGACGGCAGAGCAGTTGAGGTCAGCGCCGCATTTGTGTCTCATTTCCAGGAGACCCTGCGCTTGAATAGCGACCATGAAATTTTACAAAACCTCAATAAATACCAGATAAAGCGAACCTCTTTTAATCCCCATGACAACAGACCGTACATCCCCGGCTCTTCAATTAAAGGTGGAATTCGCACGGCTGTTTTAAATTACCGAAACCGAGGCAACAGCATTCCTTCATACAGAGGGCGATATGCCTCAAGCGATTTAGAGAAAGATCTGACCGGTGGCAGCTTTGATAGCGATCCGTTCCGTTTAATTAAGGTTTCCGATTTTATAGCGGTAGGAGAAGTAAAGAGAAAAATTATCTACGGAGTAAACCGTAAGAAAAAACCCTCCAAATTCGAGGCAAAAGGACCGGAACAAATCTTTGAGGTCATTAAACCTGGAACGGTTTTCTTTGGTTCAATTACCATCATCCAGCCACCCAAAGGGGCTAAGATAACAAAGCCCATTTCAAAAAAAGAGATAACCACTGCCTTATACCAATTTTTCGGCAGTGAACAAGCAAGAGAATCCGTACAATTACAGGACGTTGGTATTCCGCCCTTAGCCTTCACTCGCACAGAATCTCAAATACCAATTCGTCTCGGTTTTCACTCCGGGGCTGAATGCGTCACTATAAAGGGACAAAGAAAGATAAAAATAATCAAGGGCGGCAAGGGAACACCAGAGACCAAGAATAAAGCCACCACCTTCTGGCTGGCGGCAGATTCTAAAAAATCTTCCAACGAGAAACTTAAACCATTTGGCTGGCTCTTATTAAAAGAATTGTCGGCAGCCGAAACTAAAAAGCAGCAGGAAGAGATTCAGCAAGAGCGGCAGAAACAAGTCCAGCGGCAACAACAACTTTTACTGGAGCAGGAAAAAGAGGCCATCATTCGCAAAGAACAACTTTTAGCCAAACAGGAGACGGAAAAAAGAGAAGCAGCCAAAGCAGCTGACCTGGCCCGCCAATTTGAAAAGGCAAAAGAGCAATGGTTAAACATGAACGAAGAGGAACAAGACCTTGCCGTAATCCGTGGGGATGAATTGGCACTGAGCCAAGCACCAGACATTGATATTATGCAGATCATTTGGCCGAAAATCGTATCAGCTCCACCGGAACGTCAAAAATCTCTGGCAGCGGCATTCAAAGATCGCTGGGAAAAAGAGGGCAAATGGCAGGTGAAAAAGAAGAAAAAGAAACAGTTCGAAAAAGTTGCAATGGTCAAAAAAATTCTGGGACTATAGGCCGAAAATGTCACAGCCAAACCTCATCCTCCTCTTCAACCACAGCATCACCACGAGCCAGGCAGCAGATGCCCGGCAGCATCTCGGTATCTCTGCCATTATCAATCCGCCGCCGGATATCCAGTCCGTCTGGGCTCAGGTACCGCCGGATATTGATGATATTGCCAAATACCTTATACCGGTCTTTGCCTGGCTGGCAAAAACCGCCGAGAAAGGAGACTATATTCTTATCCAGGGAGAATTCGGAGCCACCAGGCTGGCGGTGAATGAGGCCTTTCGCCTTGGGACGATACCCATCTACTCCACCACCAAAAGAGAGGCGGTGGAAGAACATCTGGCAGACGGCAAGGTCGCTGTTCATCATCTCTTTTCGCATGTGCGGTTCAGACATTATGAAATATGATAACTCCAAGCTAATCTTTTGAAATTTCTGAGATATCAACCTGACTATTATGAACCAAAGTTCATAATATACTTGACTATTATGAACTTTGGTTCATAATATACGAATGAAACGTTATCTTGATAGTTATATAAAAGAGGATATGCGGCAGAAGATTGTTCTCTTGTCCGGCCCCAGGCAGGTAGGGAAAACGACTTTGGCAAAACAAATCTCCCCCAAATTCACCTATCTTAATTTTGACGCATCATCCCATCGGAAGATAATCAAAGCCGAAGAGTGGGATAGAGATGTACCACTGGTCATTTTCGATGAGCTTCATAAAATGACCAATTGGAAATCATGGATCAAGGGCGTTTATGATACCGAAGGGATACCGCCAGCCCTTCTCGTTACCGGTTCGGCCAGGTTGGACACCTACAAAAAGGGCGGTGAATCATTAGCCGGAAGATTTTTCCCATTTCGCCTGCACCCCCTGACTGTTAAAGAAATATGCCTGTATCTCAACGAATCCCCCGAAGATGCCCTTGCTAATATCTTACGATTTGGCGGCTTCCCCGAGCCGTACCTGAAGAAAAGCGAGACTTTTGCCAAACGCTGGCGGCGCATTCACTCGGACACCATCATCCGAGAGGATCTGCTTGATCTGGAGAGAGTACGAGATATTAAATCCATCGAAATTATGATTGATCTATTGCGAGACCGGGTTGGGTCAACAACCTCATACGCATCCCTGGCAAACGATCTCCAGGTCTCTATCCACACGGTTAAACACTGGTTACAAATTCTCGAAAACCTCTATATGATTTTCCCGGTACGGCCATATCACAAAAATATTACCCGCAGTATCCTGAAGGAAGCGAAATATTTTCTCTACGATACCGCAGCCGTTAACGGTGATCTCGGGGCAAGGCTGGAAAACAGTGTAGCCTGCGCCCTGATGCGGGAGCTCCATTTCCTGGAAGATACTAAAGGCTGCCGGGCATCGCTGCATTATTTACTGGATAAGGATAAACGTGAGGTGGATTTTTTAGTGGTCATCGACAATAAACCCATTCAGATGATTGAGGTAAAGGTCGGTGATGATAACTTCTCGGCTCCGCTCTTTCGTTTCAGTGAGTTTTTACCATCTGCCAAACCTGTTCAGGTTGTCCTTCATTTGAAACAAAAAAAATCAAAAGGGCGAGTTAGAATGGTTTCGGCAGCGCAATTCCTTAAAGAACTGTCATACTGAACTGCCACAGGCAAATAGCCTGAAAAAGAAGAGGGATACAAATGAAAATCCATATCTGCCTGATTTCAAAACAACTACTGCCCAACCTCATCCCGCTGCTTCTCGAAAAGCCGCAGCTTGCCGTTTTTCTGGTAACCCCTGAGATGAAAATCCAGGCGGAACGTCTCCGCCGTCTGCTACAACCCAGGGGGATAAAGGTTGAAGAGATCGAAATCCCGGCCTACAATCTGGAAGAGGTAAACAAAATTATTGAAGAGTTATTGCAGCGGCAAGATAATAATTCGGAAATCACCCTAAATGTTACCGGTGGCACCAAAGTTAGTGCCATGGCAGCTTTTCTAACCTTCTACACAGACAACCGGCGAATTATTTACCTTGATACCGGAAGCGAACGTCTTCTCCAGCTTTCCCCGACTGAAAACAGCATTATAATTGACCAAAACCTCATCAGACCCAAAGATTATCTTGCTGTCTACGGCCTTGAGACACTTGACAAATCAGAGCCGCCCAAAGGCTATGAAAAACGGCGGCCGCACCTCGCGGCATTAGCCCGATTTCTAAGCGACCGTCACCAGCTACTGGGGGCATTTAATGCCGCCCTTGGTAAACATTGGAAGGAGCATGCTGAGTATTGCAATATTTCCCTGAACTCTCTATGCAGGGACAGTGATGAACTGGCAGATATCCTATGTCGTTGCGATGTGGTTTCGGTGAATAACGGCTTGATGAATATTCAGGGTGCAGAAAATCACTTCTTTTGTCAAGGCGGTTGGTTTGAGGAGTTTGTCTTCAGCCAGGTTCAAGGTTTGGATCTGAAAGGGGGCGCGCCACTCATGAATGTGACACTGAAATGGGACGAAAAAGGGCCAAAACCCACCGGTAACGAGTTTGATGTGGTTTTTACCCACAAGAATCGGCTCCATATCATCTCATGCAAGACTTCTAAACAGAATAAAAATGATGGCGCCCCCAGCAAAAATGCCTTGTATGAGCTGGACTCCCTGGCGGATAAAGCAGGCGGCCTTTTTGGCCGTTCCATGCTGGCCTCTGTCCGCAAATTGTCGGATGTTGACCGCTACCGAGCCAAAAGAATGGGGCTTAATATCTGTGATGGCAGCGATATCCTGCGTATCGCCCAGCATATCACATCCTGGATTTCATAACAGTCCGCAATAATCATTATTCTGCAACGTTGCATATATTGCAGATTTCAGCCAAGCATCATATCGTCTTTCCTGTTCCATGCGGATAACCGCAATCCCAACAACGTCCAGGAGAGATCATTATGAATATCTATATTACCACACAGGGTGCCAGAATTATCCAGGAGGGCCGCCACCTTCTGGTAAAAAAGGGCGAGGACACCTATCACACCATTTTTGTGGAAAAAATCAGACAATTGATCCTTTTCGGCAATGTCAGTCTTACCCCGTCGGCTCGTAATATCCTTTTCAACCATAAGGTAGATACGGTATTTTGCCGAAGAGACGGGCGTTATGTGGGGCGTTTTGCCAACCCTGCCCCTAAAAATGTCTTTCTTCGTAAACGACAATTTATGCTTCTCGATGATGATGGATTTGCGGTTAATTTCTGCCGCAGTATCGTCAAAGGAAAATTAAATAATATGGTCACGCTTCTTATGCGGATCAGCCGTACCCGGCAAAACAAACAACCTCGTCAGCGGGCTAAAGAGATCAGATCCTTATACCCCAAACTCGCTATAGCCGATAATATCAACTCAATCAGGGGCTACGAAGGCAGGGGCAGCGCCAGCTATTTTGCGGGCTTTCAATGTGGTTTACTAAATCCATTAGATTTCTGCCGCCGGGTTCGAAGACCGCCCACCGACCCGGTTAACGCGGTACTCTCTCTACTTTATACATTCTTGTTCAACCGGGTCTACGCGGCAATACGTATCAACAATATTGACCCGCACCCGGCCTTTCTGCATGTCCCTGATTACGGTAGATTCTCACTGGTTATGGATCTTATGGAAGAATTTCGGGTCATAGTGGTTGATACCCTCACCCTCTCACTCTTTAACCTGAAGATTCTTCAGAAAGATGATTTTATTATAGAGAGGCCCTCTAATAAAACAGCGGTCAGGCACGAGAAAACCAACGATCCGGATGTGACTGCCGACCGCTATGGCCTTCTTGCCAATCCTGACTGCACAGAGACCTTCGATCTTCCGCCCCAAAGAATGGCCGACAGTCCTGAAGAGGAAGAAATGGAGAAGCAGGCTGGCAAACTGCCTGTGAAGTTAAAACCCAAGGCTTTTGCCAGGGTTATTGAAAATTTTGAGCGAAAACTAACTACAGAATTTCATTATCTGCCGGAAGATCGAAAAATCACCTTGAATGACGCCCTCATCTCTCAGGCAGGCATGTACCGTAAACTTGTGGAAGGGGCAATTAAGGAATACCAGCCTTTAACACTTCGATGAATACCGTTATTACTTATGATATCAGCAGTAACAAGACCAGGACCCGGCTCCATAAATTCCTTAAAGAGTTGGGAATCCACTCCCAGCTTTCTGTCTTCGAGTGCCGTCTTGATGACCGGGAGATCCGGCAGATTCGACGATACTGCCGGGATAATATTGATTTTGCCACTGATTCTGTGCGCATATATAAGGTTTGCTCCGGCTGCGCGAGAAAAGCTCTTGTACAAGGTCAGGGAGTGACGTTTTCGCAATTGGACTGGGTGGTAATCTGAAGACCAGGCAAGGTTAATGATCATGAAAATGCTCGCGGTGTACGATATTGCAAATCCAAAACGTTTAGCAAAGGTTGCCAAAATCTTGAAGGATTATGGTGTCCGGGTTCAATATTCTAAATTTGAGATTGACCCTGTGGGGGAGGCTGGTTTCAGTACATTGCAGCATCGAATCGCGGAAGTCATTGATACTGTTTCTGACGGTGTAAAATATATCCCCCTGTGTCATAGATGCAGAAACAGAATTGAAATAATTGGTCAAGGTAATTTCGTTGACCCTGATGAGGAATTCTATATAATATAATCTATTCATTTAGCTTGATGATTGAAGTCGCAGACCAAATGGACTAAAATTGAAAAATTGATAAGAACCTGATATAAAGGGATTTCTCCTTTATCAAGGTCACGAGGTATGCGGATGAAGTTTTTTATCGTAAATTCAACAGTTAACTATTAACTTGACAAGGGGGAATATTCAACATGATACAATTAGCCCAAAAAGACTACAGAGGTTCACGTTTTGACCCTTTTAGCCCACCATAAATAAAAGCCATGCAAAGGGTGTTGAAGAAATTGACCTGATTACAGAAGGGATTACGACATCGTTTTCAGCCGCTGTTGCATTAACAGCGGAAATTAGAAGAAATTGACCTGATTACAGAAGGGATTACGACACGCCAACTCGGATTCTAAAGAGATGATCCCCCCCCTGAAGAAATTGACCTGATTACAGAAGGGATTACGACCCAGGGCGGTTAATCCGCCCCGCTTGTCTTTTAACAGCGAAGAAATTGACCTGATTACAGAAGGGATTACGACCTCTATCACGCCGCCGCAATTAGGGCAGACGGACATATGAAGAAATTGACCTGATTACAGAAGGGATTACGACCTCTATCACGCCGCCGCAATTAGGGCAGACGGACATATGAAGAAATTGACCTGATTACAGAAGGGATTACGACATTAGGGCAGACGGACATATCATGATTAATGATACAGAAGAAATTGACCTGATTACAGAAGGGATTACGACGCAAGTCATTTATTTGACCGCTATCTAACTCACTCGGAGAAGAAATTGACCTGATTACAGAAGGGATTACGACTGCAAAGCCTCATTAACAGCGTGTTTAATATCCTCCGAAGAAATTGACCTGATTACAGAAGGGATTACGACGGCAGTCAGAATGACCTAAAACTATTTTCCACTCTTCAGAAGAAATTGACCTGATTACAGAAGGGATTACGACAAACCCGTCAATAGCATAATATTTCATGATAAAACGAAGAAATTGACCTGATTACAGAAGGGATTACGACTTCTATAAAGTATTTCTATAAAGTATTATTTTGTAGGAAGAAATTGACCTGATTACAGAAGGGATTACGACGCAATATTGACCAATTTAGGGTTTCTTTTCCCTATTCTTAGAAGAAATTGACCTGATTACAGAAGGGATTACGACCATGGCGGGTAACAATTAAATCAATCATAACATTCTCCGAAGAAATTGACCTGATTACAGAAGGGATTACGACTGCTTCATCATTAGTCAATGTTCTGTAAAAATCTTCGAAGAAATTGACCTGATTACAGAAGGGATTACGACATTGTCGGCTGGTCCGGCCGGGTATCAAGCAGCTTAGAAGAAATTGACCTGATTACAGAAGGGATTACGACACAAATCGTCCAATACCGCTTCCAACTTTTCTCCATGAAGAAATTGACCTGATTACAGAAGGGATTACGACAAAAATGTTTTCGTCCGCTTGTCATAGGAATAATTTTAAGAAGAAATTGACCTGATTACAGAAGGGATTACGACTGTATATAATATCTAACAGCGATATACCACTGTAAGAAGAAATTGACCTGATTACAGAAGGGATTACGACGTTATGTAGGTCGTCGCAGTCCGTGCCCACAAACCCGCGAAGAAATTGACCTGATTACAGAAGGGATTACGACCATAGATACTGTCTTCTATCCAAGATTGAAGAAATAAGAAGAAATTGACCTGATTACAGAAGGGATTACGACGACACCACGTCCACGCTTTTGTCAACAACCCCCTCTGGAAGAAATTGACCTGATTACAGAAGGGATTACGACTCAGATCGTGGCTTGTCCAGATCAATAAAAACGCAATGAAGAAATTGACCTGATTACAGAAGGGATTATGACAGTCGGACTTTCTTAGGGATTTTCTTTGTTATGATAGAAGGGCTGTTGCCGGAGGCCACCTTGAAAATCTTCAGGAAGAGAAATAGCAGGATTGAATTGCACGCGGCAAATTCAACCTATAAGCCATTAATTTTTACAGGAAAGGCCAAGGAACAGGTGCAGGTAATTGGCAAACTGGTGGGGATAGTTCGCAGGCCTTAAAAACATAAAATTTTCGGGCTGACTGCCCATGAACTAATGATTAAAAGCGGCAGAGGTGGAGGCTGAGACAAAGAATTGATTGGCACTATGGGTGGAGTTGCCCTGTAGGATTGGCAGAACCTGCGCCGGTACGCCATTGGCCTGGGTCAGGGCGAAGGAGCTGGCCTGCATCAGAATCTTCATCTTTGAGAAGATCATTGCCTCGGCACCAAAGTCAAGATCCAGGAGCTTTGACCTGGCTTCTAAAAGATTCGCTCTTACCCCGCCCTGTACTATAGCTGCTGATTCAAATTGATTACGGGTCGAACCCGCCTCGGAGCGGCCCTGATTCAACTCGGCCAGGGCCGCGTCGACTATGGCAATGGCAGTCTCAGCCCCGCCGCTGCTCAGAACGTTTATATCATTTAACCGATAGGTTGTGGAGGAGGCTAACTGCATCCCGGCCTCACTATTGGAATTAGCGGCCAAAATTGAACCGCCGGCAAGCACGGAGGCGGCAGGCACGGTCATGGCGTTAGTGATGGAGTTTGTACCAACGGTCTGCAAATCCTGTCCGGTGGTCTGGCCGGAGGCGATAAGACCGCTGGTGGTTAGTATAACATTGGTGAGATAGGCACCGCTCTTGATAATACTGTTGGAGGCCAGAGCTGAGCCAGCGGCAAGATAAAGGGCGGCGGTTGTCGTATGATCGCCGCTCAAGGTGGTTTTCCCGCCCAGGGTCGAGCCGGTGGCCAGCTCTGTTGTCTGCTTGAGGACTGAGCCGCTTTTGATCAGCATATTACGGTGGACGGTAAGATCGGCAGCAGTAGTTACAGAACCACCGACAGTCGAACCGGCGGCAATATTAGTTACCGCGTCTTGATCTACAATAGTTGAGGCGGATCTTAAGGTCATGTCAACAGTGGCAGTCATAGCTCCGCTTAGAGTAAACTGGCCGCCCATGCTTGAACCGGCCGTCAATTTGCTGCCTGAGGCAATAACCGAGCCGGAAGCCGCCAGCATATCATGAGTCAGGGTGACACTGGCGTTAAGGGTTTCAGCGGCGCTGAGAATGGTACCAGCGCTGATTGAACCGCTGGCGGTGCTAATGTCATTGGTCAGGTAGGTGCCGCTGGCGAGGATCGTGCCTGATTGCAGAATTGAGTTATCCTGGAGAAAGCTACCAGTGGTAGTGTTAACGCTTTTGGAGTTATAGGCCGTGCCGCCAAGAGTTGAGGCCGAAGCGATAACCGAGCCGGAAGCCAGTACTGAACCGGCCAGCAGGGTTGAATCAGCGCTGGTGGTGATATTACCGTTAATGGCGGTTCCGGAGATATCCATTCCGGCCTGCCAGCCAGCCGTCAGGGTGGAACCGCTGCCCACTACCGAGCCAAAGCTCAGGGTGGAATCCATGCTGGTAGTCACATCTGCCGCCATCTTCAGGTTATTGGAAAACGAGACCGCCATGCCCTGGGAGAGATCACTCATACTGAGTACCTGCGCTCCTTGTTGATAGATCTGCACATAACCGAAGGTGGAGAGATCTTCACCGGGCAGCAAGGTGTCAAGACCGCTGACCTGAATGGGACGGCCGTCGTTAACGGCAAGTGTTAAACGGCCGCTGGAATCAACACTTGCCGTAACTCCGCTCCTGGTGGTTTTGGCGTTAACAGCGGTAATCAGCCGTTCATCGCTGTCATTGGCCTTGACGCTGACAGCCCCGATATTGATGCCGTTAATGGCAAAGGTAGACGGGGTGGAACCTGCCGCTATTGAATTAGCGGAGCTGGATTCAACCACCGTTCTGGCGCTGATATTGGTATTGTCGGAATACTTGTTTATGGCGTCTGCCACCGCTGCCAGGCCGTTGGCCGGAGTATTGTTATAGGCCATGGTGAGACCTCTGATGCTCAGGGTTTTACCAGTGGCGGCATTATTCAGGGTCAGAGAAACCTCGCCGCCCTGGGTGGTTAAGGATAACCGGCCTGCATACAGGTGGCCGGTATGATTATTGCGGGAATCGGGCAGATTGACGGCCATGGTCTGGCCGCTGGTCTCGCCCACCTGAAAGAGCTTGGAGGTAAAACTACCGTTCAACAGGGCGTGATCATTGTAGGTGGAGGTCTTCATCACCAGATCAAGCTCCCTTAACAGGGTATTGACATCTCCCTGGAGGGTATCACGCTCGGTGCTGGACAGAGAATCGGATGCGGCCTGCACGGCTTTGGTTCTGATGCTGTTAATCAGGTCGATGGCCTGGGACAGGGAACCATCAACAATCTGCAATATGGAAACGGCATCATTGGCATTCTTAACGGCAGCTCCCAGCCCCTGAGCCTGGGAAGAGAGATAATCACCAATAAAGACCGCCCCTGGATCATCGGCTGTCTTGTTGACCCGCAGTCCGGAAGATAATTTGGTAATGGAATCGGCAAAGGATGATAGATTACGGTTGAACTGCTGAGTGGCGGCAAGGCTGTAGGCATCAATATTAACGTTGATAGTCATGGCTTCCCCCGTGGCGGTTCAGACAGGAGCATAATATTACCCTGAGCTACGTGATATAAAGGTTCAGGGCTCTTCCCGACAGCTCCATTCAAATCCATATTTAGCACATTAATGCCATATTCTACATTTTTTCATGATTTAGTAAAAGTTTTTTTAAAGTTTTTAATTATTATGCCGATAAGAGTAATTTTTGTGTCTATTCAGTGCTGGTTCTTAAACGGGCATTGCTGTAAAATATCCCCAAACTTTAGAAAGTAGGTTATAATTGCACAAATTTTACCCTTCCTTTGCGAGATAACAGCCCTGGCCAACGGTTCAGGCGCAACATGATAAGCGAATTTTTTGAGCATATTGAGCATAAAATCTAAAAATGACTCGGTAAAATTCTCCTCGAAAAGCCCCTTATTGTGGGCCTTCAGCACCTATTTCGCAGAGGGCTTTCCATATACAATTATCCGTACTATCTCGGCCTTGTTTTTTCGGGATCAGGGGATGAGCCTGCAGGGTCTGGGAGCTGCCTCCATCTTTGGCCTGCCATGGGTACTTAAATTTCTCTGGGGGCCGCTGGTGGATAATATTGCCACTAAACGCCTCTGGCTGCTGACCACCGAGGGTTTAATTACCCTGGCTTTTCTCATTGCCGCCATTCTTGCCCCGCTTACTCAGGCTGTCAGTCTGATCGCGGCCCTCTTCTTTGCCGCCAGCTTTATAGCCGCCACCCACGATATAGCCATTGACGGCTTTTACATGGAGGCCCTTGATATTAACGCTCAGGCCCGTTACTTAGGTTATCGGGTTATGGCCTATCGTATCGCCATGATGACGGGCAGCGGCGTTATCGCTACTATTGGCGCACTTTACGGCTGGCGGGCCGCCTTTATGAGCGCCGATATTCTGATGTTTCTCCTCCTCATTGTCAACCTGGTAATTTTGCCTCATTGTGAAAAACCCAGTTCCAGACATTCTCCCGGCGCCTATCATGGGCTCAAGGCTGTCAGCCGCTGGATTCTGCTTGCCGCCGGGGGCATACTGCTTCTCAGAATGCTGCTGAACAATACTTTCATCGAGAGACTGATTCACCCGGCTATCCCGCTTTTGAGCCATCTGAGTATCCCTGGCCTCATTAATATCGCTCTCTTCAGTGCCCTTGCTTTTGTCTGGTTCGGGAGAAAACGGCTGCGCCGGCTTATAACTGCCAACCCGGATAATTTTTATGCCCGCTCTTTTTTGACCTTTGTCGACCGCCCGCGTATTGGCATAATTCTGGCTTTTATTGTTTCAATCAGGGCCGGGGAATACATGTTGTCCACCATGTATATTCCCTTTATGGTGGATCTGGGCCTTAAGCTTCAGTATGGCTGGATTTCGGCCGGTATTGGTCTGCCTGCCTCTATTCTTGGAGCTATGTGCGGGGGGTGGGCCATCGGGCGCTACGGTTTAAGGAAGATGATATGGCCCTTTCTTCTGCTGCAGAATATTACCAACCTGGTGTATATGGCCCTGGCCTTTTACCTGAACGGCATGTTGATGCTTAACACCGCCAACCCCACTCCCCTGCCCCTGTCTATGCTGCAAATGACTGCGGTGGTGGTAACTCACGCCTTTGATCAGTTCGCCGGGGGGCTGGGGACGGCAGTATTAATGACTTATCTCATGCGAATATGCCGCGATGATTTCAAGGCCTCTCATTATGCCATCGGTACCGGGCTCATGGGACTCAGCGGCTTATACGCCGGGACGGTCAGCGGCTTTATTACCGCCTGGGTGGGGTATGGAGCTTTCTTTGGGATAAGTTTTCTGGCTTCGGTGCCGGGGATGGTGCTGGTATGTTTTGTGCCCATGGAGTTTGTGAGCGAAGGGGCATAAAAAAAGGCCTCCTTTAAAACTAAAAAGGAGGCCTTTTTTTAAAAAAATCAGCTGTGAAATAGTCTACTTGGCGGCTGCGGTCTCCGCGTCCATTTTCTTTAAGACTACACTGGTTACATCAAGTTTACTGTCGGCGTACAACAGGCCGTTGCTCTTTGATTTTTCAAAGATCAGACTCAGGCCTTCTGTTCTGCCGACCTCATTAATTACTGCCTGTAATTGTTTGAAAATAGGGTTTAAAACCTTTTTCTGTAACTGCTTCATGGTATATTGGGCGTCGTTAACCTTTATCTGGTAAGCCCGCATCTTCTTTTGATAGTCACGTTCAGTTGCCTGTTTTTTATCAGCGCTCCAGACAGAGCTCTTCTTCTCGATATCCCGGGCTTCTTTTTCCAAGGCCTTTTTTTCTTTCATGAGTTTGGGCTGTAATTCGTTCTGTTTGGCCTCCAATACTTTACGAGCCCGCTGTCCGGCTTTAGAGTTGTCAATAACCTTTTGAATACTGATAACACCTATCTTGAGAGGTGAAGCGGCAAATACCGGTTTAACCAAGATTAAAGAACAGATAAAGCAGCAGGCAATAATAATCGACTTGTTACGGAAATTTAAATTCATTTTAATCCTTAAAAAAATTAGTTGTAAACTTACATGCTCAGGTTAAACGGCACATCTCATCCAAAAACAACAAGCCACGCCGGACGGCAGGATTATTGGTTCTGGACAAAATCATCCCGCCTGTTTTGAGACCAGGCCAGTTCATCATGACCATAATTAAGCGGTTTTTCTTCGCCAAAGCTGATGGTAGTAATTCGATCAGGATTTACACCAAGATTGATTAGATACCTTTTGGCGCTTTGCGCCCGTCTCTCACCAAGAGCCATATTGTATTCACTGGTGCCCCGTTCATCGCAATTACCCTGCACGACAATTGTAGCCTGGCTGTTATTCCTCAAATACTGGGCGTTACCTTCAATTCTGCTTATTTGATCCTTGCGGATGTTTGAGCGGTCGAAGTTGAAATATACCGGCAACATGGGGCCGGTGGTGCGTCCTTCAAGGATGGTAAATGAATGAACCGGCTTGGGAGCAGGAGTACTCAGAGATTCTTCGGAGCCGGGAGGAGTAGTGACAACCGGAGCCTCGTGTTGTGCGGTGGGTGGGGATGATACTGCCGGGGACGGAGGAGTTGATTGAATTTTATGTTGGCTGCACCCTCCGGCCAATAACAAAAAAGACATGGCAAAGGTAAAAAACACGACGGTTCCAGAATATTTTTTAAGCATTATTCCTCTCCTTTTTTTGATAAAAACATTTCATTTATTTAGAAAAAATATAGATTATAGAAAACGCTTTGAAAAGACAACATATTTTTACTATTTTTTTTAAATTTAATCATATTTAAACAAAGGCCGGAGGTTTCAGACTGAAATTTCTCCTGCATAATGGAATTTACGAAACGACTTAAATAGGTTACTATTTTCAGTAACTATTCAATAGGATATTAGAAAACTACGCCCCGTCATTCAGGGCCAAGGTTAATAATACGGTTTTTAACATATTATCAATATGATGGCGTCGTAGTTAATATGCTTGTCATGAAACGAAAAGTTCAATCTCCGCTGTTGTGCCGGACTTTTTACCAGCCCACCATAATATCTCAATAAAAGTGTTTATATCATGTCATATATCGAACCTGAATTAGACAGTCATAAAATTCTCAGCCAGATGCTGGCTTCCAATGAATTCGGTACATTTTTCGGGGTCAGTTCCAAGGTGCTGAAAGAGGTCTGGGCCGCGTTGACTTCTGCGACGGGAGAATCGGTAACTCATGTCAGTATGGAGATAGGGGCTGACAATGATGTTTACAATCCAGTCAAAGACGTCCTGCGGGAAATAAATATATTTGATCACGAAAACAAACTGGTCAGTAAATTTAATGACAAGATATTATACGGCCCGGCAAAAATTCCTAATTACAGCGGCGGGCTTGGGGTTCTGGCTGGTGATACCTTGAAGAGCTATGCCGACTGCCATCTGCCGGCGCTTGGTATCTCCCTTCTTTACCGTAAGGGATATTTCTCACAACTGGTGGATTCCGAGGCCGGTCAGATCGCCCATGCCACCCAATGGCGGCCGGAGGAAACTCCCCATCTCTATCTCTTAAAAGACCCGGCTGATCCGCGGAAACCTCTCCAGGTAGAGATACCTTTTTTTGACCGCGGCAAGCAGATTAAGGTGGCCGGCAATCTGTGGATGAAACTGGAGGCCGCCAATGATCTTAGTTATTTTGTGCCGGAGATTCTGCTTGATTACAGTCTGCCTTCCGCCCCGGAATGGATTCGTAAAGCCGCCCAGCATCTCTACGAGAGCCGTTCAGAAAGGGCCAAGGCCATCCAGCGCCGCCTGCTCGGCGCAAGTGTCCTGCCGGTTATGAAGGCCTTGAATATTACCTCGAAAACTATTCATCTGAATGAACAGCACGGAGTCGCCGTGGTTCTCCATCTCATTGCCCGCTATCTGCAGGAGAAACTGGGCGATGACTATATGATGAAAAGCACGGATCAGGAGATTCTGGAGACGGCTAAACTCGCTGCCAACTGGGTTGTTTATACCATTCATACCCCGGTTAAAGCGGGCCATGACCGTTTCTACCGGGATATGTATGCTGAAATCGGCCACCCTTTCTGTAACCGTATTCTGGAACTTCTGGCCGAGGAAGGCGAGAATCCCGACTTCTTCAATTTTACCTCTCTCGCCATGAAAATCAACCGGGCCGCCAATGGGGTAAGCCGTATGCACCGTTTAGTTACCCAAAAGCAGTTCCCGCAATACGCTCATAAGATCAAGGCCGTTACCAACGGGGTTCACCACCTTACCTGGATCAGTGCCGCCAAGGCGGAGTTGTTTGACATCTTCCCGGAATTTAAGGATTGGCGCCGGAATCCAGGGGTCTTCGCCAAGGCGGAAGGCCTTAAAAACAACGATAAATTCCGTACCTATCTTGAGCAGGCCTGGCAGACGGACACCGAGAAGTTAATTGATTTTATAAACCAGATGCTCATTGAGCATCGTCAGAAGATGCACACAACCTGGATTGATCCACCTAATTTCTTCTCACATCTTAAGGATTCTGAACGAGACCTGAGCCCAAAGGTGATGACCATTGGTTTTGCCCGTCGTTTTTCGACCTACAAACGGGCCAATCTGGTTTTTGAGGATATTGACCGTCTAACCGGGATTGTCAAAAATAACAACTGGCCGGTGAATTTTGTCTTTGCCGGTAAGGCCCATCCGGCCGATGAACCCGGCAAGCATATTATTAAAAATATTATTGATACCCAGAAGGAGCTCTACGAAAAGTCTGACGGCCTCATTAGACTTATCTTTATCCCCGGCTATGATATGGCCCTGTCCAAGATGATGGTGGCTGGAGTACACGCCTGGCTCAACAGCCCCAAGCGGCCCCTGGAGGCCAGCGGTACCAGCGGCATGAAGGCGGCCCTGAACGGGGTGCCGAATATCAGCACCATGGACGGCTGGTGGGTAGAGGGCTATAACCAGGGCCGCACCGGCTGGAAGTTCGGGCGGGAATGCGAGATATCCAACGCCTGTTTAAGCGAAGATTTATGTACCCTCCTCTTTACCGAGGATTCCGACTCTTTTTACAATCTTTTTCCCCAGATACTGAAAACATTCTATGATGAAACCTGCCGCCATGAATTAATAGATAAATGCGTTATGAACATCGCCTTGAACGGCCCGGTGTTTAATACTCACCGCATGGCGGCCGAGTATGCCAAACTATATAAAATCAAGCTGGCCCCGGAGATGGAGCGGCGTCTTGCCGCCTTCCGTAAACTATACGACAGTAATCGGCCGGGGAAGATATAATGCGGCCTCTCTCCTTTCATATTGAGACCTTCGGCTGCCAGATGAATGATCGAGACTCAGAGATTATGACTCAGCTTCTCGCTGAATTCTGCCGCCCGGCTCCCGGCCTTCTGGAGGCCGATATTGTCATGATCAACACCTGCAGTATTCGTCAGAAGGCCGAGCAAAAGGCCTTCAGCCTGCTGGGCACCCTGAAACAGCTGAAGAAACGAAGACCGGAAATGATTATCGGGGTGGCGGGCTGCGTGGCCCAGCAGGAGGGAGCTAAACTTCTGGCCCGTCTGCCCTATGTTGATCTGGTGCTTGGCACTCAGAATATTTATAAGCTGCCGGAGTTGATTGCCGAAATAAAATCCAGCCGCCGGCGGCAGACGGCGGTGAGCCAGTCAGCTGATTTTGAGATTCCGCCTTATCTGCCTGATCTGCGCCGCGGCCCGGCCTATAAGCGTTTTGTAACTATTATGCAGGGCTGCAATAATTTTTGTACCTACTGCGTGGTGCCCTATACCCGCGGCCGGGAGGTGAGCCGCAAGATGACGGATATCCTGGCTGAAATCCGCCACTTGACCAGCCACGGGGTTAAAGAAATCACCCTGCTGGGGCAAAACGTCAACTCCTATGGCCATGATTTATCCCGGCAGGTTGATTTTTCTACCCTGCTACGGGAGACTGCGGCGGTGGAGGGCCTTAAACGACTTCGTTTCACCACCTCCAACCCCAAGGATTTGAATGATGATTTGATTCAATGTTTTGCCGAACTTGATATTCTCTGCCCTCATTTTCATCTACCGGTACAATCCGGCTCCAATAACGTCTTGAAACGGATGAATCGTCACTATACTATTGAGCATTACCGGGACAGGGTGGCTGCGTTGCGGGCCGCCCGGCCGGATATTGCCCTCACCACCGATATAATTATTGGCTTCCCCGGCGAAACTGAAGAAGATTTTCAGGCCACCATGGATCTGGTGCGGGAGATACGTTATCACGGGGCCTATTCGTTTAAATATTCCGACCGGCCCCAGGCCCGTTCCGCCGCCTTTGGCGATAAAGTATCAGAGGTGGTAAAAAGCGAACGTTTATCCATTCTCCAGGAGGAAATAAACCGCATCGCGGCGGAACGTAATAAAGAATATGTGGGCCAGGTGCAGGAGGTGATGGTTGAAGGCAAAAGCCGTCACAGCCCTGGGCAGTGGAGCGGTCGTGCCGCCGCCAATCATATCGTAAATTTTACAGGCAATAAATCTTTAAGGCCTGGTGATCTTGTTGATATCATGATTACCGAAGCCTGCCTTCACTCATTAAGAGGCCAATATGATTGATCTTCATTCTCACACCTTTTTCAGCGACGGTGAGCTGGTGCCTTCGGAGCATCTGCGCCGGGTTGAGGCCATGGGCTATGAGGCCATGGCTATTACCGACCATGCTGACTCCTCGAATCTCGATTTCATCATTCCCCGAATAGTACGGGCCGCGGCAGACTGGAACCAGCATTCCACCACCCGGATGATTGCCGGTATTGAATTAACCCATGTCCAGCCGCCCCTGATTGCCCGGCTTACCGCCCAGGCCCGTGAACTGGGAGCCCAGCTGGTGGTGGTGCATGGTGAGACTATTGTCGAACCAGTTGCCCCCGGTACCAATCTGGCAGCCATTGAGGCGCAAGTGGATATTCTGGCCCATCCCGGCCTTATCAGTGCCGAGGAGATGGAACTTGCCGCGGCCAGGGGGGTATTCATCGAAATATCAGGCCGCAAGGGCCATTGTCTGACCAATGGCCATATCGTTCGCCTGGCGGCTGCCAGCGGGGCTGATCTGGTATTGGACTCTGACGCCCACGGCCCCGATGATTTCATGACTCAGGAGAGGGCGGATAATATCGCCCGTGGAGCCGGCCTTAATTCGCCGGGGCTGGAGGCTGTGCACCAGAATATGAAACGCCTGACGGCCAGGATTTCCTGAACCAATCCGATAACCCGATAATCATAATAATATGACTCCTGCCCTCTATCAAAAACGGGTGGCAAGGGCCGGTGCTTTTCTGGCCCGGCACCTCAGCACTGTCCCGGAGATTATGCTGGTTATGGGAAGCGGCCAGGCCGCTCTGCCGCCGGATTTAAAGATTAGTAACGAGATCCCCTATGAGTTAATTCCCGGCCTGCCCACGGCCACCGCCCCCGGCCATAAAGGATTGTTAGTCAGCGGTAAAATCGGCTTAAAAGAGGTCCTCATATTCCAGGGTCGTCTGCATTATTATGAGGGATATTCGCTGCCGGAGGTGGTGTTACCCGTTCGGGTGGGGGCGTACCTGGGCTGCCGGACGCTTCTCGCTGCCAATACCGCCGGGGGCTTAAGCCCTGAATTGCGATGCGGCGGCCTGATGATGATCCGGGATCACCTCAACTTCATGGGCGGAAATCCCCTGCGCGGCATAAATAATGAGGAATGGGGGCCGCGCTTCCCGGATATGTCGCAGGCCTACGATGAACAAATCATCAGTCAGGCCGTAGATTATGCCGCCCGGCTGGGAATTGAAGGTTTCAGCACCGGGATTTACGCCGCTGTTGCCGGCCCCAGCTTAGAGACCCCGGCCGAGACCAGATTTTTAATTAATTGCGGCGCCCAGGCCGTGGGAATGTCCACCGTCCCGGAGATTATCGCGGCCCGTCATGCCGGTATGCGGGCCGCGGCTATCTCCATAATTGCCAATATAAATGATCCGGACAACTTTATGCCTATTATAATGGATGAGGTTTTAAGCGAGGTTAAGCGGGCCCAGGGCGATTTGTTATGTCTGATAAATGAGCTGCTGCCGGTCATTTAAGCAAAACTTATTTCTTCACTATAAAGCTCCAGACAGGTGTTACGAAAAAACTTATTCGCCCTCAAACTCGGTGAGAGAATAGATACTGTATCCCTTATCACGCAGCTTGGCCTCGCCGCCCACATCCGGCAGATTGACAATAAAGGCCATCTCCGCCACCGTGGCCCCCAGTTTTTCTATTAGAGCGGCGGCGGCCAGGGCCGTGCCGCCGGTGGCCAGCAGGTCATCAACCAGCAATACTCTTGCCCCTTGTTTCAAGGCATCCTGGTGAATCTCTATGCTGTCAGTACCGTATTCCAGGGCATATTCCTGGCTGTAAACATCAGCGGGCAGCTTGCCGGCCTTTCGTATGGGAGCAAATCCCTTGCCCAGGGTGTAGGAGAGAGCGCCGCCCATGATAAAACCGCGGGCCTCAATACCGACAATTATATCGTAGTCAACTTCACCGTTTATATAGCGCTGGGTCAGATTGTCGATTACCAGGCGGAAGCCCACTGGTTCTTTAATCAAGGTGGTTATATCACGAAACATAATCCCCTTCTTGGGGTAATCAGGTATTGAACGGATTAATGATTTAATTGGCATTCTTTTATCTCCTTTTGTGTTTTTCTCCTGAATTTATAGTACACCCTTGACTTTATAACACCTCGGAATGTAGTGGTACAACAACGATCGTATGCGAGCGTTTCTTCTCAGACCTTTAGCGGCAGATATCGTCATAATCCGCGATAAGAGGGATGGTCTCACTGAAAAGACGGATAACATTATGGGCGTTTTTATGCATGGTCGCCATAATCATTTCCCAGGTTACCGGCTCCTCATCTTCGTGCCAGCAGTCATAATCGGTTGACATGGCTACGGCGGCATAGTGAATTTTCTGTTCCCGGGCCAGATTAACCTCGGGCACGGTACTCATGTTGATGACATCGGCCTGCCAGCTCCGGAACATATGGCTCTCAGCCCTGGTGGAGAACCGCGGCCCCTCAATGGTGATAACCGTCTTATCCGCATGGCATGGCAGAGACAGAGCCTCGGCCTGTTGCAATAATAACTGGCGTAGATTCGGGCAGAAAGGCTCGGCCATGGGAGTATGTACCACCTGACCCTGATCAAAAAAGGTATTCTCCCGCTGTTTGGTAAAATCAATGAACTGAGAAGGCAGTACCAGATGACCGGGCTCTATTTCCCGGCGCAGGGAACCCACGGCGGTGGCAGCCAGAATATGGGTACAGCCCATCTCCTTCAAGGCGTAAATGTTGGCCCTGAAATTAACCGCGCCGGGATAAATGGAATGATCCCGGCCATGCCGGGCCAGGATAACGACCTCAACCCCGCCGATGCGGCCGCAGGTCAGGTTAGACGAAGGACGACCGTAAAGATTTTCTGTCTCTAACTCGGTGGCATCTTTTAAAATGTTCGGATCATCGAGCCCGGAACCACCGATAATACCCACCTTAACCGTCATTCTTCAACCCTCCTTTATTTTTTTCAGTCAAATTTAATGGGGCAGCTCTTGGCGCTTATTCCGCGTTTAATGACCTCCCGATGGTAGGCCTCAAGAATATCCTTTCTTTTAATCATCCCCAGAACCCACGGTGAATTTTTATCTTCCACCACCGGAATTTCATCAAAGCCCTTAATGTCAAAAATCCGCATGGCATCGTAGAGATTATCCTCCGGAGTAACAAAAATTACATTACGGGCGCAGACCTTGCCCACCGTGGCATTACAGCGCAATTTTTCGTCATGGAGGACGGTCTTGACATCCTGCAGGGAGACGATACCGGTCATCATGCCGGTTTCATTAATGACCGGGAAATAGAAGCCGTCTTTGGCCATGGAGAATATCTTCAATAATTGGTCTACATTGGCACTTTCACTTATAAAATTAACATCTTCATCAAGCAGGGTGCCCACCTTGATGGATTTCATGATGGCGGTTTCCCGGCCCTCATGAATATCAATACCCTCACGGCTGAAATCCACCGTGTCAATGGAATCTTTACAGAGCCAGTGGGCCACGGTGGTACCGATTATACTGCTTAACATAACCGGGATAATAATCCGATAATCACCGGTCATTTCAAAGAGCAGGAAGATAGCAGTGAGCGGTGAATGGGTGGAGGCGGCCAGAAAGGCCCCTACTCCCACCGCGGCATAGGCACCTGCCGCCGCGGTATGCAAAGGAAAAAGATGATGAACCACCCCGCCGAAGGCCCCGCCCGCCAC
>JAJRZN010000011.1 GCA_024275235.1 Deltaproteobacteria bacterium
GCAAAGGTCTTCACCGTAATATCCCAGGCCTTTTCCCAACCCAGGCCGTATTTATCCATCAACAGCCGCATCAGCTCAGGAATGGCGATGGTGGGATGGGTATCATTAAGCTGCACGGCCACCTGATCGCTGAATTTACTAAAATTTTTATTATGTTTGGTAAAACGGCGAAAAATATCCTGAAAGGTGGCAGCCACGAAAAAATACTGCTGTTTGAAGCGTAATTCCTGTCCGGCGCAGGCCTCATCCGGCGGATAGAGGAGTTTGGATATGGTCTCGGAACGTACCTTGTTATGCACGGCCCCGAGATAATCCCCCTTGTCAAAGGACTCCAGATCAAGCTCCCGGGAGGCCTTGGCCTGCCAGAGGCGCATATTAATAACATTATCATTATGATATCCCGGTACCAGGACATCACAGGCCACCGCCATAACCGACTCGGTATCCACCCATTCCGAGCGTAAATTACCATGTTCGTCCAGTTTGGTACTGACCTTGCCGTAAAACTTCACCGCGTACATGGGCATCCGGCGCTGAAATTCCCAGGGGGTGCCGAAACGCAGCCAGTTATCCGGGCTTTCAACCTGGTAACCGTTGATAATTTTTTGATGAAAGAGGCCGTATTCATAGTTTATTCCATAGCCATAGGCCGGAATTTTCATGGTGGCGACGGAATCCATGAAACAGGCGGCCAACCGCCCCAGACCGCCGTTACCAAGAGCGGCATCCTCCTCCTTATCGAGAATATCATCTAAATCATAGCCCATCTCGGCGACAACTTTTTTGGCCTTTTGGAAGAAGTCCATATTGATAAGGCAGTTACCAAGAGAACGGCCGATGAGAAATTCCATGGACAGATAATAAACCCGCTTCTGCTTCTTGGTATAATAGCTCTTCTGGGTAGTGACCCATTTTTCCACCATAAAATCACGCATGGTATAGGCCAGGGCCTTATAGATATCGCCCCGCCCCGCCCGCTCCGGATCCCGGCCCTGAAAGCTCAGGAGATGGTTGAGGATGGTTTTTTTAATCCCGGCACAGTTTTTGGGGTTAAAAAGACTGTCTAAGGAATCCTGCATGGATTTTTTCCTGGTTTTCGGCATAATAAGCACCTGCTATTATTTTGTTATATTTTTTGTGTTTTTTATTATACAGCCTGTTTTCGTCACTTTTAAGCATCATGCTGAATAGTGACGTTCAACGATAACCTATTTTTACCATGATGGTAATAATTAAAATAGTCCACGGCCCATTGCCGCGCCTCGGCCTTTGACATAGCCGGATTTTTCACCATCTCTACCTCCAGGGCCTGAAAGAGACGGCTGAAAAATGGCCCTGGCCTCATCCCCAGCCTGATAAGGTCATAGCCGTCTATCAGCGGCGGCCCGCTGAGCACCGGCTGAATAATTTGCTGGTTTATTGTCTCTATGTCAGTAAACAGGGCCGCTAAATCAGCCTCCATGCCACTTGGTTTACCTGTCCCCTGCCCTGCCAGGCTGTCGGCCATAGTCAACAGAAAGAGGCCGATGAGCTCCGGGCCCACGGCCTTTATAAGCTTTAAACAGGCCCGGCGGCTTATCCCGGTTTTATGGCGGGCGTTATTCAAATGAAAGGGCCGCATATGCCCTTTAATCAGGAGAACTATACAGCGTCTGTCCCCGCTGCTCCAGCGTAAACGACGGGCAATTTTCTCAATTATACGGGCGCCCATCTGGTCATGATTATAAAAGGTACGCCGCCCCTCCCGCAGGACAAAGGCCGGGGGTTTGCCAACGTCATGCAGCAGAGCCGCCAGTTTCAGGCGTATAATCATCCGCTCATGATCAAGATAGGCACTAATCTCACTTAAAAAAGAGGTAAAAAAATTCTCCGGGGCGGCAACTATCATCTCCATCTGCTTCAAGGCCTCCAGGCTGTGACCAAATACATCAAGATGATGACTTGCCGGCTGCCGCATCCCTACCCCTGGCAATAATTCCGGGAAAATCCGCCACAGCAGGCCACAGGCGGCCATATCCTCTATCGTCCGCCCGGCTAATTTAGAGGCCATGATTTTTTCCAACTCAAGGCTGACTCGTTCCGGAGCCGCCTTGTTGAGTAGAGGGGCCTCCCGGCCTGTCAATTCGATTGTTTCCGCCGCCAGCTTGAAATCAAGGCCAGCCGCAAACCGAAAGGCCCGCAAGAGACGCAGAGGGTCAGCCTGAAAGGTACTGGAGCTGAGATGACGGACAATACCACGCTCAAGATCGGCCAGGCCCTGATTGGGATCAATAAGCGGCCCCGCTATGCCCTGAGTCTGGTAATCAAAGCGCAGGGCCATGGCATTGATGGTAAAATCACGCTGTTTGAGATCTTCGTTAATAGACTTTGTGCCATTACGAAAGCCGCTTATATCAAGCCATAAGCCTTCCTTGACCACTCGATATACCCCCTCCGTCTCCGAGAGTGGCACCAAAACAGCACGCAGGCGCCGGGCCAGGCCCTCCGCCCACAGGCGCGGATCACCAGTCAGGGTGATATCTAAATCGAATGGCTCCTCACCTCGCAGCCAGTCCCGCACCGGGCCGCCGGCAAAAAATACCTCCTGCCGCCCCTCTGCCGCCTGCCGGGCCAGAGCCCGTAAAATATAGCCGGGATAATTGCGTAAATATCTGTTATATTCAAGATTCATTTATTCACAAAAAATTCACAAAAAAAATTGTTATCACCGTATTCAGGCATCAGGCCTAATAGTTACAGACATGATACAAAAGATACAAAAGATACAAAAGATGCAAAAACGCCTTACAATTAAAAAAATCCCCTTTGAGCAGATAGATTTCAACGACAAAACATACCACCTGCGGCCGGAAAGCGACAGTGATGATGCGGCTGTCAATGATCTTGCCTCCTCTATCCAGTTCTGCGGCATTCTGCATCCTCCGATTGTTCTCGTTAGAGAAGACAGAAATCATACTATAATCGCCGGGCGGCGGCGCCTGTCAATTTACCGCCACCAAGCCGCCGCCAAGGTCTGCCATTGTCTTGTTGTTCCGGCGGCTGCCACCCCCCTGGACTGCTGGCAGCTCTTCTTCGAAGAAGGTTTACTGGGCCCGGCCTGGTCATTAATAGTTAAGGCTCGGTTCTTGGACAAAATTATAACAACAGACGGCGGCCGGGAGGAGGATGCTCTGAGGTTCATGGAGCGCCTCGGTCTACCGGCCAACTCTCATCATCTCAGAAAAATTATCGCCCTGACCGAGCTGGAAGCCCCGCTGGTTTCAGCGGCCCAGCAAGGGACAATCTCCGAGAAAACCGCCCTGGCCATGACCGCCATGTCCTTTCGTGACCGGCTGGCGGTGTTTGAATTAATCAGCGATCTGCGGCTCAGTGTAAGTAACCAGCGTCGGCTCATTCAGACCTGCCTGGAATTATGCCGCCGTGAATCTACCTCAATTCATGCTGTTTTAAGCAGCCGGGAGATCATGAACATTTTAGCTGAACAAGCAGTCAGCCTGCCGCAGCAAACAGTTTGCCTGATGAAATATCTCCAAAACCGCCAATTTCCACGCTTGAGCGTCGCAGAAGAGGAATTTAAAGCATGGCAGGACAGACTGCAATTACCAAAATGGGCCTCTGTCTCGCATACCCCGGCCTTTGAGAAGGACAGGGTATGTTTAAACCTTGATTTCAGCAATCGGGGCCGGTTAACGGAATTCCTCCGGCATTTCCCTGAATTATAAAGACTGCGTCTGAATTGGTGTCTTATCCGCAATTTCCAAAAGTTATTAATATTTGGGTCATTACTGTGGGTATTTCTTGTGCCCGTAAATTCGTCTCGGCACGAACTGTGTGTTATAGTGCGGTTTTCCTCTCTGCTTCACGTTCCTGGGTTACACAATATACACCCTTTCCTTCAAAACCGGGATTGAAACACAAATTATCGGATATACATTTTGCTTTTTGTCTATCGCCTGATTGCCAGCGCTTGATTAAATCCGGTTCTCTGATAAAAGGACGGCTCATGGAAATATAGTCTGCTGTACCCTCAAGAATAATTTTTTCGGCTATTTCAAAAAAACGCATACCACCTACCAAAATTAAGGGAATGGCAATTTCATCTTTAATTTTACGGGCATACTTTTGAAAATACGCGTCTTTATCCGGGAAATTAATACCTGGGCGGCAAGAGGGACGTCTATGATTTCATGCGTTTTGATCAGACGTTAACAAATTATCTTGGCAACAAAGCATAATATCATAGACGTCCCCCTTTGCCTCCCTATTACTGGCGAGTACTCGATTACGATGGCACAAACTTCGGAGCTTACTGGTCATATTCCAATCTCTTTGTTAATGGAACCCCGTAATCAATTCCATTATTAATCAGTAAAAAGGGGGGGGCGGTCTATTTTTTTGAAATAGACCGCCCCCCCCTTTTTTTGTGTTGCGAAAAAAAACTACCATTTGTTATAGGTTTTAGATTTATGGGAAAAATTATTAAAGAACAAAACCTTAATGCCGATAACAGACCAGGTAGTCTATTACGCTGATATTCCACATTTTTACTAAAAAAGATCAGGGGGCAGTCATCATACAGGTAAAATCTCAAAGCCTTATGCCAATTCATATCAATTTCTCTTCAGGAGTTAACCCTAAATCGCAGGGGGTAGCACCCAAGTCTCATTTATCTATATCCAGCAAAGATGACAAACAACTCGTTTCGAGAGGATCGCAAACAAGAGCAGCAAAACTGGATGTTTCAATTATTAAATGCCAATGGAAAGAGTTAGACTGCATGTTATCTAAAACACACAGGGGAGACTCGGTGTGGATCAATAAAGCTCTGATTGATATCGAGAGAGCCATATCGGGTGGGCCAGGATCACCAAATTTTGTGCTTAATGGAGATGGTACATACGGCGGTGAAGAGCATATGCAGAACTTTTTAACTGGGATGAGTAACTCTGGCGATCAACAGAACGCATACATTGTGCTGGCCGACAAACTGGCTGGCAAATTTGGCTCAGGCGAAAAAAATTTAAACGCCTTTACGTCCTTTGCCGCAAATCTTTCCAGTAAGGATTTTCAAACTTTCTTGAAGACATATCAGGTTTCCCCTGTCACGCTTACAGGTGAGGCCGGCCAGACTCTAATGGACTTTGCCGCTGATCTGTCGGGTGACGATATGAAAATTTTTATAACTGCCGTCCATAACTCACCAAAAGATTTGCAAAATATTATAAACACAGGTTCGAAGCTCTCAAAAGATGATCTGAGTAACTTTCTGGCAGCCGCCAGAAATGCTGGGGAAGATGTCTCGATACTTACCGGCCGGATCGATAAAATCCTAAATAAACAACAAGATCATGGCCAGGTTAATTTATCTTCCTACCTCTCTGCTGCCGCCAAGACTGGCACCCAGGTTATTGATTTTGTCAATGCTACAAAAAAAATCTCACCGGAGACCACGGACAATATCGCCACTTTCCTTAATCATGCCGTCGGCGGAAAGACGAACATAAATAATTTTATCTCAATAATCCATGCAACTAGTGAAGAGTCAATCAATACGATCATTGATGTTTCCTCCACTTTGGGCGAAAAAGACAAAAGTAATCTTCTGGATACCGCCGCTCGGGCAGGGGCGAATCTCGGACAGTTTGTCCAAAGTCTCGCAGAGTTTACTAACTCTGCTTCCGGTAGTTCTGCCGCTGATTTTTCTAATTTTCTTAGCACGGCAACTAAAGCAGAGGGCAACTTAGATATCTTGGTGAAGATGTCCGGTCAGCTTGATTTGACCTTCACCAGTAAATTATCTGCTGTTGATACGGTTAATTTTCTTGATGCGGCAGAAAAAACGGGCGGGAATTTGGATAAACTGACCAGGCTTGGCAATGAATTATCAGGAACTGACAGGAGTAATTTTTTCTATGCCGCAGCTCAAACCGGCGATGGTCTTGATAAATTTTTAGCCAAAACGGATAGCTTGACAGGTGATGACAAGTCACAATTTCTCCTCAGCTCTGCCAACAAGGGCCAAGAAAACCATGCGCGGGCAATTTATATGAAAGGTCTTCTTACAGCAGAAGAGTACGATAAATTTCAAAAAAGTGCTGAAATGGTTCCAGCAAAGCAGATAAGTGACATGGCGGACATAACTGCCGGATTTAAAGGTTCTATGCGATCTGATTTCCTTGAAACCACTGTCGTTAGCAAAGAGAAGGTCGGTGAATTAATAGATATACTTAAACTGCTATCTCTGGATAAGCAGAAGGCCTTTGTCGGTTTAGCCAAGGGATTGGGTGAAGAGAATCTGGGGAAAGTAATCAGAGCGGTCGGTAATGCAAATGAAAATTTTTCTGATTTCATTTCTTTGGCTGAAGAGCTTAAACAATCAGATAGAACAGGGTTTGGATACTTCTTGTCGGCCTCTGAAAATGCCAGTTCTGATGATTTAAAGGGACTTATAAATATTGTTAATAAATTGGGGATACGACAACAGTCAAATAATAGACCTGGCATAGATATGCGGCATAGTTTTCTGATGGTGGCATCTGACGCCGGGCATAACCTGAATGGGTTAATAAACATGGCAAATGGCCTCATGTCCAAGAGCCCCAGCGACTTTGTTGAAATATTTGATTCCGCTGAGGCTGCAACCGGCAAGTACCTCGGTACATTCATTAAAACCTATCTGTAGTCCCACATATATTCATTTAAGCCCCATTAAACGGCAAAAATCGCCGAACCAGTCACTGCAGTGGACTGGCATCTTGTCGGCGAATTTTGGTGTAGATTCCGGGCTTATAGCCATCAATAAAGTTAAGCGGTAGATTCACGGCCAGCCCCTGAGTTCAAACGTTCGCTGTCAAAAAAACGATCTCCAATTTGACACCTAAAGCATTTAAGTTTATACTCTAAAATATAAACTTAAAGCCGGAGGGCTCATAATGAAAGCAACAGCCAAAGATTTAAGATTTCACTCCAAAGAATTGATTGAGACTGTAAATAGAGGGGAGGAGGTCGTAATTACCTTTCGAGGGAAACCTTGTGCTAAATTGGTCCCCTTTGAGGACAAGAAAAGAAAAATTTCACAGCATAATTTGTTTGGAATGTGGAAAAACCATGATCAATCTCAAAATGTAGATGAATATGTCAGGAATTTGAGAAAAGGACGATTCTAATGCTTTTAATCGATACTGACGTAATCATCTGGTATTTGCGTGGCAATGAAAAAGCATTTAAAACCATTGAGAATCTTGAGACCTTTAATATTTCTGTCGTCACATACATGGAATTGGTACAGGGAATGAGAAACAAAAAAGAATTAAACAGTTTTCGCCAAGCTATTCACGCTTGGAATTCCAAAATTCTGTATATAACAGAAGAAATATCCGCCAAAGCAATGTTTGCAGTTGAACAGCATTTTTTGAGCAACGCTATGCAACTAGCAGATGCTTTGATTGGTTCTACTGCTATTGCTCATGGCCTTCCCCTGCTAACGGGAAATGATAAACACTACAAAATAATGAAGGGTGTTCAGATCAAGAAGTTTCGCCCGGAACATGATGAAATCAAAGCTGACACAAATACTAAAAATATTAATCTCTGACGTAAGACAAGCGTCCGTTCCAACAATTATTCTTTGGTTAGCGGGAGGAGCTGGTGGGCTATATTCTGCTTATAAAATGGTTGTAGATGGAATAACTCTGCCGTGGCAGAGCTGCCTCCATCAGACTGGGTCAGGGACTTGCCTATCATTGCCCGAGTTGCTATGATAGACTCACCCTTAAGAACGTGTGCCGTGCCCGGCACACAACAAGGCGCTTTAAGGGACGCACAACCAACACCGAATTTTGTACTAATCCCATATCCCTTACCTCCACCATGTCTTTCCTTGGCTGGCTGGTGCGCCCCTGGGGAGGCAAAGGGGACGTCTATGATATTATGCTTTGTTGCCAAGATAATTTGTTAGTACCTGATCAAAACGCATGAAATCATAGACGTCCCCCAAATGGACCCCCGTAGATCGAACTTTTTACGACGCCATCAATTCATTGAAGACCTCAGTCCAGTCAGCACCGCTTTGCTTGAACTCCATACTTATGTCGGGAGATATTTTACCGGCACGAGAGGGTGTTGCAGTGTCAGCGTGAATGTAGTCAGGGGAAACTGCTTGACCAATCAAGTTTCCTTTAGTATGCAAAGAAGATGTGTTAAATGGGGGGCATATGGTTGCCGTACCACCAATATCGAGGGCGCCATTGCGGGGCTTTCTGCCGGGGAAGTACTCCATTGCGCTAAAAAAAGGCAATCGCATGATGTGCCTGTTTTATAAGATTTTCAGGCTGTTTTTTCTCTTTTAATTTTCCGGTAAAATCGGCAAGGCTCTCTTGTGCTGCCTGTTTGAGATTGTATTTATGGCAAAAATCAAGATAATAACGCAGCCATTTGATATAGTATCGATGCAGCCCTGCATTCACCCCTTTTTGTTCAATAAAGGAGGTGTATGCTTTGTGAAAATCGGCTGGGATTTGAATCATGCGCCTATTATCCTGTTTTCTGCCTATCGGTTATTAATGAGTGATATCCGGTTAAAAACAGCGTAACATAGCATAAAGTTGCTTGTCAACTTTGCAGATTAGAGAAGATACCAGGAAACTGTATAC
>JAJRZN010000186.1 GCA_024275235.1 Deltaproteobacteria bacterium
AGCAGATACTTGCCAGGCGCGGAATGGGGGTTATGACAGGACGTGCAGCGCCGGGCCGGAGGCTGCCCATGATGGGCGGCCTTAAAGGCCCTGTCCCGCAGACTATGACAGCCGCCGCACAACTTTTTTTCAGCAGATTTCAACAGATGGGCATCTTTAGAGGCATGGGCCAGATGACAGACGAAACAGCCCTTTTTAAGCGGCTGGTGGATATTGGCCTGCTCAAACAACTTCCGGTCATGGCAGGAGAAACAGAGGACATCCCCCTTTTTTTTCAATAAAAAGGGCAGGGGGCCGTTATGGACAAAATGACAGGCTGTACATTTCCCGGCCGCGAAAGGTTGATGCTGATGGGGGAATTTCAATTCCAGGCGGCGCCGGGCATGACAGGAGAGGCAGAGCTTGGGCGGCCTTTCCCGGAGCTGAATCCCGCCGATCATACCATGGGGCAGATGACAGCTCCCGCAGTCCCCGGCCGCCACCGGTTGATGAACAAAGCCGCTGTTGTAAGTCGCGGCCATCTTATGATGACAATCCAGGCAGCTCTTAGACGCCTTATGGCGGGCCGGGGGGGTTGAAGCCACACAGGAGGAGAGGAAAAACAGCAGCAACAAAAGCGGCTGGAGGTGTCTCTTCATCTTACTTCCTCATTTTTTATGATATTCAGTAAGCAGTTCCTGCCAAACTGATTTGTTAACCTTGATATTAGAGTGCCGCCTAAGGTTCATTATATATTGCCGGCGTTTTTCCTCTTTTCTAATCTTTACCAGGCGCTTAATTATTTTATTCTTCACCTTCTGCAGGGGTAGAGTTTCGCCGCCGCGCCTCTTAATCAGCCGCATTACAACCATCTTACCGTTATCGGCAAAAGGCGGGCAGATATCGCCCTCGGTCATTTTGGCCAGGGCCGTGACTGCCGGGGCGGATAGTGTCTTAATGCCAATATCGTGCTGCCCGCTGTTTCGCAGAGTCACCGGATATCGGTGGGCGGTTTTCAGCAGTTCACCTGCCACCACGCTGGCCGCGTACAGACGGTTAATATCCCCGGCCCGACCCTGAACCAGAACAATCTTCACCAACTCCGGGGTTCGAAAATCTCCTTTATTGGTCTCGTAAAAGTGCCTAACCGCCTCCAAGCCCGGCGGCTTCTCAGCCGTGGACAATATTCTGTTTTCCAGGGCCTTAATAAGCCGGTGCTGACGATAAAATTGATATACCCATTTAAAGGGTGGTTTATTTTCATAATGCCGGTCAGCGGCCGCCCAGTCGGTCAGAGAATTTGAGACCATGGCACTCATGGCCCTCTGCTTTACAGCCGCGACCTCTTTTTTATTACGGCTGGGAGATTTTTGTAACAACAGCCGTTCTTTCCGGCACTGTTCAATAAAATAACCAACCGTTGCCTGACCGCGCCTTGAGGTTACCAGCGCCTTATTCCAATTATCCTGACGCGGATTAGTAAGATCAATGGCCGCCAGTAATGAACGATTTACCTTTAAGTTATATAATTTTTGCAGGCGGCGAAGCAAGTCTTCTGTCAACTTTTGCTGTTTTTTACTGAAAAGGGCCTCATAAACCGCCTTTTTCTTATGGGTAAAATCATTATCATCCCCCCGCTTGGCAGCCACGATATAAATTAGATATGACCCGCCCCCGGCGGGCTTGATAACCGCCCCGCTCTTCTCGTTCACCGCCCCTTTCCAGCTCTTCGGCAGAGTGCGCGGCCGCAGCCATTGCGGATGGCTGATTTTAAAGGCCGGGGGACTGCCGGCCGCCTTCTGCCGTATTTCGTCAAGGCTTAAATGCCGGCCGCCAAACATGGTTTCAGCGGCGGAGGCTGCCTGCTTATCTTTAAAATCAAGCCGGGAGATAAGCAGGCGGGGCTGATAATCCCGTTCATACACTGCCCGCAACTCTTTATCATCAATCTTTATTTTAGAATCTACCTCATCATATTTCAGCAGCATTAGAGTTCTGGCCTTTAAGAATATATCAAGAGGCCTTTTAACCTCCGGCAACGCCCCAAGCTCCATATGCTCGGCCTCCTGCGTCAAAAGCTGCCAGTTGATGAATTTATCCGGGCTGGCCGGCAGACTCATGCCCTTATCTTTATAATATTTCCACCAGTGTTTAAAGTCTTGACGGCTGTAGTTTTGACCGTTAATTACCACGAGGGGCTGATCAACGGCAGCTGATACATCCAGCACCGTCATCAGCAATAAACCAAAAACGCATAAACAAAGTCTTCTTATTGACATTTAACCTCCCCGGCAGGAAACCATTGCCGAACAATTTCATCTGCAACCACCCGGGCCAGCTCCGTAATGCTATTAACCACGCCAAAATGCATAAGAGAACGATAATCTTCGCCCCTGCGGCTGTTATAGATGGTCATCATAGTTCTGCCGGTGGCAGCATTAATCATTCTAAGATTAAGGGCCAGAATGGGCCTGGCCTCAAAACGTCCCTTATCCTCCCGCATTTTGACAACCTTTCCCTGCACAAACCCCTGTACCCTGAGACGATCGGCAAGTATCTTTAAATCATCAAGACTGGGGGTATCCTTAGGGCCGATTCTCATCTGACGATATAATTTTCTGACATCTCCCTCCTGACTTATCGCCAACCCCTTTACCTTATGTAGTTCAGAGACAAATATTCTATAGACAATTACCCCGCCCTGCTGATAATCGCTGTCATTAACCAGGGGCAGAACAGCTATACTGCAGAGAGTGGCGGATGGTGGAGAGATATTTTGAACTTCGGGAGAATTATGGGATACGCAGGCACTCAGGATAAGAGCCCAACTAAGCAGAAGAAGGGAGAAAAAATTGATTCGGCTCATTTATTAGTCATTACAATCCGATTGACTTTAAAAATCAATATGCCAGACATCAGCAGCAGCAGAGGAGTCAGTCTTCCTGGCAGCTCTTTGTCTGACCGGCAGACGCGAGGCCAGATTTTTTATTTTATGAATGGAAGTACCGCCCAGACTATCCCTAACCTTCAGAATACACTGTATCTTTTCTTTGTCAACCGTGGCTGATGATATTGGCAGCACGATCTGAGCCGGCAGAGACTGGCCGGCAAAGGTATGTAATAAGACGTTATCAGGAGCCCATAATTCCATATTCCAGCCCACCACCGGTACTCTGTCTCCAGCCCGCAGACTGGCATGAAGTTTATTCCCCACCATCTTTAAGGCCATTTTAACTTTCGGTCTGGCAGCGAGTAACATAACCTTCCGGCTTATCTCACTACTGTTACCAGCCCTGTCCCAGACCTTGAAACAGATGCTGTAAAGACCATCATCAGCCCGCAGATTACGATTAGTCTGGCCGCTCCAGACAAATTGATCCGGCAGATCTCCGCTGCCACGATCACGCATAATAACCTTACCTCTGGAGTTAACAACGGCCATGGCCCATTTTTTTATCGGCTCCGGCTTTTTTAATTTAATGGTAAACAATATTTTATCGCGAAAAGCCGGCAGATCTCCAACCTTGACCGCCTTTAATTTCATGGTAAAGGCCGGCGGCCGGGAATCGACAATATATGAACCGAGATATGATTCCACGTGCTGTCCTGTAGGCCAGTCTAATATCAGGGTCACCGGAAATTCATCGTTTTTAAATTTATCGGCCGCCAGACGCCTGAACAGACGGCCGTCAGACTCATTACTGGCGACCTGCGTTCCTCGACCAGGTTTATTATCAACCCCGACCCATTTAGCCTCATAAAAACGACCATCCTCAGAAGAGGCCAGGTGAACATTATTCCCCACTTTTATAAAAACCTTGGCCCGGCGATTGAAGGCGGTATTATCATGAAAACGAAGAGTGCATGTTATATCCTGACCAGGTCGGACAAATTTAGGGGTAAACAGAACCGATTCCACCTGAATATATGATTTTTTCTGAACCCTGGCCAACTGCGCTCCCGCCATGGCCCGGCCGGCGGTAAAATTAAGTGCATGAGGCCAGTCCTTAAATATCCGCCCGGCCAGAATGGAACGAATAGCGTTTAGCGAGTCGGGAGTGTTGATCCCCAAAAGGTGCTGCTCTGCCAGCTGACTCAGACCGCGGGTATTGCTCCAGATGGTTAAGCCGTCACTGGTTCTGATTAAAGAGATGGTAAGCCCCATGGACGCGGGCTTTTTGTGCTGCTCGCAGACCGAGGCCAAAACCACCAGATCGGCCCCAAGATCCTGGCGGACCCGCATGATGATCGGAGAAGAGAGATAACCAAGCTGACGGATATTATAACGAGCCATAAAATCCATAACCTTGCTTTGGGGAACAACATCAATACCTTTTCGGCTCACCTCAGCGCGTAAAAAACTGGTCATCGCCAGATCAACGCTGTTGTGTTGACGGCTCAAATCATCAACAGGGAAGACAGCGGCGGTAATAGCCCAGACAACAGAGGAACTGAGGAGGACAATTAACGCGGCGGCTATAAGCCCCAGAATATGTGGATTTTTTTTCTTCATCAACTTGCAAGCCTGACTGTTTTTCAGAAGACAAATACTACACTATAAAACTTGCAAGTTTTGTTCCTATCCGCGGCCCTCCCAGCTGAACATTATTTTTTACACCATGATAACAGACAGTTACTATTTAAAAAAATATCAGGCACTGGCAGAAATGAGAGGCAATTACACCTGCCGTAATTACAATTACAGCAGGTGCGAGCCTCATACTGACAGTGAATAATATTACATCATATCCAGTGAAGACCTTGCGCGGCTCTCACTTCGGCGGTAGATGAGCGGCATCTAAACTATCGTCGTCAAAATCAAGTTTTTTGTCACCTCCAGACTGATCAGCTGGAACGTTATCAGCCTTAGCGGCATCAGCATCGCTGGCTGCCGGCAGACCAGCACCCTGGCCGTCATCAGCTCCACCTCCAATAATAATTCCTCCGGAATCTGAATTAGAATCTGATTGGGAAGCTGAATCAGGACTGATAATAATGCCACTGGAATCTGAATTAGAGTCTGATTTGGCGGCTGAATCGGGACTGATAATAATGCCACTGGAATCTGAATTAGAGTCTGATTTGGCGGCCGAATCAGGACTGATAATAATGCCACTGGAATCTGAATTAGAGTCTGATTTGGCGGCTGAATCGGGACTGATAATAATGCCACTGGCATCTGAGTTGGAATCTGACGTGGAGGCTGAATTATTATCAAAAATATCCCGTGAGCCATCCCCGCTGCCTGAATCTTCTATAACCTGCCCCGTGTTATCAGCTCTATTTGCCGATGCCTTTGCCGTGCCGGCCCCATTTCCCGGCTTGACAGAGGATGACGGCGAAGTTTTCACCGACGGCTCAGCGGCAGCAACTTTTTTAACCGATACCGGACGTCCTTCCGGAATAGTGGCTAATAAACGGCGTAATAACTTAAAGGATACATTAAAGGAATCATCGGAACTAAGCCCGAAAAGACGTTTAGCCAGGGAGTCGCCGGAATTGTGACCAGAGGCCTGCCAGAAGATTATACCATTATTCGTATCAACTAAGCGCAGCGTAATTACCAGTTGTGGAAAAGACACCGCCCCCCTCTGCACCCGTTCAGCATTATCAATGGTACCAAGCATAAAGGCCTGCACATGCAGGAGCTGCCCCAGCCGCTTCATAACCCCGGCATCCATGGGCCCCTTGCTGAGATTCACCGCTTGATCCCGCAGAGCGCTGTCCACCAACCCCTTATCAACCACATCAAACATCCCACTGGCCAGCAGCTGGGTAATCACCATATCCCTCACCCGCTCCGCCACAAAGGCATCCTTGCTGTTATTCTGTATAGGCATAACCGCCACCCTCTTCACAAAAGAGAGATCCGTATCAGGACGGACAAAAGACTCCATATTATCCCCCACACAGCCGGAAATATTAACGATAAGGCAGGCAAACAGTAAAATCTTGCTAAATGTTTTCATAATGTCCCTTATTAATAATTTTGTTCATGGGAAATTTCTTTGTAACTACACTCACATAGCGGTAAAGCGAGAACTTAAACGACTGTTCACACTCCAGGAACTGGGGCCGGAGGTAAATGAACCGCTGGTCATAAGTGATATATTTTTGTTAACCGCCCAGCGCCAGTCAAGGGCCGTAACATGGCTGCTCCCCGGTTTAATGATGTAAGTATGATTTAAGGCAAGTTCCATATTACGAGTCATAGCCCAGTTTATCCCCAG
>JAJRZN010000187.1 GCA_024275235.1 Deltaproteobacteria bacterium
AGGCAGACCTGCCAGGCCTGATGCATAACCCGGCTGGGCTCCTTAAACATTATGCCGGTCAGCCCCATAAGCAGGAAGATGGTGATGAGCAGGAATGGTGCCCGTCTGATGGTGATTGCTTTTTTTGCCATATCTATTCAGCCCCCAGTAATTTTTTTACTGCCCTTTGTTTATCTCCCAAACGTACAACTTTATCGCGGCGGTCGTCAATGCTGATTTGAGTCAGAACCCGTTTTACTCCATGGGCAAAGGGCATTTCATGGATTTGGGCCGCCAGGGACAGGAGCTCATTAGCTTCACCCTCGATAATGGTTCCCATATCGTGCATGGTGAAAGAGAGGCCGCAGGTTTTGAGCCGGTCTTGGATTTCGGCCACAAAACCGCTGATGGACTGCACGCCCATGGGAACAATGGTTAATTGCATTAAGGCCATAATTATTCTCCCTACATCTCTGAATGAATGCGCTCCGGATCGTCGGCATTATAGTAGACGATGTTTTTCAGGTGGTAGAAGCTGTCCAGATCAATCTCGTTGAAATGGAGGGCAATGCCATCTGCCTCCACCCGCACAACTTCGCCCTTCATGTACAATAACAACTGGCTGCTGCTGCCGCTTAGGGCCAGTGAGATACTACATTTCTCACCGATTTTATGATTGGTAATACCCTTGACGGACATGCCTTTGAGGCTTAAATTGGCGGTTTCGCAGTGTTGATAATTGTGCCGGGGGAATTTTATGTCTGCTGTGGTCTGAAAGGATACCCTGGTGTTTTTACGCCGTTCCATAGTCAATCTCCTGAAATAGAAAGGCCGTTCCAGCTCCCGGAACGGCAGTTGTATTAATCAGCCAATAGTAAAAAGCCTTCCCGTTTTAATATCTGCAAGACATCAAGCACCAGAACCTGTTGTTTGTCATCAATATAACCGATACCGGCAATATCGCCATTTCTTTGTTTGGCGAAGCTGGTCATCACGCTGTTTTCGGGGCTGACCTCGGAACAGGCCAATACCCCATGCCAGTTTTCGTGTGAGATAATCACGAAGGTGGAGGCCTCTTTGTCCGGCCGGGCCGCAAGTTCAAGCCCCCTGGGAATTATAAGCGGCAGGGTGAGCTTCTTTAATTTTCTCTCTTTAAGTTCGGACAGACGGCTGTTTAAACGGGGAGCCAGCTTCCGCATAAAGCCGCTTAGATATTTTAACGGCAGCTGATTCTGGCTGAGGCAGCGGCGCATGATCTGTGGTTTAAGTTTTTGGCTTAGGGCGACGCATTCCGCGGGCAGGGCCAGACGGGTGCCATTTATTACCAGCTCTCGCAGGTCAGTTGCCGGGCAGGGTTGGGCGGGGGGTGGAATCATGGTTCTGGTGTTGGTTAATTTGCTGTTTTCTGCTGCCGCCGCCCCTGCTTCTGCTTTCAAGGAGCGGGGTGGAGCAGTCTCCGGGGCAGGTTCGGTGTTCAGGGCCTCTGCTAACATTATTCTGATGGCGCTTCCCGCCTCCCCCGCTTTTTCAAGGGCCTTCTGGAGCTCGGTGATTAAGAGTTCAACCTGAACACTTTCATCATCCGGCCCCTGGCGGTGCGGGCCGGCGGCGGGAGATGGTTTGGTTCGTGGCAGTTCATCTGGTTCCAAGGCCGGAAATGGCACCGAGGCCTTGTTCTCTGGTTGATCAGGGTTTTTGATCCTTTGCTTCAGATCTTGAAAACGTTTAAAAAGGGTATCGAAAACGGATTTTTCCCGTCCGGGCTCATCATCAAGATCCTCATAGAGGTTGACGATATGGGCCATGGCCTCTTTCAGAAAATCAATGGTTTCCGGCGGGTTACCGTTTCTTCTCCTGATGTGCTCAAGAACGCTGCCCGCCATTATCAGCATGGCCTGAATGGCCTTGTGGGCCTTGAAATGCTGACGCAGACCTTGAAAGGCCTCTTCCAGGCTGACGGCTCTTTTTGGGCTGAGCCGCCAATCCTGGGCGATTACTTCGGCCTTCAGCCTCTTTATGGCCTCTTCAACTGGTATATGATTTTGCGTTTTTTGCATTTTACGGCACTCATAATGAATGAAATATTGTAACTGTTCAGCAGCATCCCATCTTTGCCCATTCAGGACTTCTCGAATACCAGAGTATGCTTCAAAGTCCTAAATAAACAAACCTGGAGCACTGCTGAACCGTTACGCTCCGGGGGTTTCGTCACTTTTGGGCATCACGCTGAATAGTTACGAAATATTATATAACTATACTCGTGATGTCTAAGCTGCTACAGCTCAGAGTTTAGGACAATTTACAGTCACACCTGAGAAAGTTACCCTATAATAAACATAGTAAAGAATATTACATTGCCGACAACCTGAAAAGGTGTTTTAAAGCATTTTTCTTTTTCGCTCAAATAAAGGAGATGGATTTGGATTATATATTTGTGGTTATTCTCGGGGCTGTTATCGGCTCGTTTTTAAATGTGGTTATTCTGCGGCTGCCGGAGGATGGGGCCTCCATCGTTTTCCCCGCCTCCCACTGTCCACACTGTCATACCCCCCTGTCTTGGTATGAAAATATCCCCATTTTAAGTTTCATGGTTCTAAGCGGCCGATGCCGCCACTGCCGGGTGAAGATATCATGGCAATATCCTCTGGTGGAGGCGGCCATGGCCGGCCTGGCCTGTGCCCTTTACAGCCATTTTGGTATTTCGTGGAATTTTCTGGTCTATTTTGTTTTTTCCGCCGCTCTTCTGGTAATCATCTTTATTGATTTTCGCCACCAGATTATTCCGGATGTTATCAGTCTGCCGGGTATTGTGCTTGGTTTTGCCGCCTCCTTTCTTAATCCCGCCCTGAGCTGGCAGGACGCGGGGCTTGGCCTTGTGCTGGGCGGCGGTATATTCTATCTCATTGCCGGAGTCTATTATCTTATTACCCGGCGGGCCGGCATGGGCGGCGGCGATATAAAACTGCTGGCCATGATTGGCGCCTTCCTGGGCTGGCAGTCTCTGCCTTTTGTGATTTTTGCCTCGGCCCTGTTGGGGACGATTGCCGGGATATTTGCCATGCTTGAGCAAAAAAAAGGTGGTAAGACCGTCATTCCCTACGGCCCTTTTCTGGCCGCGGCCAGCTTTATCTACCTCTTCTTTCAAGCCGAAATCTGGTATTACTTTAAGATATATTATCTTGGACGGCTGGGCTAACGGCGGGCCAGATTCAGACTCTTGGTGTATTGGATAATGCCGTTGGCCAAACCGTTGGCCAGGTCTTCGAGGTATTTATGCTGGCGCAGATGTCTGGCCGTCTTGGGGTTGGTGATAAAACCAATCTCTGTCAGAATGGAGGGCATCTGTGCTCCGATGAGGACAATGAAAGGTGCCTTCTTAATGCCATGATTTTTAATCCCGCCATAGTCCTTATTCATCTCCCCCACAAGATTTCGGTTAAGGATGTGGGCCAGCTTGGCAGACTCCTGTTTTTTGGAATTGTGCATGAGACTGCTTAGTATCTTCTGCAAGTCACTGATATTATGGGCCGAAGTGGCGTTTTCACTGGCCGCGAGGCGCATATTGGCCTTATTTCTGGTTAAACCAAGATAATAGGTCTCAATGCCGTGAGCCCTGGGTGAGCGGGCGGCGTTGGCGTGAATGGAGATGAAGAGGTCGCCTTCCTTGGTGTTGGCGATGGCGGTACGTTCCTCCAGGGGGATAAATATATCCCTGGTGCGAGTAAGGATTACCTGCGAGGTCAGTCGGCTGCGCAGCTTACGGGCCAGCATCTTGGCCACCTTTAAGACTATATCCTTTTCCCGCAGGCCGCCGACCCCGATGGCACCCGGATCTTTACCACCATGCCCCGGATCGATAATTATTCTCTTTATGCCCAGTCCCAACTGCTGAGCCAGGGTTGGGTTTTTGGGGATTAGGGGGGCGGGGAGAAGGGCTTGAGCCCTGGCCTTTCTTTTGATGCCCTTGATGTCGATGACAATGCGGAAGGGCTTCTCCAAATTGAATATTTTATAGTCGGAAACACTTGCCATATCCAATACTACCCGGCCGATATTGGGTTTGTACTGAGCGCTGCGCAGACGCCGCAGCAGTCCGTTATGGAGGGGAATAGTCTTTTGCATCCGGCGGGATACCCAGCAGTTCTTAAGATCTATATAAAGGCGGCGCGGATGGTCTTTTTGTTTTTTTAACAGAACCCCCCGGTAGATTACCGGCTTGGAGGTCTCAATGACCACCCTGGTGTAATCCTTGGTTGACCAATGGCGCAGCTCTTTGATAACGGCCGCTTTCCGGCCTTGGGCGGGCACGGCCATGTGTAGAACCATTTCGGCATTGTGGGTTGCGGCCTTGATACTGGCGGTGCGGATCTTTTCTTTTTTGATCTGAGCAGCCTTCCAGCGCAGTAAATCCCGGCCCGCCTTTTTCAGCATATCGCCATTCGGATATACTGCCAGCAGGCGGGCCAGGGTGAGGGCGGCATCTTTATAGTCACCTTCTGCCAGGGCGTAGATGCGGGCGGTATGGTAGAGGGCGTCATCGGCATAGGGGTGTTTGGGGAAGAGGCTTGCCATGTCGTCATAATAGATGAGGGACTTGCGCAGATAGTCCTTGTTGGCGAAGCGTTTATACATCTTGAAATAAATATGGCCCAGGGTCAGGAGGCAGGCCGGGGCCCGGTCGGAATAGGGATTGGTCTTGTAGGCTCGGACAAAGGCCCGGGCCGCGGCCTGCCAGTTTCTTAATCTGGCTGCGGTTTTGGAGCTGAACTTAATTTGGTTATAACGGGATCTCGCCAGGTTATAGCGTTTTACTGTAAGGTGTCCCCGGGAGGGGGCGGCCATGAGCGGGGGCGCGATGAACAGGGCTATAAGGATAATTACGGCGTAAATTTTTGGATGGATGGTAATCATGTAACTAATCAAGCGTTATTCTCGGCAGTTTGGGCCAGGCCCTTTAATTCATACAGCAAGGTAAGCGCCTCCATGGGACTTAAGAGGTTGGGGTCGATCCCGGCCAGTTTAGCATGCAGGGGATCGGCGGCCGGGGCGAAGAGTTCAAGCTGCGCGGGGACGCCGGGCTTTGTCTGGATGGGATCACCGGCAGTAATATAAGGTCTGCCGTATTGATTAAATTCTCCCTGCTCGATATTTTTTAAAAGTTCGTTGGCTCGTTTTATCACCGGCTCGGGAACTCCGGCCAGGGCCGCGACTTGAATACCATAGCTTTTATTGGTGCCCCCGGCCAGTAATTTATGGAGAAAAATTATCCTTTCATCCCACTCCCGTACCGCGATGTTGAAATTTTTTACCCTTTTACTGACCCTGGCCAGTTCGATTAATTCATGATAATGGGTGGCGAAGATGGTCTTCACCCCCCGGCCGTTTTTGTTTAGCAGATCTTCGGTGACGGCCCAGGCGATGGCCAGACCGTCGAAGGTACTGGTGCCGCGGCCGATTTCATCAAGAATAACTAAGCTTTTATCGGTGACATTATTTAAGATGTTGGCGGTCTCGTTCATCTCCACCATAAAGGTGGACTGCCCCCTGGCGGAGATTGTCCATGGCCCCCACCCGGGTGAAGATACGGTCAACGGCCCCGATTACGGCCTTATGAGCCGGCACAAAGCTGCCCATCTGAGCCATGAGAACGATGAGAGCGGTCTGGCGTAATACGGTGGATTTCCCGGCCATATTGGGGCCGGTGATAATCAGCACCTCGTTTTCCCGTTGATCGAGGAGCAGGTCGTTGGGGACAAAACGACCGGCGGGCAGGGCCTGTTCAATCACTGGATGCCGGCCCTCGCTGATCTTGATTTCGCCGCTGTCATTGACCTCCGGCCGGACATATCTGTAGCTCCTTGCGGCCTCGGCCAGGCTGGTAAAAAAATCAAGCCAGGCGAGGCGGCGGGCGGCGCTCAGGATTCTATGGCTTTGGGCCGCGGTTTCGGCCCTGACCTCGGTGAAGAGCCGGTATTCCAGCTCAACCCGTTTCTCCTCCGCCCCCAGCACTTTATTTTCGAACTCCTTCAACTCCGGGGTGATGAAACGCTCGGCGTTAACCAGGGTCTGTTTACGGATAAAATAATCCGGTGCTCTGGCGCTTTGCGCCTTGCTGATCTCAAGGTAATAGCCAAAGACCTTATTAAAACCGATTTTTAGATTATTGATCCCGGAGCGTTCTTTTTCCCGGTTCTCCAGCTCCAGAATCAGGCGTTTGCCGGAGGTGGATATCTCCACCAGTTCATCTAACTCGGCATTAAAACCGGGCTTGATTAATTTGCCGTCCCGCAGAATAACCGGGGCCTCTTCCCGGATGGCGCGCTCCAGCAGGGTGGCGAGGTCATCTAAGGTGTCAAGTTCCTGGTGTATTTTTCCCAGTCGTCTGTCGTCCGCGTCCCGCAGTTTGGCCCGCAACCCCGGCAGTTCCTGGAGGGAACATTTAAGGGCGGTGAGATCACGGGCGTTGCCCTGCCCCAGAACCATCCGGCTGTTGAGACGCTCAAGATCATGAATTTTGGTTAATATCTCCCGCAGGTCTTCCCGGAGGGTGGTGTTTTTGTAGAGATAACTCACGGTGTCTAACCGTTCGTTGATGGCCGCGGGCTCACGCCGGGGTTCAAGAATGTTCTTTTTCAGCAGGCGTGCACCCATGGGGGTGCGGGTGAAATCCAGGACTTCCAGTAATGAGCCCTGCCGCCTGCCATCGGCAATACTCTGAGTAATCTCCAGATTGCGGCGTGATGATTCGTCAATTATCAGCCGGTTATCAAGTTCCATGGCCGTGATTTTGGCGATATGGGAGAGGTCGGTTTTCTGGGTTTCGCTGACATAGGCGAAGAGGGCTCCGGCGGCGGCCAGGCCGGTGCTGAAATTTTCGCAGCCAAAGCCGGCCAGATTGGCGGTTTTAAAATGCTCGGTCAATATCTCCTGAGCCGAATCAGAGGCAAAGTCGGTTCGGGGACGGGGACTGAGGAAAATATCCGGCAGCACCTGGCGGACAAACTGGAGCAGATTGTTAAAATTTTCGTCGGTCTCATGGGGCTCGGGGTAGAGAATTTCCTGGGGCTGACGGCGGATTATCTCATCGCCGGTGGTGCGCTGGTCTTGAAACTCACCGGTCATAAATTCACCGGTGGATATATCTATAATGCTCAGCCCCCAGGGGCCGTTTTTTCGAGTCGGCGGGCTGACTGCGGCAATATAGAGATTGCTTTTATCATCCAGGAGCTGCTCGCTGGTGGCGAGACCGGGGGTAATAACCCGGATAACCTCGCGCTTGACTACCCCCTTGGCCTCCTTGGGGTTTTCGACCTGCTCGCAGATGGCAACCTTGAGGCCCGCTCTGATTAATTTATTTAAATAACCGGCCGCGGCATGATAAGGCACCCCGCAGAGTGGAACCTTATCCTTATCTGCCTTGCTGTTGCGGGAGGTCAGGGTGATACCGAGAACCTGGGAGGCGGTAACGGCATCGTCAAAGAACATCTCATAAAAATCTCCCATGCGGTAAAAGAGGATGGCATCCTGATACTCGGCTTTGATCGCCAGGTACTGCTGGAGCATGGGGGTTAATTTTTTGCTCATAATTAAATCTCTATAGTGTGTTCAGCCCACGGGATAAACGGCCCTGAACAGTTAAACGCCATGCGGGATAGAATCCTGGTAACCACTGGTTTTTTAATAATATTCGGCCAATCATGCTACTCTTTTTTCTGCCTCTCTGTCTTGGGGATTGTCAGAGCCTGGAAATCGGGCAGCAGTTGATTGAAGGTATTATCAATATGCTCGGGGATACTGCGAATATCGGCGGTGACGGTCATGAAATTATGATCCTCCTGCCAGCGCGGCACCACATGAAAATGGAGGTGAGCCGCTTGTCCTGCCCCGGCCGCCGCTCCGAGATTAAGGCCGCTGTTAAAGCCGTCGGGCCGCAGATGGCGGCGGAGAATGATGATCGATTCTTTGAGCATGGCCATGAGGGCATTGGCCTCGGCAGCGCTGAGTCCGGTTATATCAGCTACATGCCGGGCCGGGGCTATGAGGAGGTGGCCATTGGCGTAGGGGAAACGATTCAATAAGACTTCGCAAAGCTCATCTTTATATAGCAGCAGGCCTTCATGGTCGTGAGTGACGGCGGCAGGGAAATCAAAGATGCAGCCCTGTCTAATGCCTGCCTGGCCGAGGATATATGACATTCTCCATGGTGCCCACAAGGTTTTCACAGGCGTGGTACCTCGTAAATTCCGGCTTGTAAATCCCGGTCTATATTTAAAATGGCATAAGTGCCGGGGGCTCCAAAGCGGCCGCTGCTCATAAAGGCGCCGGGGTTGATGATCAGGGTCTTGCCTAGGCGGTGACAGACAGGGTGGTGGGTATGGCCGTAAATTATGCAGTCTATGGGGCCGAATTCGTCTAACAGCTCTGCCTCAAAATCGTAGGCCTGACTGACTGCTTTATGGATCAGGCCGATTTTAAAGCCGTTTATATCAAGCTCAAGACGGCGGGGCAGGAGGCGGCGGCCGGCGGTATCGCACATGTTGCCGTGCACCGCGTGGAGCTTGCCGAGGCCGGTAAAGGCGGCCAGGATATCTGGAGAGGTCAGGTCTCCGGCATGGAGAATTATATCCACCTTGCTGAAGCATTTTTTGACTTTTTCCTTGAAGTCAGGCGTAATCCTGGTTTGATGGGTATCCGACAGAATGCCGATTGTTGTGAGAGTCATTATACTTCCTTGTCGTATAAATGGTCTTTATTGCCACCTTTTTTGATGGCCCAACATATCATGAACTAACGGTTGGACGCAAGAATATGAGGATTGAAAAAAATATCTTATATCATAAAGGCAAATTTTTTATTGAAAAAAATAAAAAAACGTGATAACGCTGTCTGAAATTAAGTGAATAGCCGTTCATTTTGTTTTGCATTATTTTTATTTATCGGCCAATGTGAGTGTTAATACGGATGGATTTGAATAAAGTGCTGGACGAAAATAGGTTGGTAATTGCCGAGAAATGGCTTGATGCCGTTTTGGCTACCTACCACAAGGACGGGGCACGGTTCTTTAAAAAGCAACAGGATCAATTTGCGAATCCGTTGGGTTATAATGCCCGTACCGGGCTTGAGAAGATGGTTAAGGCGATTGCCCAGGGTGGTGGGCAGGAGGTGCCGCCGGAACTCAAGCAGTTTATTAAGCTGCGGGCTGTGCAGGAATTCACTCCGGCCAAGGCTCTTGCCTTTATCTATGACTTAAAGCCGATAATTCTGGAGGTCTGCGGTAAAGAGTCGGGGGAGGTGGACGTCAACCAGTGGCTCAAGGTGGAGGCGCAGATAGATAATTTGGCCCTCATGGTATTTGACCTTTATATGGCAGCTCGAGAGTTGATCTATAAGGTAAAATATGACGAGTTAAAGAGTGGTAATGCCGGTGTGGCCGCGGGTGGATGTCCATCCGGGGCTGTGATTCGTAAACATAATGCAGAAAAAATGGAGCTGAAAGTCCTTCGTGACTGTTAGTTCTGTGGTCAAACCTTAAGTGAGGTAGCTGTAAATGAAAATTCTTTATCCCTTCATCGCCGTTATCGGTCTTATTGTCATCGCCTTTCTTGGGGCCGAGGCAGGACTAAGTTCATTGTTTGGCATTGTCATTCCCTATCTGGCAATTATCATCTTTATCGTGGGGTTTATCCGCAAGGTGGTGGACTGGTCTAAATCGCCGGTGCCCTTTCGGATTCCTACTACCTGCGGCCAGGCGAATTCGCTGCCCTGGATTAAGCAGAATAAGATTGAATGCCCCTCAACCATGAGCGGTGTCCTGAAGAGGATGTTCCTTGAGGTCTTTCTTTTCCTCTCCCTGTTTCGTAATACCCAGGCCGATGTCTATGACGGCCCGAAACTGCGTTACGGCTCCAGTAAGTATCTCTGGCTCTTCGGGCTGATGTTTCATTATTCCTTTCTGGTGATTATTCTGCGTCATATGCGGCTCTTCACCGACCCCATGCCCTTCTTTATTCCTATCCTGCGTTTCGGAGATGGATTCCTGCAGATCGGTACTCCCCCTATCATGATTAGTGATGTGGTTATTCTCACCGGTCTCCTGTTGCTCTTCTGCCGTCGTATCTTTTCAGCCAAGGTGAGATTTATCTCTCTGCCGGCCGATTATTTCCCGCTTTTTCTGATCTTTGCCATTGCCTCCACCGGTTGCCTTATGCGCTATTTCATGCGTACTGATGTCATATATATAAAAGAGCTGGCCGTGGGTCTTGCTACTTTTCATCCCACAATAGCCGGTCATATCAGTCCCATTTTTTATATCCATATTTTTCTGGTCTCCACTCTGCTTATTTATATCCCGTTCAGCAAGTTAATGCATATGGGTGGTATTTTTATGAGTCCGACCAGGAATCTCGCTAATAACAGTCGGATGGTACGTCATATTAATCCCTGGAACGATCCCAATCTCAAGCCTCATTCCTATGCCAGCTATGAGGATGAGTTCAGGGAGTTTATGGTTGAGGCTGGTATTCCTGTAGATAAAGAGCTGCCGCCTAAGGCCGAAGAAGCTGCTCCGGCTGCGGAAGGAAAGGCCTGAATCCTTGATAATTAGAGAAAGTTAATAACAAATCTTCCAGTAAACTCAGCAGAGTAAGGACGAACAATGGCAGATATGAAAGCAGATGAACTTGGGGTTAGTGTTGCGCGTGATCCATCGATGATGACTCATGCAGTTCCCACCAAAGATTGGATGGACATTGAGGCAGTCTTTAAGCCTGGTAATTATTGCTATCCGGCTAAGACGAGTATCGTCGAGTATCTTGGCAAGGAACTTCCTCCAGGGGTCATGGGCCCGGCCCGGGACTGGGATGTGGAGAGCGATGACTGGAAGCTTCCTGATAATTGGAAAGAGATAATTATTGACGGACTCAGGCAGCGCCTCGATAAATTTCGATCTTTAAAAATATTCATGGATTGCTGTGTGCGTTGCGGAGCCTGCGCCGATAAATGCCATTTCTTCTTAGGCACTGGTGATCCCAAGAATATGCCGGTTATGAGGGCAGAGCTCATGCGTTCGGTGTATCGGCATGAGTTCACCAAGGCCGGTAAGATTCTGGGCCGCATAGCCGGAGCCCGGCCTATGACCTTCAAGGTCTTGAAAGACTGGTTCATGTATTATTATCAATGCACGGAGTGTCGGCGCTGTTCGGTTTTCTGCCCCTACGGTATTGATACGGCCGAGATTACCATGATGGGCCGTGAATTACTCCATCTCGTGGCGGTTAATATCAACTGGGTTCTGGAGCCGGTTTCCAACTCCAATCGAACCGGTAATCACATGGGCCTGCAGCCTCATACCCTGAAGGAGAATGTCGAATATCTCTGCGACGATATTGAGGAAATTACCGGCATCAAGATAACCCCTTCCTGGAACCGCAAGGGAGCGGAGATTCTGTTTATCACTCCTTCGGCGGATTTGTTCGCTGAACCGGGAATTTATACCTGTATGGGGTATCTGCTGCTCTTTGAGTATCTCGGACTCGATTATACTTGGAGTACTTATGCCTCTGAGGGCGGTAATTTCGGCTCCTTCAGTACCAACGAGTTAATGAAGAAACTGAACGGCAAGATGTATGCCGAGGCGAAACGCCTGGGAGTTAAGTGGATACTGGGCGGTGAGTGCGGCCATATGTGGCGGGTAGTTCATCAGTATATGGGAACTATGACCGGTCCGGCTGATTTTCTTGAGGTGCCAAAGTCGCCCATTACCGGGACGGTTTTTGATAATGCGGCATCGACCAAAATGACCCATATCAGTGAGTTTACTGCTGATCTGATCCGGCATGGAAAATTGAAATTAGATCCCAGCCGTAATGATCACCGGACAGTGACTTTTCATGATTCCTGTAATCCGGCCCGGGGAATGGGGTTGATTGAAGAGCCGCGCTATGTCTTAAAGCATGTGGTCAATAAAATTCATGAAATGCCTGAGAATACTACGCGCGAGAAAACCTTCTGCTGTGGTTCCGGAACCGGATTGAATACCGGTGAGATTATGGAACTCCGGATGCGGGCCGGTCTGCCGAGAGCCAATGCCGTGCAGTATGTTCATGATAAATATGGGGTTAATACTCTTTCCTGTGTATGTGCCATTGACCGGGCTACTCTTACTGCTTTGATGGGTTATTGGGTGCCAGGTGTTGAGGTTACCGGTGTTTCCGAACTGGTCGGTAATGCCCTGATAATGGATGGTGAAAAAGAGGTGAGGGAGACCGGACTGCGGTTTGAGGCCCTTGCCGGAAGTGAAGGTGATGCCAATGTATGATAAAGGAAAGGTTATAACCGGCTTGGTAATTTTTGTGATAATTGTTACCTTCCCGGTCTGGTATAACGTCAGCGGGGCGCAGCATAT
>JAJRZN010000188.1 GCA_024275235.1 Deltaproteobacteria bacterium
ACATCGTAACTGTCTTTGACCTTATCTATGGAGTTGTAAACCATACTTTTTCCTTTGAACTGGGGTAAGCGCTCCATGAACACCCTGAAACGCCCGCATACGATCGCTGTCGTAACGCCGCATTTTGAGATGTTATAAAGTAAAGAGTGTAGTTTGTTGAGCGCTTACAACCGCGAACCGGTAAGTAATCCGGCCGCTCTTAAATTATATCCGCAGGCCGTTTTCGCACTTAGCGAACTCAGTCATAAAATATGCTGATTAACCATAGTTACCCCGCTCAACATGGCACCGACAATACCAAGATACCCCTGATCCGTACCGGCTATAAAGAGATTATTATAGTTAGTACGGCCGTCCTTGATCTTCAGCGGACTGCCGTAAACCGCCCCCTGGGCCTTAGCGGAATAGCGCTCAATGGTCAAGGGGGTAAAGGTATCTTGATATACAATATTTTCAGGGAAATTCCCAATAATTTCGCCTGCCGCCGCCTGACAGCGGGCCACGGCCTCGGCCTTGGCCGCTTTATAAGCCGATGAGCGTTTACCGCCCCGGTTGCTGTCCAACTGCCGCCAGAGACGATAATTGGCCGGATGAGTAACCCGGATCTGAGCCGTATCATGGGGGGCCAGCCCCTTAAAATTAGCCGGGAAATTAATCACCCCCAGGCCGTAATCCACTAATTCAGCCGGCCGGCAATAATCAAAGCGGCGATGATTGTTATAGAAGATACAGGTGCGCATAGGCAACGCCTTCAAAACCGCGGCCGGCAGGACAAAAATGGACTCCACAAAACTCATCCGCCCCTGATAATCAGCCGAACGCCCCGGCAGACTGTCAGGCAGCAGGGCCATGGTGGCCGGAGCCCCAAGGGTGGATATAACCTTATCCGCCCTCATTTCCTCACCGGAACTGAGCCGTACCGCCTTGATCTCACGATCCTGAACCGTCAGGGCGCGGGCCTCAGCCTCCAGCCTGATCTCGCCGCCCAGGCTAAGATAATGGGCCAGGAGAAGATCAAGAAAATCCTTAATGGTACCGGCGGGCCGGAAAAATCCCTCAAGAAACAGGGCCTGGAACATAATCACAAATTGGCTCCAGTCCATATCATGTTCCTGGCTGTTACCGTAGACCATCAGGGGCCAGAGGAGCATATCAACGAGCAGGGAATCGGGCAGAAAAGCGCTCAAGCGCTGACGGCTGGAAAGGGCGGGACGGGGCAGAAAGGGATCATAATCCCGCACGGCGTTGATTAAACCCGCAAAACCAGCCGCCGAAGCGGGAAATTTACGGCTGATTTCAGCTCGCAACAAATCAATATCATTACTGAAACGCAAGGACTGCTCAGGGAAAATGACCTCGGAGCCCACCTGTTCATGGGTAATAAAAGATTTACGGGAAAGTTTAAGCTGCCGGAAGAGAATATTTAAAGGCCGGGATTTCGCCCCGCGGGGGGCGAAATTGGTCATGGCATGCAGACCGGTCTCAAAAAGCCGGCCGTGCCGATAATAATATGAGTTAAGACCGCCAATCCGGCGATGACGCTCCAGAATAACCGTCGGCAATCCAAAACGAGCATGACGGATACCGGCCGCCAGCCCGGAGAGACCGCCGCCCAGAATAATCAGGGGCTGGACCGCCACGATTAGAAGTCTTTAAGTTTCGACTCCAGATAATTAACGCAGGAGCTCAAAGAGGCCAATTGGGGGTAATCCTCTTCCGGAATCTGAATCTTGTACCTCTTACGTAATTCCATAACGATATCAAGAAAATCCATGGAATCGAGATCAAGCTGGTCACGCAGGGGCTCATCCGCGTTTATATCCGTGGTTTCAGCATCCTCGTCTATATCGGCAATAATCTCTAATATTACAGCATTAATTTCATCACGGGTCATCAATAATCCTCATCAACCGCCTACGCGGTATATTTTTTTACAATTATCACAGAGTTAATACCTACCATGCCAAAGGAGGTATTTAGAATAGTATCCACCTTATCCAGCCGGCGGGCCTTGTTCAGCACCAGATTGGTCAAAGCGCAGTCAGGGTCCAGCTGGCTGACGTTAATCGCCGGATGGACGTAATTATCATCAAAGGCCGGCAGATTACCAGCCAGTTCCAGTACCCCGGCCGCCCCCATGGCGTGTCCGATCATACCTTTGGTATTATTAAACCAGGTTGTGGGGCAGTCTTTGAAAACAGAGGCCAGGGCCCCGCATTCCTCAACATCACCCTGCCTGGTACCGGTGGCATGGGTATTAACGATATCAATATCAGCCGGGGCTAAATGAGCCCGCTCCAGAGCCTGCTTGACACATTGAGCCTGACGACGGCCGTAAGGCATGACAAAATCCCTGGCATCGGAGTTCATGGCGTAACCAGCAACCTCGCCATATATCTTAGCCCCCCGGGCCAGAGCCCGTTCCAGGGTTTCCAGACAATAAATACAGGCCCCCTCGGAAATAACAATACCGTTACGCTCCAGATCAAAGGGGCGGCTGGCCAGCTGTGGATCAGCATGCTGGGCCAGAGCTCCCTGGGCCTTGAAACTGGCGAAAATACCAAAGGAGATAACCGACTCCGATATCCCGCCGCAGAGGGCCATATCCACCTCGCCGAGACGCAGCATCTGTACCCCCTGAATCAGGGCGGCATTGCCAGCGGCACAGGCCGCTCCAATGGAGTAATGGGGGCCGGTAATCCCCAGACTCATGGTAATCTCACCGGCCGGATTATTTAAAACGGTGCGCGGATTATGATGATGAGTCCAATAATCCACATCATAACCATACTGACTGATATTATAGACCTCAATCTCGGTCTCGGCGGTACCATGCTCGGTGAGACCGACATAGACCCCGGTACGGCGGCGCTCATAACCAGAAAAACCCGAAAAACCAGAAAA
>JAJRZN010000189.1 GCA_024275235.1 Deltaproteobacteria bacterium
CTTAAAATAATTCATCAGGCCGGTAATCGGTGAACAGAGGGTGAGAAAGAGATTGGTGGGTTTGATGGTATTACCGGCGTTAACCCCCACCGGCCCTTTAGTACCAAGTACGGTAATCTGAAAGGCGGCCGTGAACAAACCGCCGGCAGCTCCCATAATCACAAAGAGTACGCCAATAATAAAGGCCCCGCCAAAGACCATAAACGGACTCATATAAACGTTGGCGGTCTTAAAGAAAAAGCCGGATTTTTTGATTCTGAAGGTATCCACCTTCTGGCCGTTAACATAAACCGCCATCATGGTATCAGGGGCCAGATTTTTATAGGGAGCCATGGCAATCGAGAACTTCCCCGTCGTCTTATCAAGAGTCAGAGAAACTCCCTTGTTCCAGGGCTCCGGCTGCTGGCTGTAACCGGTCATAATCATGCGGGCGTTACCGCCGCCCAGGGGCTTTTCTTTGGAGACGGTATTGATGCCGAATTTCTTTTCATGGGTAAAGGCCAGGAATTTCCATTGAGCCGCCGAATTGATCGGGCCAAGCAGGCCCTTTATCCGCGGGTTAATGTCGGCCCATTTTTTAATTTTATTGACCTTGACCTTATACTTAAAGGGCGGAAAGGCAAATATGCCGTCTGTCTGCCCCTTCCAGACCACTTTGGGGGTGGCCAATGAATCAGGAACATTGGTAATTATATAATAATTTGGCGGAATGGCGGTATCACCAAAGGCGTTCTTACCATTTTTGCCGTTGAGCAGCCTCTTCTTCTCCTTGGGGCCAAGGGCGGCGCTGGCGCTGAACATCCTGGCAGAGCTGATTACGACATAGAGATTACTGTTAGGGGCTATCTTCCCCGTCACACTGATTGTGCCGCCGGCAGTGATTGTTTTAGATCCTAATTTTGCCTCCATTGCCTGCGCCCCGGAATAGGCAAAAAACAGGCAAGCTATTATTAAACCACAGACCATTGAAATTCGTCTCATACCAAACCTCCTCTTGTTTTACAGATAAGTCTCAGAACTGCCGGCTGTTACCGCAGCCCTCCCCCTCATATAATAAACGTATTTTCCCGCTGACACCTCCTTTGAGCCGACCTGCCGAAGTTACCAGAAATTAATCTGTCATCTCCACAATTTTAGCCCCACCGATATAATCACGGCTCTTAAAACCGGTCATGCAGGTCATCTTGTGAGTAAGGGCCTTGATTGCTTTAAGATTACGAATAATAGTTGCCATGTTTTCTGAATCCTCACCGCCCAGATCTTCTTCCAGCAACTGCGCCGTACCCAAGGCGGCAAAAAGCGGCGAATTAATTTCATGAGCCGCGGTTCCTGCCATTTCAACCACCCCCTGTAACTTAACCAACTCCATCCTCTCCTTTTCATGGCGCTGCCGGTTGGTAATATCACGGACAATTTCAATGACAAATTCCACCCGCCCATCCTTATCAAACATGGGAGAAGCGCTTCTCTCAAACCAGTGCCTTCCATCGGCAAGGCTCACCTCATGCACATAAACCGCGTTTGTCCCAGTCGCCAGAGCCTGTTCAACAGGGCAAAGCCCCCCAGTATCATCGGCAGGACAGAGAGCGCTGTATTCCATCCCCAAAACCTCACTTTCCGGCTTGCCAAGCTGTTCCAGAACAATACGATTGGCCAGGACGATATGTTTATGACGATCAACCACCAGAAGCTGCGGCCGGATGCAGTCTAAAATATCACTTAAAAAACGCTCATTATCCTCAATCTGATTGAACAGTAAGTTCATTTTTTGATAGTTTCTGGCATTCTGGATAGCCGTACCCCCGGCCTCGGAAACAGTTACGGCAAAATTAACCTCTGAACTGGTAAAACAATGAAATTCATCCGAGAGAATCCGCAGAACGCCTATCACCTCGCCCCCCACCTTAACCGGCACCGCCAGCAGAGATTTAATCCCCTCTTCCACCATATGCCGTTTATTGCTGATCCGTTCGTCAGCAGCCACGTCATAAACAGCGAGAGGCTCCCGCGGCAGGACAAGCAGATTATCCTCGGTCTCAATATGAACCTCAGCAAGATAGTCCGCCGTTAGTCCGTAGGCGGCAACCAGCTCCAGGTGGTTACTCAGAGAAGACAGCAGACTTATAGTACAGGCTTTGGCACCAATGGATTGCGAAACCCGTTCAACAAAGGTGCGCAATACGGTATCCAAATCAAGGGTTGAGTGAACAAGCCGGGTCAGGGCCTGAACCTCTTTCATAAAATCGACCTGATTCTCCATGGCGTTGAACATCCGGGCATTAGAGATGGCAATACCCACCTGCTCCGCCAGGGCCATGGCAAATGAAATCTCCTCATCGGTGAACAAACGGTGACTTTTGGTTAAGAGACGCATAATACCGATAATCGAATCCTGAAAAAGGATGGGCAGGCTCAGGATGCTCTTTACGCCCTCACGGCAAACCGCCTCACTGCCATGATAACTGGAGTCTTTATCAACATCATTTTTAGCGACGGGGTAACCGGCCTTTATCATCTCCATGGTCTCATCGGTGTCAATGGTCTGGCGGGACAGATATTCGAGGGACAGCCCATGAGCCGCGCCCATGACAAAAGTCTGGGTTGAAGAATCCAATAAACGAATGGTACAGGCATCCACCTCAAGGAGAGCGGGCAGTGCGCTGACAACGGTGTCCATCACCTGCTGATGATCAAGCACCATGGAGATCAGCTTCGTTACCTCCTGAAAGACCTTGAGGAACTGCCGTTCTTTACTCTGCACAGTCGTTACAGACATCAGGTTTCAACCTTTTACACCCTGCAGAACCTGCTCCACCTTTGCCTCCAGCTCATCGCGGTCAATGGGCTTGACGCAATACTCATCGGCACCTATACCCATGGCCTCCCGTGCCGTTTCAATGGTGGGGTAGCCGGTGAGCATGATGGCATGCATGGACGGCTGGATCTCCTTAAGCATGGCCAGGACCTCAATGCCGCTTAATTTTTTAAGTTTAATATCCAGAATCGCCAAATCGATTTTATGCCCCCTGGCAAAATCAATGGCCTCATCTTCCTCGGTAAAGGATTGGACATTATGCCCTTTTTTGGTCAGAATTTTACCGACGAGTACAGTCGCGTCCAAGACATCATCCAGGGCTATTATTTCGGCCATGATTTCACCTCTCCTAATAGTTCAGCGTCCTTACAAACCGCGGTAACATCCGCCTCTTCCGCGCAGGGCAGGACAATGGTAAAGGCCGTACCCTGGACTTTTTTATTTAGTTTCTGATCCAGAGCCGGGCTCTCAACTTCTATAATGCCGCCATGATTCTTAATTATCCCATAAGAAACCGACAGACCGAGGCCTGTCCCCTTGCCCACCGGTTTGGTGGTAAAAAAGGGCTCAAATATTTTTACCTTTACCTCTTCCGAAATCCCCTGACCGGTATCACGCAGCCGGGCAATAACGTGCCTGTTTTTGCCGTCATAATAAGTAGTAATAAAAATGTCACCGCCGCCAAGCCCTTCCATGGCATGACCGGCGTTATTCAACAGATTGACAAATACCTGGCGTAATTTCTCGGCATCTCCAACAATCTCCGGCAGATTCCCGGCCAGATCTACATGAATCTTAATATGATCCAGATTAATATTATGCTCGGTAACGGCGATAACGTCACGCAGCACGTCATTAAGGTTAATATTCATCCTAATTCCACCTGACTGCCTGGAAAATTTAAGCAGGTCAGCAACAATTTTACGACTGGCCCTGGTCTGCCGCTCTATAACACTTAAGTTTTCGTATGCTTCAGAGTCTTGGGCAAAATCATCCTTCATCAGCTGGGTATATCCCAGAATAATTCCCAGCGGAGTATTAATTTCATGGGCAACACCCGCCGCCATCTGCCCCACAGAGACCATCTTCTCGTTGGCAACCAGTTGTTCCGTCATAGTCTTAACCCTGGTTAAATCCTTGGCAATGCCCTCACAGCCCACAATGCAGTGATCATCGTTATATATGGCAGTGGCCGAGATAAGAACATAGATAATAGAACCGTCCTTTTTCTGGAATTCCGCCTCAAAATCCTTGATATAGCCGTCATCATCCAGCATCTCGTAATAGCTGAAAACGTCATCCTCATTATGGAAAATCTGATATAAATTCAGATGCGGTTCCTTATCCCTGCCGTAACCCAGCATTTCAAGACCAGACTCATTAATCTCCAGTAAATTATTGGCGGTATCGCCAAAGAAGATCATGTCTTTGGAATTAGAGAACAGATGGCGGAATTTCTTTTCCGATTTTGACAATTCAAAGGTGCGTTCCTCCACCTTATCTTCAAGATGCAGGTTAAGTTCCTGCAACTCAGCCGCGGCTTTTCTGAGCCGCAAATTGGCATTCTTCAATTTAGAGGCCCTCTGTTCAACGGCTTCATAGGCCTGAACACTCTTATTGTAAAAAAGGGTCACCGCTGATACAGAAATCAGCAGCAGGGTGTTCACTCCACCGGAATAGGGGGCAATCCCGGCCCAGATCTGATCATCCCCCGCCATTAAGAGAAACTGTTTGACGATGTGCCCCACGGCCCTGGAGACGGAAAAAGCGGACAGAGCCATACAGAAATAGAAGAGAAAGCCCCATAAAAAATTATCTCGCTGCCGGCGGGAAAGAAGATAGGCGTAGCGCATGGCCAGGAAAGAAAAGATAATATCAGCCACGGAACCTGCCATATTAACAAGATTCACCGGGAATAAGGGCAAGGCGCTCATTCGCCCTCCCCCCGTCCACCCTGCTTCTCCACACTTTTGTACAGATCTTTAAGACCGGCAAACAGAAAAAACAAAGCGGGTACGGCTATGACATGATCAAATTTGGCAATATAGTAAACAATCTCCCGGGCGCTTATAGGGCCAAGCAGCCTGGCGTGGAAATACCCCAAAGCCGTGGATACATTTTCCTCCCGAATGGATACTCCGGTGGCATGACCGACAAAGGCCATGATATTCCAGATAATCATCAACACACAAAATACCTGCAAATACCGCCAACCCTTACTGGTAAAAGAGCTGCGCCTTATATCCCACAGCAAATAGCTGAGAGCCATAATAAAAAGAATATGAGCCATTTGATGCACATAAAGGCCCTCTGGAGCGCCATGGGTCTGCAAAGCCCAGGCCTTATCCGGCCAGGCAAAGAGCATAACAGCGCAACACCAGAAACAGACCTTATACCAGCGGCAGGTCTTTTGTTTTTTTTGCTTTTTTCGTTTTAATAAGATTCTCATAAAGAAACGGAAAATATCAATGTCTTACAATTATGGTGGTTGATGCACATACCAGACGTTACCCCCGTGAGCAATTACCACGAAAGCATAGAATGTACCAAAAAAGATATTTGCTGTTTATTTTATTTATTTCCCCGTATATCCGGGGAGATAAATAAACAATGGCAGCAACAAACGAAACTATGACAGAAGGGGAAGACACATAACAAGCAACATACAAGACGCAATGAAACAAAAAAGTTGCAGCGAAGAGAGGGGGAGGTGAAACAAGACTCAAGAAGTTACGAAGGAATGGGTATTTTCTTTGGGGGGCTCAAGACGATACAGTGAAGGAGCGGATGAAATGGTGAATCTGATTAACGCCTGGGATCAAATGCTGTAACAGCCCGAATATTACTGTTCATTCCAGCAGGAAGTCAGCACCTGTTATCTTCACGCTGAAGTGAAGATTGCTGACCGCCCTTCTAATAATGGAAAGAAAGAGGGCCGTGGAAGACGGCCCCCCGCAAACTTATATGGTCAGATCATCACGCAGACTTGTTCTGGGGCCGCCATGTCCGGCAGTACTCCAGTCTCGGATGGGGGCAATACTTAACAACTCGTCCTGACGGTTTAAACGTCCTAAGCGATCGTGGATTTCCTGCCAGATGCAGGGTACGTCTTTGTTGATCTCGCAATGACCATTTACTGATCCACCGCAGGGGCCGTTCATCAGGCTCTTGGCACAACGGGCTACAGGACAGAGACCACCTGTGAGGTGAAGGACACAATTACCACAACCAGCGCATTGCTCTGTCCATACTCCCTGCTCCATGGAACCGCCCATAAAGGTGGTATTCACCCCCGGATAGACTCTAACCATGGAGCGCAGATTGGCGATAAAATTAACGCCCACTCCGCAGGCCATGGACACAACAGCATCATATTGACCGTCCCATTCATCCAGTTCATCAATATATTCCTTGTCGCATTGCCTGACCAGAGTACCGGTGACGGTTTGCAGTTTTTTACCGGCCTTCCGGCAGCCGAGACGTAAAAGCGAGGCAAGAATTTCAACCTCCCGTTCGCCGCCGGCCGAGCAGACAGAGACACATCCGCGGCAGCCAAGAACCAGCACCCGGTCAAAGTCCTTAACCATTTCGACGATTTCGGCAATGGGTTTACGTTTAGCGACAATCATTTTTTCTCTCCCTTAAACGGGCTGGGCCCCAGCTCTTTAATTCGGGCCTCCATCTCCTGGCCCGCGGCAATAAACTGAGGACTAAGCCCCCTTTCTAAGTGATACATCTCGATACGTTCAGGCTCAACGTCTAATTCGGCAAGAGCTTTCTTAACGGCTGCTACCTTCTTGGCGGCTCTCTGACTGCCCATTATATTATGGCATTCATCCTTAGGGCATCCGGCAACGTAAACTCCGTCGGCTCCGTTCTCAAAGGCCTGCAAAAGAGCTGAGACCTTGATCATGCCGCTGCAGCTCAGGCGGTTTATAGTAATATTCTCAGGAAAGCCGTCCTCTTGCAGACCGCCATGGTTTTCGGCACATGATTGCTGGGAAGTGTAATGGCAGCAGAATGCCTGAATATCGGGGATGAAACTCATTTATATCTCCTTAATCAATTCCCAGAGGCCTGGAGAAGTCTCTCGTCCTCTGATTCGTTCAATTCTATGGCCTGAGCCGGACACTCACTGACACATATACCACAGGCCCGGCATTTTTTGGGATCAATATA
>JAJRZN010000190.1 GCA_024275235.1 Deltaproteobacteria bacterium
TATTCGGTTTAGCGGCCGCCATGCTGGGCCGAACCGTGGATCTGATAGTGACCTGGCTAATTGACGTGGGTATGGCTGTTCCGCATCTGGTTTTGCTTATCCTCATATCCTTTGCCTGCGGCGGTGGAGCTAAAGGGGTTATTATCGCAGTGGCTGCATCGCATTGGCCTTCATTGACAAGGGTAATTCGTGCCGAGATTTTACAGCTCCGTTCCGCGGACTACATTAAACTTTCCCGTCAGCTTGGTAAGGGGCCGTATTGGATTGCCAGGCGGCACCTGCTGCCGCATGTCATTCCGCAATTTGTGGTGGGTATGCTGCTTCTCTTCCCGCATACCATTCTGCATGCCGCAGGCCTGACCTTCCTGGGCTTTGGCATGTCACCGCATACCCCGGCCATTGGCGTGCTGTTAGCTGAGTCCATGCGCTATCTCTCCATGGGGCTCTGGTGGCTGGCTGTGGCGCCGGGAATAGCGCTTATTGTCTCGGTAAAGGTCTTTGATATGCTCGGTAATAATTTCAGGGCGCTGCTTGACCCAAGGACCTCACAGGAATAGTTACGGTTACGAGTTGGGGCAATTTGCAGCCCTCGCTGAGTAGTTACGAATAGGAAATATTTCAATGCTTGACGTACATGATCTTTCCATAAGTTTTTCTTCCTACACGCTGGGGTTGAAGAAAAAAGAGGTCTGCGCCATCCGCAGTCTTGATCTGCGGATATCTCCTGGCGAAATTATGGCTGTCGTGGGGCAGTCGGGGGCTGGAAAAAGTCTTCTCGTTCATGCCCTGTTGGGGATTTTGCCGCGTAATGCCAAGGTGAGCGGTTCCTTGTTTTTCAAGGGCAGGCCGTTGACCGCAGAACGTCTGACCGGTCTGCGGGGGTGCCAGATAGCCTTGATTCCTCAATCGGTGACCTATCTTAACCCCCTGCTGCGCGTAGGGGCTCAGGTGGCCAGGGCCGCCTGCCTGAGCGGGATATCCAAAGAGGAGGTACCACCTGTCGTCCGGCGGGCCTTTGCGAGATACCAGCTCGATGAAGAGGTGGCAGGCTGGTTGCCCTTCCAGCTTTCCGGCGGCATGGCCCGCCGGGTGCTTACCGCCACCGCTACGGTGGGCAAAGCAGATCTGCTCCTTGCGGATGAGCCCACCAACGGCCTGGATCCGGCCGCGGCCGGGGAGGCGCTTGGTCATCTGCGTGAGCTGGCTGATACCGGCAAGGCCGTGCTACTCATTACGCACGACATTAAGGCGGCCCTGCAAGTGGCGGATAAGGTGGCGGTGTTTTGTGCCGGAACTACGGTGGAAGTTGCGGCGGCAGAGGATTTTAACGGCCGTGGCAGGTTACGCCATCCTTATACAAAGGCACTCTGGAACGCCCTGCCCGCCAACGGCTTTAGAATGTCTATGCCGCCGGTAATAATGTTGTCTCAAAATGATGGCTGCCTTTTTCGGTCTTATTGTCACAAACAAGATTTTCTATGCGGGAAGCGCCAGCCGGGGCTGCGAAACACAGATGGCGGCTGGGTGAGGTGTCATCATGCTTGAGGGCCGGAAACTGGCATTCAGATATGGAGAACAACGAGAATGGCTGTTTAAGGATTTTGATCTTCGGATTGCCCCCGGTGAGATTGTCGGGATACCCGGCCCAAGCGGCAGGGGGAAGTCCACCCTGGCGAAGGTATTGTCTGGTTACCTGGCTCCTCAAGAGGGCAGCGTTTTTATAGATGGCCGTTCCTTTCCCAAGGCAGACTGCTGCCCGGTTCAGTTACTCTTTCAGCATCCTCAACTTGCGGTAAATCCACGTTGGAAGATAAAGGCCATCATGGGCGAGTCGGAGGAACCGCCGCCTGAACTCCTGCGGCGGCTGTCCATTGATCCTTCATGGCTGGAACGTTATCCGCATGAGTTGTCTGGGGGAGAGCTCCAGCGTGTCTGTCTGGCGCGCGCTTTGGGCAGTCAGACACGCTATCTCCTTTGCGATGAAATAACTTCAATGCTGGATGCTCTGACGCAGGTGAGCATTTGGCGGACTCTTTTGCGTATTGCCCGGAAGCGTGAGCTGGGATTAATCGTCATAAGCCATGATTACGCGCTGTTAAAAAAGCTATGCGCCAGGATAATTCCTTATTTTGAAGATTGATGGCGTCGTAGTTCAAATAAATAAGCTTTTGGGATTCGCGCTTTGAATGAGGTCGGATTTGGTCGATTCGGTTATGATCGCTGAAATTAAGCCCCCCTCACCCCGGGGGGCTAAAAAACAACATGAAAACGGGGGGCGCCGGTTTTTGGAAGTGGCCTTCCCCACCGATCTAAAACGAAACGCGTCAAGGTTCTCATTTACCATTTCCTGTAAGGCAGAAATTTACCGTCATAGGTAATCACTACCCTGTCGCCTTTCGGATCTTGCTTCCGCTGGATGTCAATTTCAAAATCGATCGCGCTCATAATACCATCGCCGA
>JAJRZN010000191.1 GCA_024275235.1 Deltaproteobacteria bacterium
CATTTAAGGCCAAAAGATTAGTCTGGTCGGCAATCCGCACCACGGCCCCGACAATCTCACCAATCTCATTGGAGTATTGCTCCAGTTGATGAATCAAAACCGCCGACTCATCATTCTTCTGTACCGCCTCCTTGATGCCAAGAATTATCTGGCGGATATCCTCACCGGTAGTGCGGGCCAGAAGCTGTAACTCAGTACATTTGTCATCGGAATAGACCGCGTGTTTATTGACCTCCTGAGAATTTTCCTTGATAATCGCAATGGAACCGCGTGATTTATCGGCCGCTTCGGCATTGCCATCGGCCTTCTGACCGATCTCTGCCATATTATTGGTAAGCTGCTCGGATGACGCAATAGCCTCCTCAAGAGAGGCGGCCATCTGCTCCACAGCCACGGCAATTCGTTCGGCAATGGCCTGCTGCCGGGCCAGAGTACGAGCCTGGGTCTTGGCCTGAGCCTGTTTTTTAGCCAGCTCACGCTTTTGAGCCAAAACTTTGTTATCCCCCTCTTTACTGGTAATACCGGTTGCCAATGAATCAGGTTTTGCTAATTTCTTTGCCATCTCAATACTCCTCTTTGGAATTGCGGAATGCGGATAGCGGATGACTGAATAAAAAACTCCCGCCATAAGTGCTCCGCATTCCATTTATAATTTTGGCTTATAACTATTCAGCTGCAGCCCATCTCATAGTCTATGCTTACCTGAACAGTTACTTTGGCTGTTAAATTCCAAAATCCGAATTCCGAAATCACAAATCCGAAATTGAAATATCCTTACCCTCGCCGGTATCCAGATCCATGGCACTAACCGTCAGCACCCCGTTCAGATCAATGGCAAAGGTTACATCTATATTTGGTTCCCCTTTTTGGCGGCCATTATTTACCGTTAAATGAAAGCGCCCCAGCGAAACAAAATCATGCCCTCCCTCCGAGCCGCGATCCTGCATGATATGAATAATTACCTCAGGCTGGTTATCAACCACCGTGGTAAACAAACGGCTGACTTCGGTGGGATAAGATGAAGCGGCCGGAATTATATTAATGAAATCGCCCTTATCATCCTCAATCCCAAGATTATGGGCCGTAATATCGTGAAACTCCACCCCGGCAATTTCACCGTTCAATACCCCGGCCAGGATACCGGCTCCCCGCGCCACTGCTTCATCGGGATTAATGTTTTTCTTTAATCTCGGGCCGCTGTCTGACCTGGCGCCGGCAGGGCAGAGTACCTCGTCCACCAGTTCACCCACCGCTGGAATACGGCTGGCGCCGCCCACCATAATCACCGAGTCCACCCACTCCGGGGCCAGACCAGCCTGCGAGAAGGTCTCTAAAATATGCCTTTTGATCTCTTCCAAGACCGGGCGGGACAGATCGTTAAAATCCGTCCGGCTGATTTCCATATTTAAATGCAGGGGGCCGTCATCCGTTACCGCTATATATGGGATCATCAGGGCGGTGCTGGCGGCCGAAGAGAGATCAATCTTGACCTTTTCAGCGTGAATTACCAGTTGTTGATAGGCAATGCGGTCATTCCGTAAATCATAAGGACAGTCGGCGGCGAAACGGGCCAGAATATGTTCAATGAGGGCGTTGTCAAAATTTATGCCGCCAATAGCGGTGGAGCCGCCCACGCCCATAACCCGGAAGACCTTGTCCTCATAGGCCATGAGGGTAATATCCAGGGTGCCGCCGCCAAGATCAATCACCAGCATATGACTGTTACCGCCCTGACTCATGCCATAGGTGAGGGCGGCGGCGGTTGGTTCATTCAACAATTTCCGCACCTGAATCCCGGTCATAGCCGCCGCCCGCAGAGTAGCCTGACGCTGGTTATCATCAAAATAGGCCGGCACGGTAATAACGGCCTCATCCACCTCACCGCCGAGATACTCCTCGGCAATCTCCCGCAGATGGGCCAGGATAAAGCCGGATATCTCCTCCGGGGCATAGTGACGGCCATTAATGGTAAAACGGCGGTCAGTACCCATATCCAGCTTAACATTGGCCACGGTAAGCTCCGAATTCAACACCGCCTGATTACGGGCCATCTCACCGACAATTACCTTATCCTTTTTCAGGCAGACCACGGAGGGCGTGGTGCGGCTGCCCCGTTCATTTGGAATAATCCGGGGGGCGCCGTTTTTAACAAAGGAAAGCAGCGAGTTGGTAGTACCAAGATCTATACCAATAATCCTTTTTGCGGGTGAAGAGCGAAATTCTGATTTTGAATTTCCAGCGCTTCTTTTGTTGTCCTGATTACTTTTTTTCATTTTCGGTATTTTTAATTCGTGAAATAATTAGTAAAATTCCAAAATCATAATTCCGAAACCGCAAGATTCTCCCTGGCAAGCTTATTATCCGGCTCAATCTCTAAAATTCTCCTCAGGATTGCCCCGGCCTTTTCTGGAAAATCCATTTCGTTATAAATAACGGCCAGATTATTAAGGGCCTTCATATTTTCCGGTTCCAGAATTAAAACGGCGTTAAAGAGGCCAGCGGCCTCAAAAAATTCATCATTCTTCAGGCAGGCCACGCCGTCCCTGAACAGTTTACCAGCCATCTCATCGTAACTACGCAGTTTCTCCTCCTGCTGTAATAGCTTTTCAGATAATTTTTCTTGTTCAGCAGACAGGGCGTCATAATCAGCCGCCAGCTTACTCAACTGCTCCGCCGCGGCGCTGCTCTGATTAACGCCCTTATCAAAAAGCATCTTTTTAAGGGATATTCGAGGAGCGGCAGTCCTTTTATCCTCCGGGCTGAGTAAGGTGGGAATTTCATCCAGGGCCAGAATAGCGGGCGGCGGGGTTATCTTGTCCCCGGCCGAACAGGCTTTATCGGCAAAACGAAGATCAAGCAGCTGGTCAACATTAAGCTCACCGGCAATGTGGAGTTCCTCCGACATATATTTATGAATAGTTTCAAAATCGGCCGCCGAAGGATATAAGCTGTCCCAGCGGATACCATGGGGATCGGTAATAACCTTTTTCAAAAGGGTATCTTTGAGACCAATACTTTTATCGGGATCAAGAAAATCCACTCCTACCCTGGCAGCGTTGGCGGTATCGGCGGCCATCCCCTTACCGGCCTTAACGAGATAATCAATAAATTCCTGCACAGCTTCCGGATATTTATCAATAAATTCCTGCCGGACAGCCACCACGCAGCAGGGATGTTGCGGCCAGATTTCGCTGGTCATAAACTGCCTCTTGGCAATACCAGCGTTAATGGCTTTGGAGCCCACTGGTTCCGCCACTATGAAGGCGGCGGCCTCATGGTTGGAACCCATAAAAGCCGGCATGGAGACCGGGGCCACCACCTCAAAGTTCACATCCACCTCTGCCCCCTTATCAAGACTGGCATTAAGGCCTATTCCCCGGAAAAACATATGACTCAACATATGGTGAATGGATAATTTATGGGGGATGAGGCAGGATTTCTTTTTAAAAAAATCCTGATAGGGTTCCTTATAGCCGTTATGGGCGTTGCGCACCATGATACTGCCGCCCCGATGGGCCATGAGTACCGTTTTAATGGGAGAACCGTGACTGTTCAAATCCATGGCAATGGGGGCCAGGATAAAGGCCGCATCCACCTCACCCTCTTCCAGGGCGTCAATCACCGGATTCCAGCCCCCCATGAGTTCCGTCTGCAGAACAAAATTAGCCGGTTTGCTCAGTCCGGCGCGAATTTCCTCCCGCACCATTCCCAAAAGCAGATGATCGGTAATCTGTAAATGAGCCACCCGCAGCTTGATCTTGCCGTCCACGGTCTCCTCCAGCCCCTCTTGCACCGTAATTTCGTCATCTTCAAACCCCAGGGCCTGATTAATCTTGCGCTGCAGTTCATCGGGAGTAAATGGTTTCGGAACCACCGAGGTGCCGCCGGCTTCGATAACCTTGTCTTTCTGGCTCTTATCCGCCTGAGCGGTGGCCATAATAAACGGCACCTTTTTAAATTTTTTAGATTTTTTCCGAATCCAGGCCAAAAGGTCCAAACCACTCATATTGGGCATGTTCCAGTCGCTGATAATCAGATCGACAGCCCCGGCCTTCTGCAGCAGCTTTTTGGCATGTGCACCGTCATCGGCCTCAATAATATTTTTATAGCCCAGTGAGTTAAGGATATTAACCTCAATCCGGCGCATAGTTTTGGCGTCCTCAGCCAGTAAAATCCTAATATCTTGCGATAATTTATTCATGTCTATCCCTTTCTGATTCCGATTTACAGCCTAAGCCCAACCACTCTTCAGTCTTCATCCTTCAGCTCCCCTCCTTCCACAAATTCCCTCTTCAACAAGTTTCCTGTAATCAGCCGCCCCATGACTTCTCGGCGCGTATTCAAAGATCGTCTGCTTATAGGCCGGTGCCTCGGCCAGGGTGATATTATTCCTTATCCCCGGCATCATTATCTCCGCCCCGAAACTGGCCTTTATCTCCTCACTGATCTTACGGGCAATTTTAGTTTTCCGGTTATAGAATGTCGGCACAATGCCGCTTAAACGCAGGCTGGGGTTGTATGAGGCATTGAGCCGATAGATAACCTACATCATCTCAGCCAGCCCCTCCATGGCCAGAAAATGCATGGGCATGGGGATAAACACCTCCCTGGCGGCGACGAGAGACGCGACCATCAAGACCCCCAGAGTCGGGGGCGGATCGATAATAATATAATCATAGAGGGACTGAGCGGGGATGAGCTGTTCCGCCAGCACAAGCGCCTGTTCGTCATCAGGCCCGACCCCTAATTCATAGGCCCCGAGATTACGCGAAGAGTAAATCAGTTCAAGACCGGCAATGCGGCTGGGAGAAATCGCCTCTGTTAAGGCAAGTCTGCCTTCAAGAACCTCAAGAATGGTGTTTTCGGGGTGAGGGGCGGAAGCAAATATTATGGAAACATGGGCCTGGGCATCCATATCAACAAGAAGCACCCGGCCATGGCTGGTCAGGGCATGGGCGGCATTCACCGCCGTAGTGGTCTTGCCGCACCCGCCTTTGCGGTTCGCGAAAACAATAATTCTACCCACATTCCCCCCTTAATATATTCTGGAAATAACCAAGTCAATAAATACTTGATGTTAGCATGCGTCGCAGAACAGAGACCTTCATTATTGTGTTCATAAGCAGCAATAAAAATCAAACGATTTTTATTCTTTTTTTACCGACCTCCACCGCAAATTTCTCAACAAATAGAAAAAAA
>JAJRZN010000192.1 GCA_024275235.1 Deltaproteobacteria bacterium
ATTGTCACAGACATTAATCTAAGGAAGTAGAAATGAAAAGGGATCTGGATAAAGTTCGTAATATAGGAATCAGCGCTCACATCGATTCAGGTAAAACCACTCTTACTGAGAGAATCTTGTTTTATACCGATAAAATTCACGCCATTCATGAGGTGCGCGGCAAGGATGGTGTTGGTGCCACCATGGATTCCATGGAGCTGGAAAAGGAGCGTGGAATTACCATTCAGTCCGCCGCCACTTATTGTTCCTGGAAGGACTACGATATCAATATAATTGATACCCCCGGCCATGTTGATTTTACCATTGAGGTGGAAAGAGCCCTGCGGGTTTTAGATGGTGCTGTGCTTATTCTTTGCTCGGTGGGCGGGGTTCAGTCCCAGAGTATTACCGTTAACCGCCAGATGACCCGCTATAAAGTTCCGCGGATTGTCTTTATTAATAAGTGTGATCGTACCGGTGCTAATCCGGCCAGGGTAACAGAGCAGCTGCGGGATAAGCTGAAGTTAAACGCTGTTCCCATGCAGATTCCCATCGGCCTGGAGGGTGATCTAACCGGGGTTATTGACCTGGTCAAGATGACGGCCATTTATTTTGAAGGTGATAACGGGGAGAATATTAGGGAAGAGAACATCCCGGCCGAACTCCAGGACGAGGCTGACGAGAAGCGGGAAGAGATGCTTGATGCCGCTTCAATGTTTTCCGATGATTTGATGGAGGCCATTCTTGACGGCGGTGATGTAAGTGAAGAGCTGATTGTGGCCGCCGTCCGTCAAGGAACTCTTAATCTGGAGATGGTTCCGGTATTTATTGGTTCAGCCTATAAAAATAAAGGCGTCCAGGCTCTTTTGGATGCGGTACTTGCCTATCTGCCGGCTCCAAAGGATATTGAAAACGTTGCCCTTGACCTTGATAAAGGTGAGGAAGAGCAGATTCTCGGCAATGATCCAGAGGCTCCATTAGTATGCCTGGCCTTTAAACTTGAAGACGGCCGCTATGGTCAGCTGACTTATATTCGAACCTACCAGGGAACGCTGCGTAAGGGCGATACGGTGGTTAACAGCCGGAATGGCAAAAAGGTTAAGGTGGGTCGTCTGGTACGGATGCACTCCAACGAGATGGAGGAGATCGCAGAGGCGGGTCCTGGAGACATTGTCGCCCTCTTTGGTGTTGACTGCGCCTCCGGCGATACCTTCACTGCGGCCTCAATCTCCATGTCCATGAGTTCCATGCACATTCCGGCCCCGGTTATTTCTCTTGCCATCAAGCCGATTGACAATAAATCCCAAGACAATATGAGTAAGGCTCTTAACCGCTTTACCAAAGAAGATCCAACCTTCCGAACCTTTATGGATCATGAAACCGGCGATACGATTATTTCCGGGATGGGCGAGCTCCATCTCGATGTCTATATTGAACGTATGAAGCGGGAATATAATGCTGAGGTCGAGGTTGGCGCCCCGCAGGTTGCCTATCGTGAAACTATCACCAGGAAGGCGGAATTCAATTATACCCATAAGAAGCAGACAGGCGGCTCCGGGCAGTTTGGCCGGGTTGGCGGTTATATGGA
>JAJRZN010000193.1 GCA_024275235.1 Deltaproteobacteria bacterium
CAGTGTGTTACTAATACCGCCCCAGGAGAAACTGCCAGACTATATTAACAGCCCGCTCTTATGGCAGGCTGATTTCAGAACAAAGTTCCTGCGGGATATTACCCGGCTTGGCATTGAGACCGAAAAGGCCATGGCCGGATGTCCCCAGGATATTGAAGGCGCCTGTGCGGATGGTAAATTTTATATAGTCCAGACCAGACCACAGGTGGGAATTTAAAGAATCAGGGGCAACCACCTTTCATTCCTTCATTTATGCGCCAGGGCCTTGCGGGGCTATTGGGTTTGTGATAGAGTCTCTTCTTAATATATTTTGTAATATCACTGAGATATTTGATGTTACAAATTAAAATCAAGAAGGGGATTTATCATGAGTTTAAAATCAGTACTTATCGCATTTGTTTCTCTTCTTGTAGTATCGCTGCTGATTTTCTCCCCCTTCGCCGGATATTACGGCGACTGGCTGTGGTTTAAGAATATCGGTTTTGGGGCAGTATTCGCGACAACTCTCACCACAAAATTCCTTTCCTTTTTCATTTTTTTCCTCCTGTTTGGCATTTTTGCCTGGCTGAATATTGCAATTTCAAGGAAAAGAGGCGGCCACACCCGTTCCTTGAAAACGCTCTCACCAGAGCAGCCCCAACCCACGACGCTTTTTGATATCATTTTCAATGATAAATATGCCAAATATTCATGGGCCGCAATTATCCTGTTTTTTTCATTCATCATGGGCTCCAACGCCTCCAGCTCATGGGAAATTTTCCTACAGTTCCTGCATGCCAGTAAATTTGGGGTAATCGACCCGATTTTTGCCAAAGACGTAGGCTTCTATGTCTTTCAACTGCCGCTCTATGATTTTATCCAGCAATGGTATTTGTTGTCTGTGGTTATTGTTTCATTAGCGGTTGCGGCCTCCTATTTTATGGATCAAGCCATTGGTGTCCAGGAAAACCGCTTTTACATAAACCAGAAAGTACGCTCTCATCTCGCGGTTCTCGGCGGCCTGTTTTTTCTCGGCATCGCCCTGATTTTCAGGCTGAAGCTCTACGGCCTGATGTATTCGGGCTCAGGTGTGGCATACGGGGCCTCCTACGCTGATGTCCACGCCCGGATTCCTGCCTACTGGGCGGTATTAATCATGGCCCTGCTGGTGGCGATTTTCTCTTTCATGATGCCCTTTATTAAAAAATGGAACTTACTCCTCTATTCCATTGTGGCTTATTTTGTGGTTCTCGTAGGTTTTGCCTGGTTATACCCCAGCATAATTGAGCAATATATAGTTAAGCCCACGGAATTAAGCAAGGAAACACCTTATATCCGCCATAACATAAAGTTCACCCGCCTGGCCTTTGGCTTGAACAAAATCACCGAAAAATCCTTCCCGGTACGCCAGAACACAACCTACAAAAATATAAAAGAGAACCAGGCCACCATCCATAATGTCAGACTCTGGGACACCAGGCCGTTGATCGAGACTTACAGACAATTACAGGAAATCAGGCTTTATTATAATTTCAAAAATGTGGACATTGACCGCTATCATTTCAAAAACAAATACACCGAGATAGCCCTCGCGGCCCGGGAATTACCCCCTTCGCGCCTCCCGACCCGCGCCCGCACCTGGATTAACATACATCTGAAATACACCCACGGTTACGGCCTGGTCATGAGCCCGGTAAACAAAATCACCAAGGACGGCATGCCGGATTTGATTGTCAAGAACATCCCGCCCAGCTCACCGGTCTTGTCGATTAAACGCCCGGAAATATACTATGGCGAGCAAACAAACCAATACGCCATTGTCAACACCAAGACCAAGGAGTTCGATTACCCCAAGGGTAATAAAAACGTCTATACCTCTTACCAGGGCCGGGGCGGGGTCCAGCTTTCCAGCCTTTTCCGTCAGCTGATTTATGCCTCTAATTTCTCAGATATAAATATCCTGCTGACCCATTACGTCACCAATAAGAGCCGTATCATGTTCCATCGCCTCATTACGGATCGGGACCGGACAATAGCCCCCTTTCTGCAGTATGATTCTGATCCCTATCTTGTAGTAAGTAAAAATGGCCGGCTCTACTGGATCCATGACGCCTATACCACCTCGAATATGTTTCCCTACTCCCAGCCTCTTACTCAGTCTCAAGGCAACAGAGGATTAAATTATATTCGCAATTCAGTCAAGGTGGTAATTGACGCCTTTAACGGGGACATTTCTTATTATGTAATCGACCCGTCAGATCCGATAATTCAGACCTATGAAAAAATATTCCCCACCCTCTTTAAGCCTATAAGCGAGATGCCCGCCGACCTCAGGAGTCATATACGTTACCCCATGGATCTCTTCCGCATTCAGGGAGAAATGTATAATACATTTCATATGACAAGCCCCCAGGTCTTCTATAACCAGGAGGATTTATGGAGTTTACCAACGGAGGTTTACAATAAGAGTCAGCAGACCATGTTACCTTATTATATTGTTATTAGGTTACCGGACACCAAATCGGAAGAGTTTATTTTGATGCTGCCCTTTACACCATCGAAGAAGAACAATATGGTAGCCTGGCTGTGTGCCCGCTGTGACGGCAAAAACTATGGCCAGTTACTGGAATACCGGCTCTCCAAGGAAAAGTTGATTTACGGGCCCTTACAGATTGACGCCCGGATAAACCAAAAGCCCGAAATCTCTTCCAAGTTAACCCTTTGGGGGCAGATGGGTTCCAGCGTTATTCGCGGCAATCTACTGGTGATTCCCATTGACCATTCCTTTCTGTATGTGGAACCGGTTTACCTCCAGTCGGAACAAAGCAGGATGCCGGAATTAAAACGGGTCATTGTCGCGCTGGGAAATAAACTGCAAATGCGTGATAATCTCGATGATGCCCTGCGAGCCGTCTTCGCGGTGGAATCCGTCCCCGCCTCCCAGGTACAAAAAGCCCTTGGCAAGTCGCCAACAGGGTCGCTGCCCGGCATGGCAGAGAAGGCTCTAAAATATTACAACAAGGCCCTGGGCTACCTGAAACAGGCGGACTGGACAAAATACGGTCAGGAATTAAATAAGATCAAAGGTATTTTACAAGAGATGAGCAAAAAGAAACAAGGGCCTGTAGAAACTACAAAGCCCTGAACAGATGGCGCTGGAACTCCACTTTCCACTTCCAGGAGTTCCAGCGGCGCCGTTTGCGGACGACCGAAAAAGCCTACCTCGAGCGTCTGGGGCGAAAGGAACCGCCTCCGTGCCGGGGTTTAGATCCGGCAGCTGATTTACTGCCGGCTGGCCGTTGTTGCGGCCTTGCTGGTTTAGCCCCGGCCGCCGAGGTCGATCTGGATAACGGTTTTGGCCCCGTCTTTTTGGGCCGGTGGAGTGATTTATAACGGGGAACCGGCTTACGGGGAGGCCGGGCGAATTCCTGATTATTTTTCGGCGCTGGGATATCGTAATCAAAATCGTCAATAACCTTGCTTTTAATCCTGGCGCCAAGAACCCGCTCAATTCCTCGAACCAAATTTATATCGTCATCCGTAACTAAGGTAAAGGCCTCACCTGTACTGGCAGCCCGGCCGGTTCTGCCGATCCGGTGGATATAGGCGTCAGGGGTGTTGGGAATATCATAGTTAATCACATGCGAAACTCCAGAGACATCAATTCCGCGGGCGGCAATATCAGTCGCGACCAGAATCTGGTAAGTTCCGTCACGAAAACCGTTCAGGGCCTCACGCCGTCTGTTCTGCGACAGATTTCCTTGAATCGAGGCGGCTTTAAACCCCTTTTTGGCTAATTGTTCACCAATGCGCCTGGCCCGATGTTTAGTCCGGGTAAAGATCAATACCGATTCAGTATTCGTGTTTTTTAAGAGTTCGAGCAGAAGCCTGGTTTTTAGATGATGGGCCACCGGGTAAATAGCGTGAGTAACGGTATCGGCCGGGGCCGTGATGCCGATCTGAATAGTAACCGGCTGATGCAGCACCTCCCTGGCAAGGTGAAGAATTTCCCGCGGCATAGTGGCCGAAAAAAGAAGATTCTGCCGCCGGGCCGGAAGTTGCTGCATAATCCGCTTGATATCAGGGAAAAAGCCCATATCAAACATATGATCCGCCTCATCAAGAACCAACACCTCAAGCCGGGAAAGCGAAACTGTCTGCTGTTTGAGATGATCGAGGAGCCGCCCGGGGCAGGCAACGATAATCTCAACCCCCCGCGCCAGTTTGGCAATCTGGGCGTTTATATTCACCCCGCCATAGATCGAAATACTGCGAAGACCGGTTTTTTTACCAAGAGTGCCGATATTGTCGTTAATCTGCTCCGCCAGTTCACGGGTGGGAGCCACAACCAGGGCCCGGACAAAGCCCCGTCCACCGTCGATCAGCCGTTCTAAGATGGGCAGAACAAAGGCCGCGGTCTTGCCGGTGCCTGTCTGGGCCAGCCCCATGATATCCTGCCCCTTCAAAACTGCCGGAATTGCCTTCCGCTGAATAGGGGTGGGCGTTTGATAGCCTGCCGCTTCAATGCCGGCGGCAATTGAAGAATGAAAGTTAAAGGTTTTAAAATCCATAAATTCCTTTTGTAACTCCGTCATGGAGTGGTTAATGTCAACGACTATAGACTAAAGCCGATAGAGAGGCCGCGAGAAAAAAAGCACGGATAGAAAGCGCACAGACAAATACCTGAAAAAAAATACCGTTTTTTCGTTTTTAGACAACGAATAACGCTTAAACCGGCAATTATCTATACGTAACAGGGAATTGATACTTCCAAAAACTGTGGGAGGCAAAGACTATACAACAATTAGATGCAAATCGCAAATTGTATCGCTATAAAAATAGCCGCCGCCGAAAAAGCAGGGGGCCTGAGAGAACTAACTGCGTCAAGTCAAAATCTTCCGTACCTGCTCACAAAGTTCCTGGAATTTAAAGGGCTTGGCAATGGCGCCGCTGAAACCATACGCGGCATAATCAGCCATTACCGGGTCATTGGAATAACCGCTGGCCACCAGGGCCTTGACCTGCGGATCAAAAAGACGCAGCTCACGAACTGCCTCCCTGCCCCCCATACCGCCGGGAATGGTAAGATCCATAATCACCAGATCAATGGGTTTACCTTCTGCCGCAGCCTCACGGTATATCCGCACCACTTCCTCACCGTCAACGGCCTGTATAACCTCATAGCCGTAGCGGGAAAGCATCACAAACAACATCGTCCGAAGCATCTCCTCATCATCCATAATCAGAATCCGCCCCTGGCCCCGGTACAGTTCGGGGGCAGCATCCCCCTTCTCCGGCGCCTGCAGCTTAACACGCTCAAGAGCGGGCAGAAGGATGATAAATTCAGTCCCCTTGCCCAACCAGGATTTAACCCTGATCTCACCGTGATGTTTACGAATAATAGAGTGGGTAATTGCCAGTCCCAGGCCGCTGCCGATCCGTTTGGTGCTGAAATATGGATCAAAGATCCTCTCAAGTAATTCCGGTTTAATCCCGATGCCGTTATCCGCCACCCGCAAACTGACATAGGCTCCAGGCGGCAGAGTTTCAGCCGAAGCAGAGGTTATGTAATAATTTTCCGCCTTAATTTTAATCAGGCCGCCGGCCGGCATGGCATGTACGGCATTAATGATGAGATTCCTGACAACCTGGCTGATCTGACCGGGATCAATCTCCAGAGGCAGAAGGTCAGGGGCAATGGCATATTCAATTCCAACCTTGCTGCCCCGCAGGACAAAGGCTGATGAATCACGAATAATGTCGGCAATGGAAGATAATTTCTTCACCGGCTCACCGCCCCTGGCAAAGGTTAATAGCTGCTGAGTCAGATCCCTGGCTCTATGCGACGCCTTTTCCGCCTCAGTGAGCAGAGAATATATATCATCATCCTTTTTGCTCCGCAGCATAGCGAGGCTGATATTACCCATAATACCTGCCAGCAGATTATTAAAATCATGGGCGATACCACCGGCCAGTACCCCCACCGACTCCAGCTTCCGAACCTTAAACATCTCCGACTCCAGCCGCCGGGACTCGGTAATATCCCGAAACACCAGAACCACTCCGATAATCCGGCCGTCGGCATCCCTGATAGCGGCCCCGCTGTCACCGATCAGAATCTCCCGACCATCCCTGGCGAGAAGAACAGTGTTATTATCCACCCCTCTGACCTCACCAAACTTCATAACCTTATCCACCGGATTTTCACATGATTCACGGCTTTGCTCATTAATAATCCGGAATATCTCCGTCAGGGGACGCGATCCGGCCTCCTTCATCGACCAGCCGGTAAGTTCCTCAGCGACCTTATTCATCAGGACAACCCGGCCCTCGGTATCAGTGCTGATTACCCCGTCACCAATGCTGGCCAAAGTTACCATCAGAAGCTCCCGTTCCTCATTCAACTCCCGCTGAGCCTGGCGGCGGTCTAAAATTTCCCGTCGCAACTCTTCATTAACCCTGGCTAACTGCCTGGTACGCTTAATTACCTTCTGATCAAGTCTCTTATTCAGCTCCCCCAGACTGTCAGCAAGGAGCATATTATCAATCCGGGTACAGACTATCTCGGTGATCCGCTCCAGCAGAGAGGACTTTTTACGCAAATAGGATTCTGGGGTGTTAGTGTTACCGGCAAAAAAAAGATAGGCGGGGTTTAAACTGCTGTGACAGGCAATGAGCATGACGGCCCTGGGAGTAAACTCAAGGTCGCCGAACATAAACGGTTTACACGAAGATTTAAGTTTTTCACCAGCACAGCAATGAACAGTATGCTTAGTTTAAAAATCACTGGGAAGATTGATCTGCCTGGCGCTCAAAGAGGCGTTGGAAAGAGAAAAATAATATTCCTTGAAGAGCAATCTGTCACCGGCTTTTACACAATAGGCGCAAAAGGGAATATCCTGGAACAGGCATATCCTCTCCATAACTCCACCAAGGAGATCTGCAAGATTACCTTGATGAGTATTCACCAGCTCTGAAATAGCGGCAAGGAGCAGGTAATTCTCACAGGTCTCCGAGAGCTGCATATTTTTGGCGCTCAGGGCCTGAACTTTGGCCTCCAGTCCCTCAATTCCCTCCTGCCTGCCGGCACTCATGTCCTTAATACCTTCGGCAGGGGATTGAGCGGCATAATCAGCTCAGTCAGCCGGCAGGACTCACCCTTAGCTGTCCGATAAAAAATCGGCTTACAACTTGGCGGCAATCGACATCCCCTGACAACAGCGAATAGAGGCATTTCCTGGCCCAGGTTAAATTTTTATGATTACAAGAGCTCAGTCCGGCTCTAAACTTACAAAGTTCATTATCTCCATGGCCAGTTCCATATAAAAACGCATCTGATCCATTTGAAAGACAATGCGCCGGTTGTCCAGCAGGGTATTGGCCATATCCAGAGTTCCCTGGGCCAGATCAGGGGTCAGACTGATGGCGTGATTAAGATTAAGAGCCTTGGGCTGGCCGCGCTGGGCGCTTAGATCGTATTCGATCTCAATAAGCTGCTGGGTTTTGCCCATAATCTGATTAATCAACTCACCAATGGTATCAGCGACCTCCACTGAGGTGGCATTCCTGACCAGATCCGCGGCCGGAATACCCATGGTAATCATATAGTCCTTATAAATAGCGAGGGCGGCCTCGTTGGAAAAATTCATCACTGCCAGCCCGTTATAATCGCCAAAAAGTTCCACAAAACCACCCAGATCAGGGCGAATACTGATTTTGGGGATACTCAAAATAGTGTTGGAATAATTAACCTCCCGGCCGGTACATTGCTCCAGAGTTTCCTTGGCGCCCTGACAAAACAGCGGTACCAGCAAATCAATCCCAAGTCGGGAATAGTCCATATCAATCTCCTGTTTTTTTATAAGCTGCCACTGGGATTGCGGCAGCCAGTTCAGTCTCTTATACCCCCACGTTCAATCGTGAAAATAATTCTATTTCATACGCTCCAAATCCAGCAGGATGCGGCAGTCGGCCACCGAGCACCCCTGGCCATCGGGATGAACAATCAAAGGGTTAATGTCAAGCTCGGCAATCTCCGGATTATCAACAGCAAGGGCGGAGAGCAGCGTAAGACAGCGCTCCAGCTCATTAGTATCGCAGGGCTCTTCACCCCTGGCCCCGTTCAGCATGGGATAGGCCTTGGTAGAACGAATCATGGCCCGGGCAGCATTATGACGAATGGGGGCCAGCCGAAAAGTGACATCCTTAAATATCTCCACGAATATACCACCCAGCCCGAACATCAAGAGCGGCCCGAAAGTCTTGTAGCGGTTGATCCCCAGAATCACCTCCACCCCTTTGGGGGCCATCTGCTGGACATACACCCCTTCTATATCGGCTTGCGGGGCGTTTTTGCTCACCGTCCTGACAATATCGGTAAAGGCGGCCCGGGCCTCTTCCTCGGTCTCAATGCCGCTCTGCACCCCGCCCAGGTCGGATTTATGCACCACCTGCGGTGAGACAATTTTGAATACACTTCTACCAAATTCCAGCACCGCCTCCGCAGCCTCCTCCGGGGTGGCCGCCAGGCGGGCGGGCAGGATAGGAGAACCGTAAGCGGCCAGAATTTCATTACCTTCCACCTCACCAAGATAGGTCTTGCCTGAATCTAAGGCGACCTTAATGAGCTCCCTGGCCCGCTGCCGGTCCGGGGAAATTTTTAGCTCAATTAAATGCTGGCGGTTAATCC
>JAJRZN010000194.1 GCA_024275235.1 Deltaproteobacteria bacterium
GGCGAACAACGATTTTCTCAAGGTCGCCTGTTCCGCTGCTATCGAAGCCGGGGACACCCCGCCTCCCCGGCTCAGCCATGAAGATCTGCGCTACATTCTAAAACTGAAGGGCGGGAGAAAGGCAGTAGTAGTGGCCAATGGCCGGCAACAGGTAGAAGAAGCGCTTGAGACGGGCTGCGATGCCATCGAGCAGGGATATGCTATGGGTGAGGAAAATCTCAGAAAAATGGCCGATAAAAACCTACTGTGGATTCCCAGTCTGCTGCGGGCCAAGAATGCCTTGGACGGTGCGGGCAGCGGCGGAGATGTGGGCTGCCGCTTCTCCCATCGCTATGTGGCACCGGGGCCGCGGCTTCCCGGCGCGGAAGCCTTCTGGCAAAAGACGCTGAACGAACAACTGCAGCAGCTGCGTTTTGCCAGAGAATTGGGCCTGACAACGGCGGTGGGAACCGGGGCCGGCAGTATTGGCATACTGCATGGCGAGTCCGTGGCCGAAGAGATGAAATTGTTTATCAAGGCCGGCTATACACGGGAGGAGGCCATCCGCTGCGCCTCGGAAAATGGAGCCAGGTTTTTCGGCATGGAGGCGCTGGGAACACTCACTGTCGGACGGTCGGCAACATTCCTGCTTACCAGAGGCACGGTACAGCAGCTGCCAAGGAAACTCTCCTATCTTGAGGGTATCTATATTAACGGCACCCCCAGCACCATATATCACAAAAATCACAAAAATCACAAAAATCCGTAGGGGCAGACACCTGTGCCTGTCCCTACCCCATCGGCAACCCTTCAGGCCAGTTCCATGACCTCCATATTTCGTAACTGCGCCAGGTTAAATACCGGCCCGTCCACGCAGACCAGTTTGTCGTCGAGGTGACAATGACGGCAGACCCCCACCCCGCATTTCATATGGCGCTCCATAGTGGTGATTATATTTTCATCCCGCAGGCCCCGACGGCTTAGTTCCGCCAATACCGCCCTGATCATCAGCGGCGGGCCACAAACCAGCGCCGTGTGAGCGGGGCTGATCCGCGCTTCATCAAACAGGGTAGTTACCAGACCGATATTCTCCTGCCAGCCCGGTTCACCCTGATCCACGGTAAGCAGACATCTCACCCCCGGCTGCCGGCGCCAGTTGTCTATATCCTGCTGAAAGGCGATATCAGAGGGGGTGCGGCTGCCAAAGAGAATGGTGATTTTGCCATAACGCTCACGCTCAGCGAGACAGGTCTCAATTACCGAGCGTAACGGAGCCAGGCCGATACCCCCGGCCACGAACAACAAATCTTTATGGACAAATTCCCGCATGGCAAAGGCTTTACCATAAGGGCCGCGGAGCCCGACAACCGCGCCTTCCTCAAGCTCCAGCAGGGCCGTGGTAAGTTTACCGGCCCGGCGCACACTCAAACGCAAGGTGCCGCGCTGAGCCGGGCTGGAGGCGATGGAGATGGGGGCCTCACCATGATGAGGAACGGAGAGCATCATAAATTGCCCTGGTTCAAAGGTAAAAGAGCGGCCGTATTCCAAATCGGTAAAAGACAGCACAAAGGTTTTGACCTGTGAATTTTCAATGATGATATCTTCAATTTTTGCTGACAGGGGCTGATATAACGGTTTTACCTCAAGCATAATTCAGGTTCCTTCGCAGGCTTTATTGATGAAGCGGACAATATCAGTACCGCCAAAACAGATATCAACGCAACGGCCGCAGCCCACACAACTTGGCCGACCATGTTTTTCAACGTCAAATTTAAGCTTATGCATAAAACGCTGCCGAATGGCGGCCTTTTTATGATTCACCGGATTATGGCCGCCGGCCAGGGCGGTAAAACCGGTAAAGGTGCAGGCATCCCAACCGCGTACCCGCTCGCCCCGACCGGCACTAAGCGGGTAATCACTAATCGTAAAGCAGGTGCAGGTCGGGCAGACATAGGCGCAGCCGCCACAGTCCTGACAACGGAGAGATAAATCCTGCCAGACTGCATCCGCCACCTCCCCCTCCCGCAGACGTTTAATGGCCTGGTCCACATGAACCAGCCGCGAAAAACCGCCTTTGGCCTCCAGGAATGACTGATATTGCCGGTTTATATCCTCGTCCGCCGCGGTACTGAAAAACTGCGGCCACTGCCTGATAATTTCCTCACCTTTGGCCCGGCCCGGCTCTATTAGAAAACGGTCGCCAAGATCGGTAAACTGCAGATCCGCGCCGAATTCCAGAAAAGGGCCGTTGCCGGTGGCATTGCAGAAACATTTTTCAAAGGGCCGCTTACAGTTCAGGCCGATGATAACGGAATGTTCCCTTTTTTGCAGATAATGGGGATCTGCCGCTTCATGCAGAAAAATGACATCCATATAAAGAAGGGCGGAAAGATCACAGGGGCGCACCCCGAAATAGATAGTCGGCTCATCAGGGGAACCGACAGGATGGAACTGATAATCATCGGGGCCGGACTCGTAGGTAAATAACACC
>JAJRZN010000195.1 GCA_024275235.1 Deltaproteobacteria bacterium
GGAATTAAACAGGACATCGGCGGCTGGCCGCTGGTGGCAGACCAGGGGGCCGGTCTTAACATTGACATAGTAACGGGCGCCGCTGCGCCGCAGAACCATGTGAAAATTACCGGGAGCCAGCAGACAGGTACCGGGAATGACGGAATCGCCGTCGGCGGCCTCCTTGACTCTGATCTGGCATAAATCATTCAGGCGGGCGGCGAACTGGGTGGTAAAATGGGGCGGCATATGCTGTACCACCAATACGCCCGGACTGCTGGCCGGCAGGAGCGGCAGTACCTGCTTCAAGGCCTCGGTACCGCCGGTTGATGAGCCGATAGCGATAATTTTATTGGTGGTCTTGGTAATCGCCAGGGCGGGCTTCTTTACCGTCTGGGGCCGGGCGGCGGTATTGGCCCGCATGGTCTTGACATTAATCCGGGCCGCGGCCCGGATTTTTTCGGCTAACTGGACGCTCATGTCGCCCACGGAATAGGCGGAACCCGGTTTACATATAACCTCCACTGCTCCAATATCCATGGCCTCCATGGCTATGGCCCCCCCGGCCCTGGTGAGAGAGCTGACAATTATCACCGGCAGGGGGAAATACTTCATTAATTTACGGAGAAAGGTGATCCCGTCCATGCGCGGCATTTCGATATCCAGGGTCACAACATCCGGCTGGAGCTGGACAATTTTGTCCCGTGCCACGTAAGGGTCAGGGGCGGTGCCCACGACCTCAATATCTCCTTCCCGCGTCAGTTCTTCAGTGAATACCTTACGAACGACCGCTGAATCATCAACAACCAGTACTCTTATCTTTTTCATAATAAATTTGAGTTACACTCTGTTGGTTATTTTGTAAGCGCTCAATAAACCACACTCTTGACTTGATAACACCTCAGTGTCATTGCGGTTTATAAAATATCCACAGGAATCCAAAGTCTGAGGTCAGGGCCATGGGCGAAAAGTCAGCCGGTTTGGTCGGTGAAAAATCGTTCACTATTTCGGCCTCGGGAATGCCCAGCCGGCAGGTTCCCTCTGGGTCTATCATTCCGAGGAAGGAGCCGGTGATCATATTGGCGGCCTCACGCATGGTATCAATAATCTGGTTGTCGCTTAAGGCGTTTTCGTCTACCCCTGTGAACCCGGCGGCTATATTTACGCCCAGGGTTATGGGAAAATAGAATTCCAGGGCGGCCTGCCGGGGGCCGTTGTAAGCGATGGCGGCCTTGATATATCTATCCTCAAGGTTCCATTTATGCTCCGGGGGGATCTGAGCCAGCAGTTCCACCGGAGTAAAGTACATGGCCCCAAAGACCTGGGCTGCCGCCTGGTTCATTTTCTCTTTTATGGTCTCTAAATTCATAATCTCCTCTCACCTGATATCGTCAGATTTTAGAAATCTACATCTTCATCATCCACCGGGGACGCGCTGCCTTCAGCGGCCATTCTCCCGGCATAGGCCTTGTTCAAAACCTCTAATAGTATGTCCCTGATCTGTTCCGGCAGAAAGGGCTTTTTGATATAGCCCGCCGCTCCCAGTCTTGCCGCCTCGTCCTGGCGGCTCTGGCTGGATTCGGTGGAGATAAAGATTAAGGGGATTTTTTTCAGCACTTCATCGCCCTGCATGGTTCGTAACAGCTCCACCCCGCCCATCTCCGGCATGTTAATGTCGGAGAGGACTACATCAACCCAGTATTCGGCCATGATCTCCAGGGCCTCAAAACCGTTGCCGGCTTCCTGAAGCGTGCCGAGTTCAATACCACACATATTGACGGTTTTTTTGATTACCGCCCGCATGGTTTCTGAATCATCAACAACTAAAATGTTAAAGGCCATATAAATCCCCCTCAAGCGGCAAGAGACATCATCTCTTGCGCTTTTTCTAACTCCAGCATTAAGCCGGCGAGATAGATTTCAAGATCTCGGCCGGTAATTCCGTAATGTTTCAGGCCCGCGCCCTGAACTTTGTTAGTAAGGCCATCGGCGCCAACCCCGATACCAATGGTCATAATCTGGGTATTGGCAAGGGCTATGAGAGCGGTGAGCTGATCCTTGCTGATGGCATCGGGATCATGATGCTGTTTAACCGCCAGAACAAGCTCTTGATCAAACTGCCATTTTTTCATGATTTTGGCTCCCAGATCGGCGTGGCTCATGCCGAGGATTTTGATTTCAGCCTCAATGAAAGAGCCGCCTGATTCATAGGCCAGCTTAACGATCCTGGCAAATTCGTCGGCCACGAAGCTGCTTAAAAAACGCTTGCCTATATCATGGAGAAGCCCGGCGGTGAAGGCGACGTTGGGATCAACCTTATCAAAATGGGCTGCCATCATTTTGGCCATAATGGCGGTGGCAACCGAATGTTTCCAGAGTTCACCCTGCTCCAGCTGGTAACCGTCTCCGGCTCCGCCTTTGTAAAATCTGGCGCTGCTGCTGGTGATGATAATGTCCTTTAAAATATCCTGTCCCACTACCACCAGGGCATCATCAAGGGAGGATACCTTGCGGGTCAGGCCAAAATAGGCGGCGTTACAGGTTTTTAAGAGATTGGCGGTAATGGCGGAATCGTACTGGATGACTTTGGCCAGATCTTTGGCCTTGACCTCCGGGTTGTCCAGCATCTTCATGACCTGGAGGGCCACCTTGGGGAAGGGCGGGATATGGTTGGCAATATTCATGATCTCTTCCATTCTGGTCATAATATCACCTCCCCTTTGCCGGAGACTTTCATCTTGATCAGACCGGTTCCCACTTCGAGACTTATTGTGCGGTTGACATTGCCGCCCACGTCCTCCCTGGTGACCATGACATTGTTTTTTAAAAACATCTTGCGGATAATCATCTGGTTCCGTTTGCCGATGTTAAACATCCCGGAATCATCCATAACCTGAGAACCGCCCACCACATAGACCTTCATGTTTGACTTTTTGGCCCCGTGTTTATAAATTTCCTTAAACATCATGGGGACACCTTTATCCGCGAACATGAATGGTTTCTGTACTGCCTTGTCAGCATCAATGTTGGAGTCTGGCAGCATATAATGGAGCAGGGCTCCGACCTTTACGGTTGGATCCCAGAGTACAACCCCGATGCATGAGCCCAGGGAATAGGTGATCAATACATCGTCCGGTTTGGTGCCGATCCGCATATCAGAAATTCCGACAATTATTTTCATAAATATCTCTTTTGGCTGTCCCGGGAGTAATTCTCCTGGGAGTTGGGGTAATATTGTTTGGCTTATTGTTTTTTCTTTTTGTAGGTTGTGGCCTCGGTCTGAATAAAATTATGCTGGAGACTGGATATACTCTCGGAATGGCCGATGAAGAGATAGCCGCCCGGCTTCAGACATTGGTAGAATTTTTTTACCAGACGCTGCTGGGTCTGACGGTCAAAATAGATCATTACGTTACGGCAGAATATAACATCTATCTCCTCCTTCCAGGGGAAATTGTCCATCAGGTTAAAACGTTTGAACTCTACCTGGCGCAACAGCTCATTCTTTATTTTTACTTTGCCGGCGCTGCGTCCAACTCCCTTTTGAAAATATTTTTTGAGATATTCCGGCGGCGTTTTGGTCGTTTGTTCCAGAGCGTACACCCCTCTTTGAGCCATGTTCAAGACCTTGGTGGAAATATCAGTGGCCAGAATTTTATAGCGGAAGCCGGGGTGGTTAGCCTTGAAGTCATTTAATAACATGGCCAGGGTGTAGGGCTCTTCGCCTGAGGAGGAGGCCGATGACCAGAAAAAGGCCTCCCGGTTTTTGGCCGCGAGTTCCGGTAAAACGCTTTGCCGCAGGTAATTAAAATGGCTTATTTCGCGGAAGAAGCTGGTGAAATTGGTGGAGACGCTGTCTATAAAATGAACGAATTCCGCTTCGCGCTGTTCAGGCTGATTAATAAAATCGTAATAGTCCTTGAAGCTGGCAATGCCGGTGACCCGCAGTCTTTTGCCTAATCTGGCATTTAATAGTTCTTTCTTTTCACTTTTCAGTGATATCCCGACTTGGGCGTAAATCAGTTCACTGAATTTCTTGAATTCCGTATCGGTCAGAGGAGCGGCCATATAAGTCAGATCCTACGCGGAGGCCTCAAGGTGTTCCAGAACCCCGGCACCGACGATCTTGTCTACATCTAAGAGTATTTTTACCTCACCCTTGATTTTGCCCATACCGAGGATGTTTTCGCTCTCGGTGGGGGTGCCGAATTCCGGCGGCGGTTCAATCTCCGCACTGTCAATATTGATCACCTCGGAGACCGAATCCACCAGCATGCCGATCATAATCGGGCCGCTGGGGCCGTTGACTTCGACCACGATTATGCAGGTTCGATCATCGTATTTCCTGGTGGCCATGTTAAAGCGCAGTCTGAGTTCGAGGACGGGGATGACCCGGCCGCGGAGGTTGATAACCCCCTTGATGTATTCAGGGGTATGAGGTACGGCGGTTATTTCCATAATGCCGATAATTTCGCGAATTTTCATGATCTCGACGCCATACTCCTCGCTGCCCAGGCTGAAGGTTAGATATTTACCGCCTAAGCCATTTTCGGTACTGTCTGCTACCGCTGTTTGTTCTGCTGCCATACCCTCTTCCTCCATGATTTAACTTATCTGCTCTGGTTCAGTTGTCTTTTCGCTATCGGCTGTATTTTCAGGTTCTGTTACTTCCTCTATGGCGGGACTATCCTTGGAGACTGCCGCCGGAAGATCCAGGTTGTAGTTCATCTTGGCAGTAACCAGACCGGCAAGGTCAAGAATCAGGCCAACCCGGCCGTCGCCGAGGATGGTGCCGCCGGCTACACCGGTGATATCAGTAATGCCGCCCAGATTCTTAATGACCACCTCCTGCTTGCCGAGGAGTTCATCCACCATGATGGCCCGTTGTTTGCCTTCCGACTCCACTACCACCACAATGGCCTCGCAGGGATCTGTACATTTGGCCTCAATCTGAAAGTATTTATAGAGCCGGATGATGGGGATCAGGTTGCCGCGCACCAGCAGAGTTTCGCCCTGGCCTTTGATGGTTTTATAATCCTCCCGCCGGGGCCGGAATGATTCGCGGATGGCAATGGTGGGAATAATATAACGTTCTGTGCCCACCTGAACTATAATACCGTCAATAATGGCCAGGGTCAGCGGCAGGCGGATGGTGAAAATGGAGCCCTTGCCCGGCTCACTCATCACATCTACCTTGCCGCGCAGTTTTTCAACGGCCTTTTTTACCACGTCCATTCCCACCCCCCGCCCGGAGACATCCGTTATCTGATCGGCGGTGGAAAATCCGGGCAGAAAGACCAGGTTGTTGAGATCATGGTCAGACAGGTTATCCGATTCCTGAATCAGGCCGCGTTCCAGGGCCTTGCGTTTTATCTTTTCGGTATTCAAGCCCTGGCCGTCGTCCTCGATTTCAATGACCATATAGCCACCCTTTTGATAGGCTCGGAGACTGACTGTGCCATAACTGGGTTTGCCAAGACGCTCTCGTTCTTCCGGCATCTGGACACCGTGATCAACGGAATTACGCATCATGTGTACCAGGGGGTCGTAGATGGAATCCACCATATTGCGGTCGATCTCGGTCTCCTCACCCTCCATAACCAGATTTGCCTGTTTGCCGGTTTTTTTGGAGAGGTCACGCACCAGGCGAATCATCTTCTGGAAGGTCTGGCGGATGGGAACCATGCGCATGGACATGGAGGTTTTCTGCAACTCGCTGGTAATCCGGAATAACTGACCGAAATCTTTGTTTAATTTTGGATCGGCGATGGCCGTTATATGGGGATTGGCTCTCACCATGGTCTGCATGATAACCAGTTCGCCCACGGCGTTTACCAGGCCGTCGAGTTTGTCCACGTCCACCTTGATGGTGGCCCCCACTTTTTTGGCCTTGGTTTTGGGTTTGGCCGCCGTGTTGGGGGGAGCGGGCGGGGCTGGAGATGATTTTGGTGGCGGGGAGGACGGCGGAGCTGTGGTCGGCGGCGGTGTCACGGCGGATGGCGCGGACTCCTGGGCTTGAGCTGGAGCGGCAGAATCCGCGGCCGGGGTTGCTGTTGCCGGTTCTGTAGTCGTTTCTGCCCCCTGAACCCCTTTTACCCAGCGTATATAATTGGCTATGTCATAGTTTTTGTAGGATTCGGCACCATTATCGATGGTATCCTGCAGGTTGTCGATCATGAGTTTCAGACAATCCCCGACCTTTAAGACTACTTCGATTACACTCTCGTCCATGGCCCTGATATTATTGCGGACATCGTCAAGGAGATTCTCGGTACTGTGGGCCAGGGCCTGGATATTAGTGAGATTAAGAAAGCCGGATACGCCTTTGATGGTATGAAACGGCCGGAAAATATTATTGATTATCTCCATGTCGCCGGGATTATCTTCGAGATCAAGTATATTTACCTCAATGGAATCCAAGTGCTCCCTGGTCTCTTCAATGAAGCCGCTTAAAAGTTCCATATCCTCCATGAAATCGAGAGATTCCGGCTTGGTGTCAAGGATAACCGGCTTATCCGGTGCTTCGGTTGCCGGGGTGCTGTCGGCTGGGGCTGGTGATTGAGCGGGGGGATTGTCTGTCTGTTCTTCAGACGGTGAATCCTTTAAATTTTCGGGTGCTGTCGAGGAAGAGCTCAGGGTTGATAATAAGTTGTTAAAGGAGGCCAGGCTCTCCGGGTCATTGTCGTCTTTACGGTAGACCTCCTCCATCAGGCCGATGCATTGGCCGACAATATCAAAATTTTCGGCACTGTCATCAATATCCGTCATGACAATTTTGCCCAGCGCCACCCGTAAATCAAGGGCCATTTGCTTGAGATTGGGGAATTTGGCGGTAATGTCGGGAGTGCTGTCTAAATTCTCCAAATCCAGAATAAGATCGCCCACTACCGACAGGTCGCCGGGATCAACCATCATGATTTTAAGGGCCAGGTCATTAAGCAGCTTGTCGAATGTATTTACTTCTTCAGCCATTATTCACTCCAATATTGTGGACGGGGTAGAACAACAACCCCTTCAAGCTAATAATTACAACATATTATGGCATTCCTGTTTGCTGGAGATGTTCTCCCCCTGTAAAAGCCATCATTTATTAGTTTGCAAAATTTTTGGCCCTTTTGGCAAGTTTTTTATTGATGCTGCGAAAATTTATTAAGTTGTTTGTCTAAGGCCTGCAGATTTTGTTTGATTTTATCAATAATTTTTACGTTCGGGTATTCCGCTATGGCCTGGCGTAACAGGTCTCTGGCCTGGAGCATCAATTTTTCCACGGTCAGTGGATCGGAGCTTCTCCCGGCTTTAAGAAACAGGGAGGCGGCCTCGCGGCGCATGGCTCCTGCCGCCATATTAGAGGCAACGGTTAATTTCTTCCGGGCCTCTGTCCCATAGGTCGTATTTAACAGCCCCCTGAAGGAGGTGATGGCAGCCTTGTATTTCTGGCGGTCAAGAAGATCAAGAGCCTGCCGCCACGCTTTATCTGTTTGCCTTTTTTGCTCTATAATCTGTTGCTGTCTGGCGTTATCCGCGGCCTCTTTTATTCTCTGGCGCTGGTTGGTTATCTCCTCGGCTGACAGCAGAGGACTGAGCTGGTCGAGCAGAAGCCCGGCCTTGATAAATTCGCCGTCTGCCAGCAGCTCATCAAGGCTGTTTAATTGTCTTTGCCGCCATTGGGCAGTTATGGCTGCAATCTTCTTTGCCATGAAGTCCGCGTTGGCCCGCATGGCGTTGCTGCCATCCGCCTGGATCCGGGCCAGTTCACCCTTTAAATCCTTTGTCGTTGGGTGGGCGTCGGCGCGATAATAAGCCCCTAATAATTTAATATATATTGGAAAGAGGTCTGAATTCCGGTCTTGGCTAATTATAGCTAACTGATTTTTGGCCCACTCCTGATATTTAAGGGTTTGGGCGAATTTTTGGCCCAAATCATTATAGAGTGTTTTGGCCTCCTGGTCGCTGCCGGCGGCCATTAAAAGGTCGGCGCGGCTGATTTCATCCTTTATCCCTCTTTTCCTGCCGGATTCAGAGAGGAGAGCGGCGGCTTCTCTGAATCGGCCCAGCCGCTTGAGAGCCAGTTCGTAAGCCTTGGATAAATCGGGGCTCACCGCTTTGGAACCGTAGAGATTAATGAAGTCATTATAGGCCTGAACGGCTTGCAGCGGATGGCCCTGGCGCAGGTAACCCCGTACCCGGGATTCGGCCTCTTTAATGGCTGTCTGCTGCCATTTTTTAATTCCAGCTTTGAGATTCTCAGCGGTTTCAGCCCTTATCCGCTCACAGTCAGAGGCTGAGTAATCAATATCAAGACGATATAACTCGTTGGCTGAGGGGGCAGCTTCCGGTTGGTTGGCTGCTGTCGTCTTGTAGTCTCTAAGCAAAGCGGCTGCTTTGTTCAGGCAAGCATTAACCTCCGGTGGTATCGGCATCAGCATGGTTTCGGTAAGGTCGGCATGTAATTGCTGCCATGCCCTGAATTTTACTTGATACCACTTGAGACGCTCCTGGTTGAATTTAAGTATCATGGGCTGGGACTCAGCGGCGCTTGAAAAGCCGGCTTCAGCGGATTCGGTCTTTTGTTTTTGTAATTGGTTGCTACTGGGCGCCGGTTTGCCGGCTGGTTGGATATTAGTCTCTTTGGGAGTCGGGAAGGGACTCTCGGTAGGTGGTGGAGCGGAGATTGTGCTTTTAGACTCCTCTGGTACCGCAGCGGCGGGGCGGGGGCTGGTTGGCTGAGCGGCAACCGGCGGTTTTGAGCTAAAGACGGGAAAATTCGGCATTGAGGCGCAGCCGCTGATTAACAAGGCCAGGCCGGCAGCAAACCAATTTAGTATTTTATTGTGTTTTATCATCGGCGTTTCTCCAGAATGGTCTGAAATATCTGTTCAGGTGAACCTGGCCGGAGGGGTTGATGGTTCCAAAACTTACCATGTCCGGGCCAATTTTAGTTTTACCGCTGTCATCATAGCTATAGGGCTGCAGAACCTCATCGCCAGAGGCCATTATTTTATTACCTGCCGCCGTGGAGATGTGAATCTGGCCCAGATCCGGGTAAATAAGGGGTATTTCTCTGGCTCCGGCAAAGAACAGGGCACCAAGATCAACCTTGTCGGCAATTGTGCTTAACTGGTGAGCGGCGAGTAGTGACCAGAGGGGAAGGGCGGCTTGGGAGCCGGTCATATGGCTGGAGTGGCGCACCATGGGCAGATTATTGTCAAAACCGGTATAGACGGCTATTGTGGTGCCGTCTTTAAGGCTGAGGGCCTTATGTCTGGCGCCTAAGCCGGGGACATAACCGACAAAGGCGGCGTTGCGGAAATCATTGGCGGTCCCGGTTTTGCCCAACAGGGGCAGATGGAGGTCAAGATCAGCCAGCATTTTGCCGCGGTTGGTGTCCATACTGCTCAGTTTTATATGGTCGTAGGCGTAACGTCCGGTGCCATAACGCACTACATGACGCAGGATGTCGGATATTGCCAGTGAGGTCTGGGGATCGATGATTCTTTTTCTGCTGTGAGCCGGGGTGTAGATTACATCGCCATCGGAATTCTCAATTCGTTTAATGAGCATCAGGGATTCAGCGCTGCCCTGGCGGCCGGTGTGGTAACTGTAGCCGGTTATAATGCTCTCATAGGCCCTGGCCATATCAAGGGTGGTGGTGACATTTGAGCCCAGGGGGAATGACAGCACCGGCTGCAGATTGCTTTTGATGCCCATCTGGTGGCAGAGGGCGATTAGATATTTAAGACCGGCCAGCACCCTGAAGTCGCGTAATTGATAAAGAATCTCAGGGCCGTAAGGCGGTAATTTTTTTAAACTCGCAAATTGCGCTTCAAGATCGTCCTTTAATTGTTTAAAGCTGGCGGCCGACAACAGGCCGTCTAATCTTATATTGTCCCAGAAAGCGGCATCCCGGCCGTCTTCCAGCCATTTCTCAGTGACTCCTGCCGTATTAAGCCGCTGCCAGCCGGAGCCGGGGGACTTGTGGCTGAAATCGTATTGCTTTTGAGCCGGATTGTAATAGAGCCGAAAGCCCTCCTTTAAGGCGGGGTACAAATCAGGATTAAGCCATGAGTTGCCGGAACCTGTCCGCTCAACCTGTTCCCGCAGGGCCATAAGCCCTGAATATATCTCTTTCTGACGCAGGTATGAATGGCGCAGTATATTGCGGCGTACCTCGTTCTCATAGGCCTTTTCATGTTTTTTCGGTACCAGGTTTTTAAGTGAATAATGCAGCTGACGGAGGATGCCGTAGTCTTTGTTTCTGCCGGCAAAAAGAAGGTCAGGCTCCATAGTTCTTACTGCCCGTTGGAAGGCCAGACCCCGCAGGGCCTCATCGTTGACCATGATGCCTTCATGATCCCGGATACGGCTGCGGTATTCCTGGTAGGACTCTTCGGGGCCGCGGCTTAGATTAATACCGTTCAATATATCCTTGAACTGCAGGGGGGAGAGGCGGTCGCAGAGGTGATAGAGCAGCCAGACCGAGGCCACATTCTCCGATTTTGTTCCAGCCCAGTTCATGGATACCCAACTGTAAGGGCTTTTGTGATCCGGCTTGGGGATGTAGACCTGATTGCGGAAGACAAAGGCGTTGCGTTCATTATTCAGGAGATCGGCGGTGTTCCAGCCTAACTGCAGGGCGGCGGTATAGAGCAGTGGTTTGCTCTCCGAACCCATGAGGCGGCGGGCCCGGGTGGCCCGGTTGAAGAAGCGGTTTTCGCTGCCGCCGATCATGGCTCTGATGGTTCCATCCTTTAAGATTATAATCCCGCCCTGCAGATCAGGATATTTTTCCAGGGACAGATAAACCGTACCGTTTATGGTATCTATATCCCGAATCCGGACGTAAACCGGATCACCGGGGCGGAGGGTGTTGAGAAATTTAAGCGCCTCCTTTTTACCGGCCGTCGACCAGCGCTGGTGGTTGAATTTCGTGAGGTTTGTGACTAACGGCATCAGGCCCTGCCGGTCGATCAGGCCGTGTCTGTCTGCTTGCCCACGGCGGGGGAAGTCAACTTTAATGGTGCTGTTATGGCGGTCAATGGCGCTGATTGTGCCGAAGAGAAAGGCCCCTGGACTGAATTTAATCTGCCCTTGTTTTTTGGTTAGCAAGGTGTATTTTTTACGCAGTTTACCGGCGTCATAACCGCGCAGGCGCACGGACAGGCGTGATAATTCCCGGCGCAGGGCATCGAGAGAAAAATTTTCAAGACCGCGGTTGACGGTGGTAAATATTTTGATGCCTGAGGTCGATATATTGTCAATCCCCTGATTGATCAGGGTCTCTTCCACCTCCGGTGCGGTCAGGGCATCTTTGACCATATCCATCACCGTGTTAAAGGTATATGATGTCCGTCCCTGTTTGAAGGGGATATCTCGGCCGATATTATGCTGATATTGGCTGCGGCTTATGACGTGCATATTATACATCTGTTTCAGCACGTAAGCGGTGCGGATTCTGGCCCGCCGGCGGGCCGCCGCCACTGCCTGAGGATTGTGCTTGATAAAGGGGTTGTAGTAATTGGGCCGTTTGACGCTGCCGGCTATAAAGGCGCTTTCGATAAGGGAGAGATCGGATGGCCGTTTGTCAAAATAATATTTGGCGGCTACCCCAAGCCCCCGGCCATTACCGCTGACGTAAAACTGATTGGCGTAGAATTCCAGGATCTTGGCCTTGGAATAATGATATTCAAGCCGCCAGGCGTAGAGCAGTTCTTTCAGCTTTCCGGTTATGGAACGACCATGGCGTTTAAAAAGATTTTTGGCGGCCTGCTGGGTCAGGGTACTGCCGCCCTGGACAATATGGCCGGCCCTTATATCAGCGATCAGGGCACGGAGGATGCCGGGGTAATCTACTCCGTGATGGTAAAAAAAGTTATGATCTTCGGCCGCGACAATGGCCTTAACAAAACTTAAAGGAATCTGGGAATAGGTGAGGTATTGGCGATGATCAGTATGAAAAAACACGCCCACCTTGTGCTCTTCATCGTTATAAAACACCGGTGATTCGATGGCCAGCACCTTCCGGAGATTGGCGGCTTTTATGGCATTGCCGGGATGGACGACGATGAGCCAGTAAAGGGATATCCCGGCACCGATACCGGTGAGCGCGGCAATAATCAAAAAGGTTTTAAAGAGTTTTTTCAGCATGGAAAAATAGAAGTTACCCACTTATTCTTTGATGAGTTAAAAAGGCAAACATTTCGGGGCTTGCCACCTTTTTAATTGCGTTTATGGTAATTGTCATGTAAAAATTTTATTAAGAGAAAAAAATAGTCTCCTGTTTACAGGATCCTCCAATGCTTGATTCCCCGGTTGATAAAAAATTTGCTGGTTGACAGAACGTCGACAAAAGGCGGATGTTGTCCGGGGCTTATCAGTCTGTTAAAATTCCGGAAAAATTATATGTCTATAAAAAAATATCCCCTGAGGGCATTACTCATAATTGTCCTTCTGCCATTATACGCCTGCTCTGTCCAGCAACCGATGATGACCACTTCTAATCCGTCCACCGCGGAGTATGAGCAAGGCAATAACCCGCCCAGGGCCGTGGTGGAGGCCGATGATCATAGCGCCAACCGTCAAACTGCCGATATTCAGGAAGAATTATCTCCGCCCGAGCCGGAACAGACTGAAGCGCAGGAGGTTAAGGCCATTGAGAAGCTGGCCGTGGAGGATGATAAATCCGCCTCTAAACCGGTGGCCCTGAAGGAACAAAATTTCTATGATTTCCCGGTTGTCATCAATCCCCAGGTGCGCTATTACCTCGACTATTTTCAGCATCAGCACCGGGCGTCTTCCCGGCGCTGGCTTAAACGTTCCGGCCGCTATCTAACCATGATCAAGGCGAAGCTGGTGAAGGCTGGAATGCCCACCGATCTTGCCTATCTGCCCATGATTGAAAGTGGCTATACCCTGACTGCCTATTCCCGGGCCAGGGCGGTGGGACTGTGGCAGTTTATGCGTCGTACGGCCATAAATTATGGCCTGACGGTCAACAGCTATGTCGATGAACGTCGTGATCCTGTAAAATCCACCGAGGCGGCCATTCGTTATTTACAGGCGCTTTATGGCCAGTTTGATTCATGGCCCCTGGCGGTGGCGGCTTATAACGCGGGTGAGGGCAAGATCCAGAGGGCCATCCGGCGTTATCACAGTAACAACTTTTGGGAATTGGCCCGCCATCGTTATCTTAAGGCGGAAACCAAACGCTATGTCCCCAAACTGATTGCCGCGATTATTGTCTCTAAGAACCCGGCTAAATATGGTTTTAAGGGCATCGTTTACGATAAGCCTCTGCAATTTGAAGAGGCCTATGTACCGCCTTATACCTCATTAAGGGCCGTGGCTCTGGCCTGCGGAGTGAACTTTAAGGTCGTGCGGCAGCTGAACCGTTTTCTGCGGCGCGGCATCAGTCCGCCTGCTCCCGGCAGTTATGAGATCCGGGTGCCGCCTGGCAAGGCGGCTGAATTGCGGCAGAATCTGCCGCGCGTCTATGCCTCCACCAAAACCCGTTATAAAACCCATATCGTGAGACGGCATGACACTATCGGTCGTATCTGTCGTTTTTATAAAATAAGTAAAATGACTTTGCTGCGGGCTAATAATCTGCGCAAAGCCAAACTGCGCCTGGGCCGATACCTGCGCATACCTGTAACCACGACTCGTTATACTCTGCTTTCCAAACGGGAGTACAAGTGGCGGCTGGCCGGGCGCGGGAATGGTAAGCCCCTGAAACATCGGGTAAGAGGGGGCGAAACTCTGGCCAAAATCGCCCGGCGCTACCATGTCACTCCGCAGCGGATTGCGGCCTGGAACGGTCTGCATAGTGTCAATAAAATTCGGGCCGGTCGAATGCTGCTTATTTATCCCGGCGGCTCGGCGGCGGAGCAGGGGAATATATATTATCAGGTACGGGGTGGTGACAGTCTGTGGACAATCGCCCGAAAATTTAATACTCAGGCCGATAGTATTAAGCGCTGGAATAATCTGAAGGATAATCTCATTCATCCGGGCCTGAAACTTGTTTTGAAAATAGCCGACGCTGGATAAAAAAATGGAGGCCGTTAAACTTGCCGGTAAAAGTGCTTTGGTCCTCGGCGCCGCCCGGGGGATAGGCCGTGATATTGCTCTGACCCTGGCTGGAGAAGGAGTTAATATTATCGCCCCTTATTATGACTGGCCCCATGACTGCGGAGAACTTGTCCGCCGGTTCGAGGCTCTTGAGGGGCATCATCTGACCATGCGGGCTGATCTGCGGCAGGAGGTGGAGGTGCGGGAGCTGGCGGCTCGGATTAAATCAGAGTATGGCTGTCTAAATATTTTAATTAATAATATAGAGCGGGGCGGTATGCCCATAGTTCATGGCCCCTATACCCCGGAGCAATGGGAATTGGAAATGGCTACTACCCTCCGGGCCAAATGGCTGGTCTTTCAGGAGACCCTGCCCCTTCTGAAAAAGAGCGCTCAGGGGGTGGTGGTTAACATCTCTTCCATCGCCGGGCTGACTGGCCGGGCGGGGCCGGCTGGCCTGATTTTTAATGACGCCTATGCCGCCGCCAATCGGGCGGTGTCCTCTTTTACCGAGACCTGGGCCCGGCAGGCCGCCCCCACGGTGCGGGTTAATGAACTCATGCTGGGTTTTATCGAGAGCAGACACGCCGAGGGCACCA
>JAJRZN010000196.1 GCA_024275235.1 Deltaproteobacteria bacterium
CTGAAACACCTGACCACCAAATTGGCTGAAAAGTATGAAATCGCCCTGGTGTTCTCCCCCCTGCTGTCGCCAAGGGAGCTGGTATTGGCTATTCTGCGGGATATTGGTCTGCGCAGCGGGAATACGGATGAAAGTATTGATGGTCTGCTTGCCGCCCTTAACGATCATCTGTTTAAACTGTCCCAGAGCAATAAAAGGCTGATCATAATAGTTGATGAGGCCCAGGATCTCTACCCGGAAAGTCTCGAACAGCTGCGGTTGTTATCAAATTTTGAATCTGATAAACAGAAATTTATTCAGATAATTCTGGTGGGCCAGCCGGAACTCCTCACCTTGATTGAGCAGCCAGACCTGCGCCAGCTCCTGCAGCGGGTGACTATCATCGAAGAGCTTGCCCCCCTTTCAAAAAAAGAGATGATTCAATATGTCCATTATCGTTTAAGTCAGGCCGGGCGCTCTGACCTGAGATTGAGCAGGTCAACCAGTAATATCCTGTGGCGGTACAGCAAAGGTGTACCGCGATTAATTAACTGGCTGATGAACAGGGCTCTGCTGGCGGCCTGTGCTGATCAGAGCCGGGAAATAACCCCTAAATGTATGTATGATGCCGTTGATTTTCTGGAAAGAAGGGATCGTAGTTCTCTGTTTCGGGGAAAATACAAATTAATCCTGCTTCTGGCGGTTGGTGTTGCTGCTGTAATATTCTACCGCCTTGGATTTTTGACGAATTGAATAGAATGTCGAGGTAAGCGATAGACTACGATGTTGAATATCGAGTCCATTAATTTTTTATATGGAAGTTACCCGCGTAAATTCTTATCAACTTAACAATATATAACACTAATGCGACAAATGCGACAATCGAAACGCAAAAGATTTGGCGATATTCTTGTTGACTGCGGTCTGGTTACTCCGGCCCAGCTTGAAGAAGGTCTGCGGTATGGTGAAGAAAATAATGTAAAGTTAGGTCAAAGTCTTAAAGATCTCGGTATTGTTGATGAACTGACTATTGCCAAGACCATTGCCCGCCAGCTTGGTTTCCCATATGTGGATTTTGATAAGATATCCATTGACCCGGAAGCGGTTATTTTAATTCCGGAGCTTATTGCCCGAAAACACAAATTAATTGCCCTGGGGAAACGACCAGGTGAGGTTCTCGTGGCCTTTTCTGATCCCTTAAATATTTTCGCGGTGGACGAGGTTTCAAAAATCATTAAGGGCAGGGTGGTTCTTTGTGTTGCCGTGGAAAGCCGTATCGAGGCGATGATTGATAAGTATTATTTATCAATAAATTCCCCTGCCTCCGCGGTGGATGAACCTGAGGAGGAAGACGCTCCCCCCGATTCTGAAGTTGTGGAAATCGTCAACAGTATATTGCTGCAGGCAGTCAAAAGGGAGGTCAGTGACATTCATATAGAACCAAATGGCGATATGCTGAGGTTCCGCTTCCGGATAGACGGTATTCTGCGGGTCGCCAAAAAATATCCCATTGCCATGCTGCCGGCGATTATTTCGCGCATTAAAATCATGTCCATGCTCGATATCGGTGAACGCCGTAAGCCGCAGTACGGTAGATTCGAGCTGCCGATTCTGGGCCATTCATTTGATGTTCGTGTCTCAACTCTGCCCTTGAACCGCGGCGAAAAAATAGTTCTGCGGCTCTTAGACAAGGCCAGGGTGAATGTGAATCTGAAAGATCTGGGCTTTGAGAAAAAGCAACAGGAATTATTCGAAAAACATCTCTTTAATCCCCATGAAATCATTCTGGTTACCGGGCCCACCGGCAGCGGCAAAACTACCACTCTCTATGGGGCTCTTAACTTAATCAACTCGATTGATAAAAATATTGTCACGGTTGAAGACCCGGTTGAATATGAGCTGATCGGGGTAAACCAGGTGCAGACGAACACCAAAGCCGGGCTGTCATTCGCCTCGGCCCTGCGTTCTATTTTGCGCCAGGACCCGGATGTGGTGATGATCGGTGAAATTCGGGATGAAGAAACCGCGGAAATAGCTATTCAAGCCGCCCTGACCGGTCACCTGGTGTTATCAACCCTGCATACCAATAATGCCAGCGGCGCTATCTCCCGGCTGGTGGAAATGGGTATACCGCCGTTTTTAATTACCTCGGCGGTTGGTTTGATTCTGGCCCAGCGCTTAATTCGCCGCTTATGCCCTGATTGTCGTCAGGAGATAAAATATACCGCTAAGATCCTGGAGGATTTAGGTGTAGCGCCGGATCATCCTGTGACCCTGTATGGCCCTGGTAGATGCTCGAAATGTGAGCATCTCGGTTATAAGGGCAGAATCGCGATTTACGAGGTATTGGCTATTTCCACTAAACTTGAAGACCTGATTATGAACAGAGTTTCAACCGGTGAGATAACTCGTCAGGCTCAGGCCGATGGACTCGTGACTTTACATCAGTCAGCGGTTAAGGCGATGCTGGCCGGTATTACCTCTCCGGAAGAGATATACCGACTTTCCATAGAGGATAAAGATTAGATTATGCCGAATTTTAAGTTTGAGGCCATCGATAATAAGGGCCGGACTGTCAGCGGAGTTCGAGAGGCCGGGGGGGTGAACGAGATAGAAGAATGGCTCCTTAATAATGGCATGAGTCCGGTAGATATTGTTGTTACAAAAGACGGCAGGGGGAGCGGCGGGCAGCTGAACACTGCCGGTTCAAAAGCCCTTTTTAAGGGCAGGTTCAGCAGAATAACCATTGACGAGAAAATTGTTTTATGCCGTCAGATTGCCACCATGATTAATGCCGGGGTTGCTGTTTTACAGGCCCTGGAAATAATCACCATGCAGACCACTAACCCCGTTCTTAAAACAATAATCCAGCAGGTCGCCGATGATATTGAGTCCGGTGATAATCTCAGCGACTCCTTTGCCAAATTCCCCCGGCATTTTGACACCCTTTTTCAGAATATTATCAAGGTCGGAGAGGAGTCCGGCGGGCTGGGGATTTCATTTGAGTATTTATCGCAGGTCTTTGAGAGTGAAAAAGAGGTAACCGAAAAGATTAAGGCGGCTACCAGGTATCCCAAGATCGTTATGACCAGTATTGTCGGGGCGGTTGTCTTTCTGATGATTTTTGTGGTGCCGAAATTTATGTCCATGTTCAAGCATTCCAAAGTTGAACTGCCATTGCCGACAAGGATTTTAATCTGGGTGAGCGATGCCTTCAGTAATTATACCCTCTTAATCATCGGTGTATTGCTCGTTATTGTCGCGGTCTATCAGATGGCCCTGAAATCAAAAGATTTTGTCAGGTTGAAAGATAATCTTTTTTTGAAAATACCTGTTATGGGTTCCTTAACCATAAAAATATATATGGCCAGATTCTGCCGGGTATTTGCCCTTCTTGCCAAGAGCGGGGTGGATATTATCAAAACACTTGATCTCTCAGTTACCAGCATAAACAATCTGGTGATCAGGGAGATTGTCGACGAGGTTAAAGTGGATGTAAAGGATGGCCTGGATCTTTATGATTCAATGGCAAAGCATCCCATGTTTCCGCCCATGGTGGTGCAAATGGTTTCCATTGGTGAAAAATCAGGCACCTTGAGTGTAATGATGGATAAGGTGGCCGATTTCTATGATTCGGAAACCAGGTACTCCATTGACAATCTCTCCTCTTTAATTGAGCCGGTATTACTTGTGGTGATGGGGGTAATTGTCGGCCTCCTGGCCCTGGCTATTTATATGCCCATGTGGAATATGATGAAGGTTATGAAGTAGTGCGGTTGAATAGTTATTGATAAAAAAAAGCCCGCTTAGCTAAGCGGGCTTTTTTTTATTCTACAAAGTTGTTAACTACCAGCTTTTAGAGAGAGAACCGCCTTTGCGGTAGCTGTTTCACCTGTTGTTACTGTAATTTTGTAAGTTGTTCCACTAATTGTTGCTGTTATTGAATTGGAATCGCTTGAATCTACACCCCAGTCAGCGGGGGGGTTATCCATGGCCGCTAACAATGTTGCGCCATCAGTAATTTTTGTACCGGTACTGTGTAACATGTTATTCGCGAAATTTATGGCGCAGGCCGCTCGAGCTCCGGCGTACATGCCGTTGGCTGCGGCGTCAGAGGCATCGGTCTTTAAGTTCTGATACTTCGGAACCGCGACGGCGGCCAGAATACCCAGAATAACAATTACCATAATCAACTCAATCAAAGTAAAACCTTTCTGGCCATAATCTTTTGAGGTTAAAAGGCTGAGGGGCTTAATTTGTTTTTTCATGCATC
>JAJRZN010000197.1 GCA_024275235.1 Deltaproteobacteria bacterium
ATGATTGTTTCCAGCGGTTATTCCACTGACCCTATAATGGCCTCTTATCAGAAATATGGTTTTTGCGGTACTCTGGTGAAACCATACCGCTTTGTGGATCTTGCCGCGGTAGTATCAAAGGCACTTGAGCCTGCTTGATTCCCCCAGGCTGGGTTTAAGCTTCAGCTATAAGTTCGGTGCTTCTGTGGCAGTTGTTTTTATTGGCTTTTACCCATTATTTACTCCGTATGCGTTCCCACGCAGGAGCGTGGGAACGAGAGGCAGGGGGCTTGTAAAAGCTCAGCAGGCCACACTATTCCCCCCATGAGCAGCAAATGTCAATAATAAAGATTTGTCTCTGCTTTTCTGCTTATTTTTTATAAGCCTCAACAAACTCTTCCACGCTGATACCGGCTTGCCTGATGGCACTTCGCAGAGTCCCCACGGCAAGCTGTTTGTGCTGAGGAATCACACAGCCCTTATCATCACGGCGCATGACCACATGTCTGCCTTTTTGCCTGGTCTGGTAAAATCCAAGATCCTTGAATACCCTGATATTCTCGGCAGTTCAGGCATGGGCAACCACCTCAAAGGTGGTGAGGATCGGGCAGAAGGTTTGCTTTACTGGAAATTCTTCCAGATAAAGCTCAGTCGCCTCCTTTAGGTTCAGCACCGCCTCTTCAAAAGTCTCTCCCTGGGTGGCGGTGCCAACCTCTGGACAGTCGGCAACATAGAGCTCATTTTCTTTATGCACAACAGCTGTAAATGTGTTCATGGTCATGGCTTATCTCTTTAACTATGAATTAATTTTTCAAATTTTCGGTGTTTAATAAAGGCATCTGAAAACGAGATGACTGTTTCCTGATCCTTGTCTGCCCCCCCCCTAACCTGACATTAAGGCAAGAAGTGATAAAATTAAAGCTCAAAATACTTGGCTCTGTTTTTTGTTCGCCTGTCTGCTGCAACAGTTTTACCCCGGATTTAAAAAATCCGGGGTAAAACTGTTGCATTTCTTAATTTATTCCTCAATCAAAACCCGCAGAGTGGGGCTTAAGCTCTTCACCAGGCCTCGCTGCCGCCAGATAAAGAAGATTACCGGAAAGACCAGAAGCTCCATGAGCCCGGAGGTGACGACCCCGCCGATCATGGGGGCGGCGATGCGTTTCATGACATCGGCCCCGGCTCCGTGGCTCCACATAATGGGCAGCAGACCGGCAATAATGACGGAAATGGTCATTATTTTAGGACGAATCCTTTTTACCGCCCCGTGATGTATAGCCTGGACAAGATCGCCGCGGGTGGTCATCCGGTTGTGATCCTGCCAGAGTTTATAGGCCAGGTCAAGATAGAGCAGCATGATAATCCCGGTTTCGGCTGAGATTCCCCCCAGGGCGATAACCCCCACCCAGACGGCCACCGAGGTATTATACCCCAGGTAATACAGATACCAGAAGCAGCCCACGAGGGAGAGGGGCAGGGCAATAAATATGATACCGGTCTTGACGAGCGACTTGGTACTGAGATAGATAATGATGAATATTATCAGCAGGGTGAAGGGCACCACCAGCAGCAACTTGGCCCGGGCGGCCTGCATATACTCATACTGGCCGCTCCAGACTAAGGAATAACCGGCCGGCATTTTTACCTTACTGTTGACAACGGCTTGAGCCCTCTTGACATAGGTGCCGATATCAAC
>JAJRZN010000198.1 GCA_024275235.1 Deltaproteobacteria bacterium
ATAAATTGTATTTCTACTATAATTTCATTATGCTATAAGCAAAAACAATTATCCGGAAACACGGAATTTGATTCCGTGTTTCCGGATAATTTTGACGGCTTATCTCATTAAATAAAAGTTAAGGACAGAAATTCGCTCTTCCCCCACATCCAGATAATACCGCTGTTACACATCAAATTTCCAGGACGCAAATCCTCTTTTAAACCTTATATACCACTTGATTTTTCAATGAATTTATGCTTTGCTTTCAGGTATTCGGATGCTCAAGTTTGAGCATAAAAGGGAACCCGGTGTAATTCCGGGACGGGCCCGCCGCTGTAACCGGGGACGAATGCCGCATTAATGTCACTGTTCAGGCAGCGCTGTAACACAGCGCCGTCGTCGTGAATGGGAAGACGCGGCAGGCAGATTGAACCGGAAGTCAGAATACCTGTCCGAAGCTGAGCAGACTGCGCTGGAGAAAAGGCACGGTCAGAGAAGCCGCCCTCGAGGACAAAGGGCATGGCTCTTATTCGTGGAAAAATCAGGGAATCCCCGAACCATTTATTGGTCCGGGGATTTTTTTTGCCCTTTTTCATACTTTTCAAGCTGCCCCGGAGTGTTACCCCCGCAGGCGGCAAAGTGAGCTAAATATCCATGCACCTTGATACCTGTTATAACGGTGTTGAATTACACTGCGGAGACAAAATCATCTACGGCCGTTTTCTTGAGCCCCATATGGTGCTGTCGACCTGCCGGGCTGCCGGCGGCCTGCGGCGGGATATTGAATACGTTTTGAACTACCAGAGTTGTGAGCCAGCCAAACATAATCGCCGCTTTTTCCGGCTCTCACCTCAGGCCTGTCAAAAAACAATCTGTGAGCCCCACGGCCTGCCGGCGGCGAAATGCGCCGCCATGGGCACAGCCGCCAATATGCACCACGCCGCCTTTGTTACTAAAAAATTCAGAGAACTGGAGGTGACGGCCGTGGTCACCGGCGGCGTGGAGACCAACGCCGGTCGGGCCGGTGATCCAGCCTCGGTTATGGAAAATCAGGACGGCTTTGAGAAACTGCCGCCGGCCCGCGGAATCCCCGGCCCCGGTACCATCAATATAATGCTTTTTATCAGCCGTCCGCTCACCGAGGCGGCCCTGGTCAGAACAATTATAACCGCCACCGAGGCCAAGAGCGCGGCCCTGCAGGAGCTGGCGGTGAACTCCCGCTATTCAGACGGCCTGGCCACCGGCACCGGCACTGATCAGATAATTGCCGCCGCCCCCGACCGGGAAGGCTTTCGGCTGACCTGGGCCGGTAAGCACGGCAAGCTGGGTGAATTAATCGGCCGGGCAGTTAAAGAGGCTGTTAAGGAAACACTGGCAAAGCAAAACCGCCTTACCCCCATGGGCCAATGCTCCGTCAAGATTCACTTAGAGCGCTTTGGCTGCACCAAGGCTTCCATGCGGGACGGCATTACCCGCCACCTGGAGGCAAAACAGGCCGCTCTGCTGACGGACAATTTTTCGGGTATAATTCGTGATCCGCTAACGGTGGCGGCCGTAGCAGGCATGGCGCATATCCGGGATAAATTTTCCTGGGGCATCCTGCCCTCTTCATGCTGGCATGAAATCATGGGAGCAGCCGCGGCCCAGACGGCCTGCGCCGTGAGCGGCCGCTATGACAAGATGGCGCGATACCGGGAAATACTGAGTCAGGCGGCATATCCCAACAGTAAAAAACATTTTCTGGAGCTTTGCTGGCAGAGCCTGGCCCTGGGCTTTGCCGACAAGTGGCCCGACAGCGGCGACCCGGCGCCAACAGATAAAGACGAGACATAAACCCGACTATCCACATTCTCTACATTCACACCATAATGTTTCACAGCCGCAACTGGCAAATGGCAGCGGATAAATGACATCTCAAATGGAGGATCAATAAATGACTCAAAGTGAAAAAAGCAAGACAAAAAAGGGACTAATTCTGGTCTTTACCGGTCACGGCAAGGGCAAGACTACCGCGGCCATCGGTATCACCATGCGGGCTGTGGGCCACGGCTTCAAGGTCTGCTTTATCCAGTTCATCAAAGGCTCCTGGAAATACGGGGAAATGGAGGCAATTGCCCGTTTCCCCGAGAATATTGATTTTCACGTTCTGGGCCGGGGGTTTACCTGGAAATCGGATGATCTTGACAAAGACCGGGAGGCGGCCCGTTCCGCCTGGGAAAAGGCCAAAGAGGCCATCTTCTCCGGCCGCTATCAGATGGTGGTGCTGGATGAATTCACCTATCTGCTCTCTTATGACATGATCGACCGGGAAGAGGTTTTGCGGGTTCTAAACGACAAGCCCAGGGATCTGCATATTGTCATAACCGGCCGGGATGCCGACCCCAAACTGCTGGAACTCGCTGATCTGGTGACGGAAATGAAGGCGGTAAAACACCCATATAAGCAAGGCATAAAGGCTCAGAAAGGCATTGAATTTTGAATTTAACTGACCGTTCTGCGAAGAAAAGGTGCCATGAACATTAAACGACTGCTTAATTTTTCCACCCACCCCGGAGAATTAGAGCTCTTTGGCGATGATTGGAGCCGGGTGGCGGATTTTATGCGTAAATGGCAGTTTGACGGTTTCGAGTTACTGCCGGTGGGCAACTATCCCTTTACCCGTATTCCCCCGGAGCTGATTCACGGCATCCACCTGCGCTTCTTTATCTTCCTGCGCCGCATCTGGCAAAACGACAGGCAGGGCCTGCGGGAGATGTTCGGCTCCATGGCCGATGTCCAGCGCTTTTACGGCGGTACAGACCGCCAATGTATTATTGACGCCTACGCGCGTCAGTTCGAGCTGGCTCACCAACTCGGCTGCAAGTACACGGTCTTTCACCCGGTGCAATGCGAACTTGACTATATCTATAGCTGGCGGTTCCCCTGGCCCTGGCAGGAGACTCTGGATATGTGCGCCGAAATCATCAACGAAGCCCTGGCCCGCAGCCCTTACCAGGGACTCCTCCTCTTTGAAAATCTCTGGTGGCCGGGCAGTTTCCGGCTGCAAACGGGGGCGGAATATGAATATCTACGCCGGCGGGTCAAGCATGAGCGTTGCGGGATTGTCCTTGATACCGGTCATCTGCTGAACAGCGGGGGCGGCTTTGAAAAAGAAACGGAAGGTATAAAATATCTGCTTAAGCGGGTAAAGAACATGGGCAGCTTAAACAAAGAAATCAAAGCCGTTCATCTTACCTGCAGCCTGAGCGGGAAATATATCAGGAAAAGCAGACAAACGGCTGGCCCCGAAGACGGCGGCACATTCTGGCAGCAGCTGGCAGCGGCGAGAAGGCATGTGGCGCGGATTGATCCACACGAGCCCTTCACCAATCCGGCCATCGGCGGCCTTTTCGATCTGATATCGCCAAGTTACGTGGTTTTTGAATTTACCTGGCGCGGCCTTGACATCTGGCAGCAAAAAATCGCGGCCCAAAAAAAAGCCATGAAGGAACGCCTATGGACATAACCCGGAACAGACAAAAAGTAATCTGCCTGCTGGCGGCGTTTTTTATGCTTATCCTGCCCTGGACAAGCTGCCGGGCCACGGCTGAGGTGCATATTCGCTACAGTCATAATTTCCAGGTGAGTTACCGGGGTAAGGTCGTCCTGATTACAGTATCAAACCCCTGGCGTGATGCCGGAGAAGACTTCCATTACCTGCTGAAGCCCAGAGGCACTGCCACCCCGGCGGGTTACAAAGGTTATCAGGTGGTGGAGGTGCCGGTGCGGCGCATGGTGGTGCTTTCCCCCACCTATCTCGCCTTTATCGAACAGCTGGGTCTGGTGGATAAACTCAAGGGCTTCAGCGACCTTGCGCGCGTATACTCCAAAACCATCCGCCGGGCGGCCCGGGCTGGTAAAATCAAGAACGTGGGCCGAGGGCCTAACCTGCGGGTGGAGGATGTTCTTGATCTGAAACCGGATATTATTTTCACCTACGCCACCGGCGGCTTCCGTGACGCCCATCCCAAACTGTTGGAGGCCGGGCTTAAGGTGGGGGTCTGCGCCGAATACATGGAATCGCATCCTCTGGGACGGGCTGAATGGATCAAATTCTTTGCCCTTTTCTTTAACAAGGGGGCCGAAGCGGAACGTCTGTTCAATGCCCTGGAGAGTCGTTATCTGCGTCTCGCGTCCCTGGCCCGCAAGGTAAAAAAGCGCCCCACCGTTATTACCAACACCCCCTTTAGCGGCCATTGGTACGTAGCCGGCGGCAACAGCTTTGTCGCCCGCTTTATTCAGGATGCCGGCGGCGACTATATATGGCGGGACATCCAGCGAAGCGGCAGTATCCCCATGGATATTGAGCTGGTTTACAACCGCGGCCTGCAGGCGGAATTCTGGCTGAACACCGGGGTCTGGACCTCACTGACCCAGGCCCGCAGCGCCGCCCCGAGGCTGGCTGACTTCGCCTCTTTACGGGCCGGGAAGCTGTTTAACAATAACAGGCGGGTAAACGCGGCAGGGGGCAATGATTTCTGGGAATCCGGTATCATGCGGCCGGATGTGATCTTAGCCGATATCATCCGCATCCTGCACCCGAACCTGCTTCCGCACCATAAACTCTATTATTACAGACAGTTAAAATGATAAAATTACGTTACCTCACACTTCTGCTGTTAGCCGCCATCG
>JAJRZN010000199.1 GCA_024275235.1 Deltaproteobacteria bacterium
CAGGAAAAAACTGGCCAAGACCCAGCGTGACTATTATCTCACTGAGCAGATAAAGGTAATAAAAAAGGAAATAGGGCAGGATAATGATGAACATGGCGCCGAGCTTGATGACCTGGCCCGGCGCATAAAAAACAAGAATATGCCGGCTGTGGCGCGGGAGAAAGCGGAGCAGGAGTTGAAAAAGTTAAAGCCCATGCCCCCCTCATCCGCCGAGGCCACGGTGGTGCGAAACTATCTGGATTGTATCCTGAACCTGCCCTGGCAGGATAAAAGTGAGTCTGAGCTTGATATTAATCAGGCCGAAAAGGTGTTGGATGAGGATCACTACGGGCTGCGCAAGCCCAAGGAACGGATTCTGGAGTATCTGGCGGTTCAGACCCAGGTGGATAAGCTCCACGGCCCCATTCTCTGCCTTGTCGGCCCGCCCGGGGTGGGTAAGACATCTCTGTGCAAATCGGTGGCCAGGGCCATGAACCGGGAATTCGTCCGCATCTCTCTCGGTGGTGTCCGGGATGAGGCGGAGATCAGAGGCCATCGGCGTACCTATATCGGGGCTATGCCGGGGCGGATCATCCAGGCTCTGCGCAAGGTAAAGGTTAATAACCCGGTATTTTGTCTCGATGAGGTAGATAAGATGAGCACCGATTTCCGGGGAGATCCAGCCTCTGCTCTTCTTGAGGTCTTGGATTCGGAGCAGAATACGGCCTTTAACGATCATTTTCTTGATCTGGATTACGACCTTTCCGACATCTTTTTTATTACCACTGCCAATTCTCTGCATTCCATTCCCGCCCCTTTACAGGATAGAATGGAAATTATTGCCCTGGAGGGTTATACCGAGGAGGATAAAATGGCCATTGCCCAGGGATTTCTGGTTCCTAAACAAAGGGCGGAAAATGGTTTTAATAAAGGTGAGGTGGTTTTTAACAGCGATAGTATTTTAGAGATTATCCGTCGTTATACCCGCGAGGCCGGAGTTCGGAATCTGGAACGTGCCATTGCCGGTATTTATCGTAAAATCGCCAGGCGGCGGCTTAGTGAGGAGAAGAAGCAATTACGTTACCGGGTTACCGCTCGTGGAGTAGGGAAATACCTCGGTACTGCCAAATACCGCTTTGGGGTTGCCGAGGAGCAGGATGCCGTAGGCCTCACCACTGGTCTGGCCTGGACGGAGGTGGGCGGTGAGATTCTGCAGATTGAGACCGTCCTTCTGCCAGGCAGTGGTAAACTCCTGATTACCGGTAAGCTGGGAGACGTGATGCAGGAATCGGCCCAGGCGGCATTGAGCTATGTCCGTTCCCGGGCCAACCGTCTGGGGATTGCCAGCGATTTTTACGAAAAGATTGATATTCATATTCATGTTCCCGAGGGGGCAATTCCCAAGGACGGCCCCTCGGCTGGTATTACCATTGCCACCTCTATCGTCTCAGCCCTCTTGTATTTGCCGGTGCGGCGGGATCTGGCCATGACCGGCGAGATTACCCTGCGGGGCAGGGTGCTGCCCATAGGCGGGCTGACCGAGAAATTATTAGCCGCCAGGCGGGCTAATATTACCCATGTCCTGGTGCCTAAGGAGAACGAACGTAATCTGCGGGATGTGCCGGAAAAGGTGATTAGCAGCCTGTGTATTGAGCTTGTGGATCATGTGGATAATGTTCTGGAAACGGCCATTATTGCCCCGGAAGGCGGCTCCATATTCCGGGATTGTGGTACTGATCTGTTTTGTCCTGATATTATGTTAACCAATGATGGGGTACATGCTTCGGAGAATACTCTGGCCTGTTAACCGGCAGGGTAATATTCCATGCTCGGCTGATCATTATTTCAGCATGGGTGTAATAAATGATGGACTCGTAAAAAGTCCATTACTAACTAAAGATGGCTAAGTCAGCTAAGCGAAGACTGCGAAAAGTTCGATATACAGGTAAGCGAACATAGTGAGACTCCGAGGCGTGGTGGTTCGGCAGGGCTTCGGCCATATATATGGTATGCCGAGGGTCTGCCGAAACGCCACAACGCCGTAGATCGGACTTTTTACGACGCCATCATAAATTAGCTTGACTAATTATCATCCTCTATGTTAAAAGTCTCAACGAAATTTGGGCGGTTAGCTCAGCTGGGAGAGCATCGGCCTTACAAGCCGAGGGTCACAGGTTCGATCCCTGTACCGCCCACCACAAATTTTGGAGCCGTAGCTCAGCTTGGTTAGAGTGCC
>JAJRZN010000200.1 GCA_024275235.1 Deltaproteobacteria bacterium
GAATACCGGCCGGTATAACATTAAGAGAATTGTGAAGTTAACAAAAAAAGAGGAGAATGGAACATGGAAAAAGACATTGATGAGTCTCGCAGGTCATTTATTGCAACATCAGGCAAGGCTTTGGCTGGAGTAGCCATTGCCTCTTCAATAATCGGCGGTACGGCTGAAGATGCCTCTGCCTACAGTTATAATGGTGGATATAAATACCAAAAGTTGGATCCCGGAGAGGTTGGTGAGATAACTTATAAGAATTACTTTAAAAGGTGGTGCGCCTCTTCCGTTATTGCCGGTATAGTTGAACCTTTGCGTAGACAGGTAGGCGGCAAGTGGAAGGACTTTCCAATTGATGCAATGCGCTGGGCTCATGGCGGTATGGCCGGTTGGGGATGTTTGTGCGGCACCCTCATTGGTGCCGGTACGGTGGTTGGGCTGATCACTAACGATACCGATATTGCGGAGGAAATGGCTAATGATCTGTGCTTTTACTATTCATATACAGAGCTGCCGTCTTATCAACCCCGGAAAATCATTAAGACTAAACTGGAAGATATGACCCTTGCCGGAACTCCGGTTTGTCATATCTCGGTTGGTCGATGGATGGCGGCAGCAGATAAAGCGTTTTTTAGCGATGCCAGGGCTGAACGTTGCGCCCGCCTGGCGGCGAATGTTGCCATAGAGACAACCCACATGTTGAATAAATGGAAGGATGGTCGTTATAAACCCGCACACGAGTTGCAATTCAACTTGAAGGCCCACGGCATTACCTCTCAGAACAACTGCATGGATTGTCATGGGCAGAATGTCCCATCAGCGGAAATATATAAGACTTTGGATAAATAAAATTATCTGTTTTATCGTAAGTAATAACTATTCAGTGAGGGCGGGAATTACCCTAACCTCTGAAGATGAGGTGCTGCTGAATAGTTACAAAACGCTTTAATTGTAATTTTACTGTTCAAGAAGAACAAGAAGGGCAGAACTGTACACAGTTCTGCCCTTCTTGTTCTTAGGGTGCAAAAGCACCAAGTTGTTTTTTCTCGAGCCCTTAACCCATCAGTGTAAGGTTAATTCGGTATAGGCTCAACCGTCTGATATACTTTTTCTATTTGACTCATTGTCTTTTTTGATATATAGACGAAGCACATAATTTTTATTCCTTAAAAAATATTATAAAATGAATTGTTTTAGATACTCATCATACTGAACATTGCGTTTGACAAGCTGCCCGGTCCGGGTTGTGCGGTTGACAGACGTAATGTATCTTCCCCCTTCTTTTATCTGTTGAACTCATTTTGTTAAATATGAGGGCTTCGTCTTTCAGGGATTCAGGACGCATGTGATCTGTCTAACCAGACGTTTCATGCATTTGATCCATGAAGGAGGAAGTTTTCATGAATGCTCCAGTTTTAAACAATAAAGCTGTTTCCCATAGTGGCGTCGTGATGGTTATTGGCGGCGGTGTCGCCGGTGTGCAGGCGGCGCTTGATCTGTCCGCTCTGGGATACAGAGTCTATCTTGTGGAAAAAAGTGCCGCTGTTGGCGGAGTAATGGCGCGATTAGACAAGACTTTTCCCACCAATGACTGCTCCCTGTGTATTCTTGCTCCCAAGTTAGTGGAGGCGGGCCGGGACGCTAATATTGAAATTATTACCAAGTCCGAGCTTATTTCCCTCACTGGTGAAGCAGGCAAATTTAACGCTGTAATAAAAAAACAGCCCCGTTATATCGATTCTGAGATTTGTACTGGCTGCGGCCAATGCACCCTGTATTGTCTGCAGAAGATCGGCGACAACTATAATGAGAATCTAAATTTTACCCATGCCGCCCATATTGATTATGCCCAGGCGGTGCCCACCAGTTACTATATCGATCCCAAGGCCTGCCTGCAGCTCAACTATCAGACCTGTGGACTATGTGCCGTGTCCTGCCGGGCGGGTGCTATCCGCTTTGACGACCAGGAAGAGATTGTCAGTATTGCTGTAGGTGCCGTGATTCTCGCCCCCGGGTTCGGCAGAATCAGCGAGGATGTCTTGCGCGCTTATGGCTGGGGAAAATTCGAAGATGTACTTACTGCCTTTGAGCATGAACGACTTATGTGCGCCAGTGGCCCAACCGGCGGCGTAATAGCGCGGCCTTCCGATAATTGTCATCCTAAGAGAATTGCCTTTCTGCAATGTATCGGTTCCAGGGACGAAAACTGCGGCAATAATTATTGTTCGTCTGTTTGTTGCATGTATGCTGTTAAACAGGCGACTCTGGCCCGCGAGCATGACCCGGAGGCCGAGATTACTCTGTTTTATATGGACGTTCGCACGCCTGGTAAGGGTTTTGATGCCGCCTGGGAACGAGCCGTTGCCGAAAACAATTTGCGGGTTATCCATGCCCGGCCGCCGCGGGTGGAAAATGTCTTTGGCGGTGCTCTGCTCCTCACCTGGGCCGATGATTCCGGCAGGCATCATTATGAAAAATTTGATTTGGTAGTACTTTCCCAGGGGCTTGAAGCTCCTGATGAGGCGGAAAATATTGCTCTAACTGCTGGTATTGATTTGAATCACTATCAGTTTGCCGCAACCGGCTTTTACGCTCCTCTCGAGACCAGCAGGCCGGGGGTTTATGCTGTTGGTGCCTTTCAGGGTCCTAAGGACATTCCGGAAAGCGTTACCCAAGCCAGCGGCGCGGCTGGACTATGTTCCGGTCTTCTCGCGGATGTCAGAAACAGCGAGACCGTGGTCAGGGCCTTCCCGGCGGAACGAGATGTCGCCGCTGAAGAGCCCAGGGTCGGGGTTTTTGTCTGTCATTGCGGTATCAATATCGGCGGTGTGGTCAATGTGCCTGAGGTTCGTGCTTACGCCAAAACCTTGCCTGGCGTGGTATATGCCGCCGACAACCTCTACTCCTGTTCCCAGGACACCCAGGGGCAGCTCGTCAAAATAATTAAAGAATATAAATTGAATCGGCTGGTGGTTGCGGCCTGCAGCCCCCGAACCCATGAGCCCCTGTTCCAGGCAACCATGCGTGAAGCGGGCCTGAACCGCGCCCTCTTTGAAATGGCCAATATCCGGGATCAATGCTCCTGGGTTCACATGCACGAGAAGGAGGCGGCCACGGTAAAGGCCCGTGATTTGGTACGTATGGCGGTGGCCAAGGCCTGCCTGCTCACGCCTTTGGAGGAACAGGAACTGCCGGTTACCCCCTCGGCCCTGGTGGTGGGAGGTGGTCTGGCCGGCCTGACTGCCGCCCTCAGTATTGCTGATCAGGGTTTTGAATGCACCCTGATTGAGAGGGCGAAAAAGCTGGGGGGCCGGACACTTCTTCTTACTATGGATCGGCATGGTAAAGACCCTCGCCAGGCGGTGAGGGAATTGATGGATCGGGCGCGGAATCATCCCAAAATTACTGTACTCACCGGGGTTGAACTTGCCAATATTTCCGGCTATGTCGGTAATTTTACCTCCACCATCGTAGTAGTAAATAACGGTGCCGTTACCGGGCCGAAGGGGAATACGGTTATTAATCATGGAGTCGTAATTCTGGCTACCGGCGGTAAACCTTATATCCCCCGGAAATTCGGTTACGGGGAATCGAAACGGGTGTTGACTCAGATTGAGTTGGAAAAACGGCTGGCTGGTAAAAAAGCTCTGCCGGCTGATTGCCGTCAGGTTGTTATGATTCAATGTGTTGGTTCCCGTGGCGATGATCTTTCTTATTGCAGTCGTGTGTGCTGCGGTCAGGCAGTGAAAAATGCCTTAAGGATTAAGAATCTGAATCCGGAAGTCCAGATCACCGTCCTCTACCGGGATATGCGAACCTACGGCTTTATGGAGGATGACTACCGCCAGGCACGGGAACATGGGGTTATTTTCACCCGCTATACCCCGGAGCGACCGCCAATAGTGGCTGTTAGCGGCCAGAGCGGCGGGAGTAAGCCGCTGGTAAAGGTCTTTGATCCAATCATCGGCGATGAGGTGGAACGGCGCGCTGACCTCCTTGTACTTTCTACCGGTATTGAGGCTGATGATCCTGCCCTACTGGCGAAGCTTCTTAAGGTTCCGGTTACCGCTGATAAGTTTTTTCTGGAGGCCCATGTCAAACTTCGCCCGGTGGATCTGGCGGTGGACGGGGTTTATGTCTGCGGACTGGCCCACTCGCCGAAATCCATTGATGAAACCATTGCTCAGGCTCAAGCGGCCGGAGGCCGGGCCTGTCAGCCCCTGGCCCAGGGCCGGATCACCCCTGAACCGATTGTGTCAAGTGTCGATCCGGATAAATGCGTTGGTTGTGGGGCCTGCGAAATGTTTTGTCTCTATAAGGCTATTCAAATTTACAAGGATGGTAAGAAACGAAAGGCCAGAACAATCACTGCCTTGTGCAAGGGTTGCGGGGTTTGCGCCGCTCGCTGTCCGACTCTGGCTATTGACATGGGCCGCTTTACCTATGATGGCATAATGGCTCAGATCCACACTTTTAACCCGCAAGGAGTAGAATAATGACGACTGAGTATAATCCTCATATCTTAGGTTTTTTGTGCAATTGGTGTTGTTACACCGCTGCTGATTCAGCCGGGGTAGGCCGTTATCAATATCCGCCTAATCTGCGAGTCATCCGCATCATGTGCACCGGCAGACTCGATCCCTCATTCCCCTTGGAAGGCTTAGCTGCCGGTGCTGACGGCATTTTTGTCGGCGGCTGCCATCCTGGAGAATGTCATTATCAGGACGGCAATTATCATGCCCTGATCTCTGCCTCTCTAATTCATGAAATGTTGGAGCGCCTGAGGATCAGTCGGGAACGATTCCTCATCGATTGGGCCTCAGCCGCTGAAGGGCCGAATTTTGTCAGGATTATTACCGCTTTTACCGCGAAAATTAGCGCTCTTGGCCCCTTGGGACAGGCAGAGGGCAAAGAGCAGGGCGAATTACGCCGTCAGCTTTCTCTAATGGTAGAGGCGGCCCGAGGTCGTAAAATTCGCACCGGCCTGATTAATGCCTCCCGGGAAATGATGAAAACAAAGGACTTTTCCAGAGAGGCCGTCTCGGCGTTGGTTCATGATAAATGCGCCAAGGCTTTGAGTAATTTAGGGGCCGGGGGAAAGTATATTTTATGAAGAAGCAAGAGCGGGACAGCATTCCCCTAACCATCAATAATGAAAGGATAAGCGTTGCCGCCGGAACCACGATCAAAGAGGCTGCCGTTTGGAGCATTATAATAATGGCTCCACGACGAAACTATGCCGGAGACTGGTTGGCCTGGTTCCCGAAAACTGCCTGTAGATCCATCCGGATGATGCCTCCAAGATAACGAACTAAAATTATTAACCAAATGTCAAGTCAGAAACTTGAGAACGTAACTGACGACTTCCGTAAAAACTCAAACCAAATAAGGAGAAAAAATGATTTCAATCACTGAATTAGCAATCGAGAAGCTCTCTGTCTATCTTGCGGATAATAAAATTAACTCACCGGTACGTATTACCGCCACGAACGGCTGCGGGGGTGCTTCCCTTGCTCTGTCCTTAGATGAGCAAAAGGATGGTGACTTCAAGCATAAAACGGGCGGCCTTACCCTGTTGATTGACCAGGATTTATCTCAATCATGCGGCAGGGTGACGGTGGATTATGTCGAGAAAAGTTCTGGCTGTGGTTGTGGTGAAGGCGGGTTTTCTCTGATTAGCGAAAGACCGCCGGCCAACTCCGGGGGCGGTTGTGGAGACTCATGCTCAAGCTGCGGTTGTTGATCTGTAAACAGTAAACGCTCCATGAACACCCTGCTGCACGCACTTAAGCACCCCGATATACAGGGGTATTATCGGGGTGCTTAATTACGCACAGCAGGGCGTCCCTGAAACGCTTACATTTCGAGAGGTTATAGAGTCAAGAGTGTGGTTTGTTGAGCGCTTACTGTAAACAGCCGTTTAGATTTTTTCAGGAGGGAAAATTATGAACAGAAGGGGTTTTATCAAAAAGAGCGGTTTGCTTATTTTAGGCGGCGCGGCCGTTGTGGGTATTGAGTCAGCAGCGGCGGCGGCCGAAAATCCCGAAAAATGGGGTCTGATTATTGATCTCAATCGCTGCACCGGCTGTCAGTCATGCGTGATAGCCTGTAAAAACCAGAGCAAGACGACCAGCGGTAATTTTAACACAAGAGTATTGAGCGCTGAAACCGGCAGCGGCCCGGCGGCCCGGGTTGTCTATATGCCGGTACAATGCAACCAATGTGACAATCCCCCCTGCGTGGCGGCTTGCCCCGCTCATGCCACTTTTAAATTGGCAAACGGCATTGTTGTGACCGATTGGGATAAATGTGAATCTAACGGGGCCTGTGTTGAAAGTTGTCCTTATGGTGCCCGTTTTCTGGATTCTCAACATGGGAATAAGGCGGATAAATGCGATTTTTGTCTTGACCGGCTGGCCTTGGGGCTTAAACCGGCCTGTGTGGAATCCTGCCCCTCAAAGGCCAGGATTTTCGGTAATATGAAGCAGCCGCGGGGAGAGTTCGCCGCCTATTTAAATAAGGCGGGGCTGCGGGTTCGTAAGCCAGAATTTAAGACCAGGCCGCGGGTTCACTATATTCCTTCGCGGCATGGCAGGGAGGGTATGATATGAAAAAGAATAATTCCAAAGATAAAAGCCTGCAGAGTTCTGCTGCCAGGCGTGCGTTTTTAAAAGGGGCGGCGGCAACCGCCGGTATTATGACGCTGGGGGGCAGACTGCCAGGGGCTGAGGCTGCCGAGGTGCTCTGGAAGAATCCGCGCCGGGTTCAGAGGGCGGCGGCCTCCCAACTTGATTCCGGTGTCAGAGTCACCCATTCGGTATGTCTGGGATGCAACGCAAGGTGCGGCAACCGGATTGTTGTAAAAGACGGTATTCTGGAAAGTATATCCGGAAATCCTTACCACCCTTATAACAGTCAGGCGGAGCCTGTACCTTATAGTATGCCTGTCGCCGAGACCCTCAGCCGGTCAAGCTCGGTGTGCGGTAAGGCCATTGACGCGCCTAATTACGTCTACAATCCCTATCGTCTGCTGAAGCCCTTAAAGAGGGCGGGGAAAAGAGGGGCCGGCAAGTTTGAACCCATCGAATGGGAGCAGTTAATCAGAGAAGTTACGCATGGCGGCAGACTCTTTGCGCATCTTGGTGAGACGGGGGAGATCGAGGGGCTTAAGGCCCTCGACAGTGATGAGCCAATTGAGCCAAAGGCCCCGGAGCTCGGTTCAAAAAGAAACGGTTTTGTCATGATAACCGGACGTCTGCAGACCGGCAGAAAGGCGATAATCGACCGTTTTGTCAAGGCGGCTATGGGGTCGGTTAATCGTATTGGTCATACGGATATATGCGGTCTTGGTTTTCGTATGGGTAATTTCGCCCTTACGGATCAAGAGCAGGTAGAGCTGAAAGCCGACCCCTGGGGGGCGGAGTATATTTTGGCCTTTGGTGCCAATATTTATGAAGCCGGACAGCCGGGAGTAAACACCTATGGCGCGGCGGTGGCCAAAAGAAACTCGGCAGGGAAGGTTAAATTCGCCATAGTTGATCCCAGGGCTCAGAACGCCTCTGTTCACGCCGAGGATTGGGTTCCCATCAAGCCGGGGCAGGATGGTGCCTTTGCCATGGGCTTAATTCGCTGGATTATTGAAAATAAGGCCTATAACCGGGAGTATCTCACGGCCCCTAACCCTGAAGCGGCCGGGGCGAAGGACTACGCCTGTTATGCTAATGCCACCCACCTTGTTATTGATGATCCCGCCCACCCTAATAACGGTAAATTTTTGCGTCTGTCGGATATTGTCTCCGCGGACAGCGCCGGGGAAACATTTGTTGTGCTGGCAGACAAGGACGGCTTGCCCACCGCCTATGATCAGGTTAACGAGGCGGTTTTAGACCGGGAACAACGGTGCAGGATGCGGCTGGCAAAAATATCAGGGTGAAGACGGCCTTCAGACTTATGAAGGAAGGGGTTATGGAACATAGTCTTGCCTCTTACGCTGAATTTGCCGGGGTTTCTCAAAATACCATTGCCAGGATAGC
>JAJRZN010000201.1 GCA_024275235.1 Deltaproteobacteria bacterium
TGCAGGAGGAGATCGCTGTCAGCCTTTATGATAAGCTCCTCCCGCGGCAGTTCAAGCTCAAAATTAATGGACTGGTTTTTAAAATCATCCTCCATAAATGATTGGGTTTTTCGCAGCAACTTGTTGAGGTTTACGGCCTTAAACTCTGGTTCCCGCGGGCGGGAGAACTGGAGAAGGGCGGAGATGGTACGGTTTAAACGGTCAACCTCGGCAACCATCATCTCGGCGTATTGCCTTTCTTCCGGCTGCGTTTTGAATTTATTGACAAAGAGCTGGGCGAAACCGCGTATGGTGCCCAAGGGGTTCCTGATTTCATGGGCGATACCTGCCGCCATGCGGCCCAGGGCGGCGAGACGGCGTGATTGTTCCAGTTTCTGCTCAATTTCGGCAATTTCCCGCACATCCCGGATAATAATAACCAGACCGCTCATCCGGCCGTCGCCGTTATACAATACCGAGGTGCTTATTCTCACCGGTACTGATGAATCATGGCGGCGGCAGGTAAAGGGCGTTTCCACCATGGGAGCGGTCTGGAGGGCGACGGCCGGGAATGATTGCAGCTCGTTACTCAGGATTTTGCCCCGCAGGCGGCTGAGAGATTTGCCGATTATCGTCTCGGCCTGCTTGTTACATGCCGCCACCCGTCCCTCGGTGTCAAGGGTAATCAGACCGGCGGGCATGGATTCGATGACATTATTGGTATATGACTCCATGTCGGCCAGGGTGCGGCGGGCCACTCTGACATCCTGGTAAAGAAAGCGCAGATCAAAACCGGCACTGCCGGCCAGAAATAATATACCGCCAAGGAGAAGGGCGTGCCTGAAATCCACCTGACGGGCCTTGTCGAATTCAGTGGTGTTAAGACCGAGATAGATAACCCGGGGCGGTTGTTGCCGGTTGTTAGTGCTCAGGCCGCACATGTTTTGATGATTCATCATTCCCCGGCCCCAGCCTCTAAGCGGGGTAAAGGGAGCGGCAATTTCAAAAATTCCCCTGTCTTTTAATCTCATGGTGAAGGGTGCCCGGCTGGATAAAATCCGGGCGGGTTTGGGGTGGGCGGCGGGGGGCCAGGGGCCGGAGGAGGCAATAAGATTACCCCCACTGTCTACAATACGGATATAGGCGACAGACTGCTCCTTCACGGTTTCCGTTACCAGAGTGCCGATGGGGTCAAACCCCTGCATGCGATGCATCATGGTAGTTCTGGCCCCGGCCTCAAAGGAACGAATCAGAGTCAGGCCCTCATGCAGCAGAAAGGTGCGCATGAGTGATTCTTCCCGCCTGATGTTGCGAATGGTGAGAGTGGTTAACAGGACGCCAAGGAGCAGGGAAGCGGCAATTATCCCCAGGGCGGGGCGGGAAAGTCTGAATCTCTGGCTGCGGTTAGGGAGCATATTTATAATTTTATGGGTAGAATCGGCACTTGGTCCCAGGTCTTCATGCCCGCGTTATCCGCCGGTCTTAAGTTCGGCGGCCCAGAACAGAAACCAGACGGCGCCGGGAACATTGGTCTTGCAGATTTCGGGCACAATCTTTTTGAATTCTTCGTGTTCATACGTGTAGCGCCGGTCATGTACCTCGATATTGAGAGCGGCGATACCCTCTGTCTGATAATAACAGTCCCTGGCTACACCGCTGGCCACATTGGTATCGTTATAATTCTGGGCTGCCGTGTAACCGACAATTGATTTATCGGATCTGTCGTGCCGATTTAGCAGGGTGGCAATTTTACCGGCAACCTGACGGAAGACCAGGTAATCTTTTTCACCCCACCGTTTTTGCAGTAGATTTCTGCCCGGCCTTTTTCTGGTAGAATAGGCATAAGGATATAGAACCTGAGTGGAACCGGAATGATAATCAATAAGGGCTACGACATTTTTCTGGGCGATGAGCCTTTCCATGGCCCTGGTCTCCGGTTCTGAAAGCATGGCCTTACCGCGATATACCCGTGATGACGGTGATCTACTGCGGATAAAGAGGTTTTCCTGATTCTTGACCACATCCCATTGATATTGAAAATTTCTATTAATATCAACGCCATGAGAATCCTGAATATAGCCGTCCGCTATTGCTGCTGCCCGTTTTACCGCCGCTTTGTCATTGTCGGCGGTCCATTTTTCTTTCCAGACCCGGCGCTGGCCGGAGGCGCAGACAACCCTGGCTGGACTGGCCGATGAATAAACGGCTTCGAACATCTTGTCCGAAGAGACATTCAGAGAGGGTTTAAACAGCCGCAGGCTTTTCCGGTCAACTGACTCACAGACCATAACCTCTTCCTCGCTTAGTTCACTGCCGTCACCAGTGTCGCTGGCATCGTAATCAGCAAGAAAGCAGTGCTCAACCCCGGTTGGTGGAGAGGCATAGGGAGTTCCGTCCCGCCGGTAACATATTTCTTTTTTGTCCCACAGGGCGGTATTGCGTCTGTTGGGGCGCCATCCGGCGCCATAATATGATTTTTTCCCCGCCGCGGTATGGCTGAAATCGTAGCCGTCCGGATTGAGTACCGGAATAATAATTATCTGGATGCGGTTAAGTAGATCCCGGATATTGGTAAGGCGCGGCATTAAGGTAGTATCCGGTTTGACGCCCGCCGCGGTCTCTACAGCCTCCTGATTGATAAGGGCACCCATGTCGTCAACGGCTGGAGCGGAATTGTCTTTGTTTTCAAGCAAATACTCAGCAATACCAAGACAAACCTCAGGGGTCGCCCATTCATTGCCGTGGATGGCACCGGTAATAATGACGGTGGGTTTGCCGTGATCATTGAGCCATGAGGCGTTCCTGGTGATTAAAATGGCCCTTATCTCCCGACTGTCTGTGCCATTGCCATTGGCACCCGAGGTTTTACCAATGGATCTGGTTACCGCGTAACCAGCGGCGCCGGCGGCCAGATCGTTCAGGTAGCGGTTTATCATCAGAGTGGTTTTGCAGCCTTTGGCCGCGCTGGAACAATAGCTGAGAGCCGCCTTCGTTCCTGCCGCCCGTTTGATATATGGCAGCGATTCCGGGAGTAAAGCCTGGAAATAGTTTTTGGCCGCGGTCTGAATTGAGGCCGTTTCAGACTGATTCGTGTAATTTATATGCCCCTTGCCGGCAAAGGCGATATTATAAATCCGCTCCATAAATACCGTTTTTTTCAGGTAGCGGGCCAGGGTTATTCCCCACCAGAGTTGATCGCTGTCCGCGGTAGAAAAGAGTTTTTCCAAACCTTTGTCAGCCGGTTCAGGATAACGCCGGGCCAGCTTTTCGGTTTCAGGCATATGCGGAAAAAGTTCAACAAGGAGAGGAATAAAGATTTCCGGCTGTTTATCGGCCTCCTTTTCCAGGTAGCCGGCTATCCTGTTGACTGCGAAATCATTTATATATGGCCGTTTGGTATATTTGCGAATGATTTTCAGCTGTTCTTTAACAGGGGCGCCGGGGTTCAGCTTTTTCAGGTCGGCCCTGGCCTTTGCCTCCTGCAGGGCGCTGTCCGCGGCCCACTTGACGCAGAAAACATCGCCTTCACCCCTCTCTTCACAGACATTTTCTTTGCTGAGCATTCTGAGCGCGTCTTCCGCCCGGCAGTCATCGTATTTTCTCAGCTTCATGATCATGTTGTATTTCCAGCGTGCCTCGGAAAGACCGCCGCGCATTGTTTTAATACTGGAGAATGGTTGATTAAGCTGGCGCAGAAGTTTGAGGAGTCCCTTTTCCCTGCTCATGGAGCAGTATCGTCTGCCGGATTCGCTCCGTTGACTCGGTTTATTATTGTCCTTTCTGCTGCTGTTATGGCTCTCTCCGGCCCGCCATGAGGTCTTGTCCTTCATGCCGCCCCAGTTTCCCCATGAACCGCCGTTTCCCCATGCCAGGGCCAGAGCGGGCCATACCACTACGGTTCCCAGTAATAATGCTGTCAGTAAAGACTTTTTCATTCTTTGGTCTCGTGGATGTTTTATGGCTTGTTGAATTTGCGGACAGCCCAAGGACTTAGAAGCCGGGTTTTGCCAATTATTTGGCTGGATATAATTATGTTACCTGAATAAATAAAGAGTGCAAAGCATAAACCGCGGACAGGGGAGTCAAGCCCTCTAAGCTCAATCCCCCTGTCCGCGGAAAGATGGAAATAAATTACCAGCGGCAGTAGCGGCCATGATTCATCATCATGCCGTAGCCTCCGGGACCGCCCATGCCGCCATTATTATAGGCGCAGAAAGCCGGCCCCCAGCCGCCGGAGCCGTAGTAATTTGTTCCCAGGGTGCCGGCTATTTTATTGTTGATCGCTCTTCTCGTCTGCCAATAATCCTGCCGCAAATTATACAGTTCCCGGCGTTGGGCGCGTAATTGGCTGACAGTGGTGGAGTTATCATTGTAGGCCTGATTGATGGCCGTAATTTTATCTTGAATGGCCTTTTCCTTGGCCTGCAGTTCAGTCTGGTATTGACTTGTGATTTTATCCACCTGTTTTTGCTGGTCCGGGGTCAGCGCAGCGGCTCTGTTACCCATCATATAGCCATGGCCGGAATTCATCATGCCGCCCATCATGGGGCCGTTACAATTATAATTCCCCGGCCCTCCCATCCAGGCTCCTGCCTGTGCCGCCAGGCCCAGGGTAAGGGTAATAGCTACTGCCGTGATAATTGTTTTGGTTTTCATGTTCAGTCTCCTTGTTTAATTATTATTATGCCCGGCTGCTTTATGATACCGGTTTTACTCATTAATTAGTAAGCACTTCATCAACATCCGGCTGCACTCAGGAGGACAACCACCTCCCGGAGTGTGATTTGTTGATCACCTGCAATTAGTCGCTGTCTTTTGTCTCGTTAATTACCGCTTCGCAGGAGGGGCAGTATTGCCACCCCGTTTCAATAATTGTGCTGCAACGCCGGCAATGATGCTTGAGTGCTGCTCCACAATGGGGGCAGCGCAGAAATGCTGCCTGTATCCGGCCCTGGCAGGAAGGACATTTCTGCCCTGCCGGGGAGTTAAACATTTTCAGAAACAGGTAGATAACAAAGATAAGAACCGCTAACATCAGCAACCCGCCCAGGAACCCAAAACCATGCGGCCACCACATTCCGCCGCCCATCCAGCCCCAGTTACACATAAATTACCTCCTCTGTTTGTTGTATTTGTCAGTTGCAATACTACAATAGCATTGGCCGTGCCAATGCTTGTTTTGCCATTGACTTTGGCATTGTAACTTGTTGTATTTACGGGATATAAAAAATGTTCGACGGGGCGTGAAGGAGATGCCGTCCCTGAATTGGGGCGGATGGTGGGAGACGGGGCGTCTAATAATTAGACACTTGTTGCGGGCAGCGGCTGAAAACGTCTAAAAATCATCCACCTGTAATTCAGTGACATATGGGACGTTCTGGGTATTCTCCGGAAAAAAGAGGACTTTGCGCTGTAATCAGGGTAATAACA
>JAJRZN010000202.1 GCA_024275235.1 Deltaproteobacteria bacterium
CTGCTGGTGCAGAAACTGATAACTATCGCGAAAAAATGGATCGACTCATATGATTATTGTAGACTCTTGCGGTTGGCTGGAATGGTTTACTGACGGCAAGTTAGCCAATAGTTATAAGGAGTTTCTTGCATCCCCGGACAAGGAAGGAATCGGGGACAGACCCCAATAACCACCCTCAAAACACGGTTACAATAAGCTTTTGCAGGAGACAGAGAAATACTCGAAAAGGCGGTAAAACGAAGTCCCCGTCTATCTCAACCCGGCAATAAAGGGGCCGACAGCTGCCGCCCCTTGCCGGTCAACAAGCCGGATGGTCTCGCTGCCGATGACGGCGATATCCGCCCTGCCGATTAAGGCCTGAACGTCATCACGATGACTGATGCCAAAACCCACGGCCAGGGGCATATCGGTACTGGCCCGGCATTGGGCGATATAATTATTAAACTCTTCATCAAAGGTGGTTTGAGTGCCGGTTACTCCCCGCCGGGCCACACAATAGATAAAACCGCCGCCGGCCTCAGACAGAAAACTCATGCGCTCCGGGGTGCTGGTGGGGGCAAATATCTGAATTGGCGCCAGTCCGTACTGCCGGGTGTATTTAAGATAATCAGCCCCCTCCTCCGGTGGCAGATCTGGGACGATAAACCCCTGAACCCCTACCTCCACCGCCCGCCGGCAGAAGGCCTCTATGCCGTATTTAAAGAGAATATTATAATAGGTCATGAACAGAAAGGGGATATCGTGTGTTCCTGTCATCTCCCGGGCAAAATTTAAACAGTCATTCAGCCTCGTGCCGGCAAGCAGGGAATCCTGATTGGCCTTGATAATTACCGGGCCATCGGCCATTGGCTCTGAAAAGGGGATCTGCATCTCGATGAGATCAACCCCGTTCGCCACCATCTGGGCAATAACCTCTCTATTAGTCTCAAAAGACGGATAACCCAAAACTATATGGGTCATTAACAGAATATCCTTTCTGGCAGAGACCTGGGCTATTTCAGCGCTCAGCTTCATATTCTTTCCCCTTGTCGATTATAAATTGCTGCCAGGATGGATCTTTAAAGGCATTGGCAATGGTGAAAATATCTTTATCACCCCGGCCTGACATGTTGATGATAACGGCCTCGTCCGGGCTCATATCACCGGCCTCCTTAAAGGCCTGAACAAAGGCGTGACTTGATTCCAGGGCCGGGATGATCCCTTCGCGGGTCATGGTAAGCTCCAGGGCGGCCATAACCTCGGAGTCAGTGGCCGAAGCAAAACGTACCCGGCCCTGCTCCCAGAGATCGGTGAGAATTGGTGAAACCCCGACATAATCCAGCCCGGCAGCCACGGAATGAGTGGTGCGCATCTGACCGTCATCATCCTGCAGAAACATGGTCTTATAGCCCTGGGCAACGCCGGGGCTGCCATCCCGGCTGGCGAGACGGGCGGCGTGGCGGCCGGTTTCCAGCCCCTCACCGCCGGCTTCAACCCCCACCAGCTCCACTCCGGGCAGATCAAGAAAGCCCTGGAAGACCCCCATGGCGTTGGAGCCGCCGCCCACACAGGCATAGACCCTGGCCGGCGGTTTGCCGAACTGCCGTTCAATCTGCTCCCTGGCCTCCAGACCGATAATGGACTGAAACCAGGCCACCATCTCCGGAAAGGGGTGGGGGCCGCAGGCCGTGCCGAGACAATAATGGGTATTATCCATATTGGTCACCCAGTCACGGAAAGCGGCGTTAATGGCATCCTTCAAGGTCTTGGAACCGGTGGTTACCGGCACCACCTCGGCCCCTAATTTCTCCATCCAGAAAACATTGGGGCGCTGACGCATAACGTCCTCTTCACCCATATAGATGGTACATTTAAAGCCGAACTTAGCCGCCATGGTGGCGGTTGCCACCCCGTGCTGCCCAGCTCCGGTCTCGGCAATAACCCGGCCTTTGCCCATGCGTTTTACCAGCAGCCCCTGACCCATGACATTATTGGCCTTATGGGCTCCGGTATGATTCAGATCCTCCCGTTTAATAAATATTCGGGCCCCGCCGAAATGACGGGAGAGATTATCCGCCGCGGTCAGGGGGGTGGGGCGGCAGGAATAAGTTGCCATGAGATCAGCGTACTCCTGCCAGAAGGCGGGATCCCCGCGGGCCGCGCTATAGAAATCCTTTAACTGCCGGAAGGTCTCATGCAGTACTTCGGGGATAAAGGCCCCGCCCCATTGTCCATAATAGCCGTTCAGGTTTTTCATTGTCTGTTCAAGGTTGAAGGTAGATGCTCAGGAAAGACGCATCCGGCAGGCCCGGGCGAAATCCTCCGGGTAATGACCGTTTATCCAGCGGAGCTGTGCCTCACTGAAGGCGCCGGGCGCCTGGGGAAGCTTGGGCAGAAACGAATAAAGCAGACGCTGGCCGGTCGCGGCGCTGCCCAGGCGTTTACTGTATTCAATTACGGTAATCATCCTGGCGCCCATCTTGGTTAAAATCCGCATTGCGGTTAAAATCGCCGCGTCAATCGACTCCCGCAGGTTGTAATCCGCCTCCACGATATTACCGGTCGGGGTCAGGGGCATGAGCTGTAATTCCCATTGTGAGGTCTGGGCCTTGGGGACAAAAAGAATTACCCCTTCGTCCTCATAAACAATGAGAGAATTATCAAGATCAGCGCGGCCGTCCAGGCGGGTATTCTGGCGAATCGCCCGGTAATAGTCATCAAAAAATGAACTACCGTGTGCCGTCTGATAACGGCTCATAAATTCGGCAATAAGATCACCGCAGCCGTAGGGCCGCAGGGCCGGGCCGCCCACCGTCTCCATCTCCCCGGCCAGCATGGAGAACTGTTGATGAATCATCTGGTGCGAGGCATGGAGGCGGTAATTATCAGAGGAACATCCATAGCCGTAATTCCAGCCCCAGATGGTGGCATCAAGAGCGGGCCTTACTGCCGCGCCCTGCCGGAGGCGGCGCTGAATCTCCAGGCGCATCTCCTCCAGTTCAGATGCTGCCACGGGCTGCCGGTTCCTGACCTCAGGCATACCCAGTGCGGCGCTCAAACGGACATACGTCCGTTGATAATATATATGCCGCAGGGCGCGGATATCATCCCGGCTCAAATCATGGATATGATAGCGGACGGCATCATTCGCCATATTAGCGGCGTAATGGCCGCCGGCAATATAGCTGTTGCGGCGCAGATACTCAAAGACGTGGCTGCCATCCGTCATCTCACCAACAATTTCACTGCCGCCCTGGGCTCCCGGCCGCAGCACCATGACATCCTTATAGGCATCCGGCAGATAATGATTATTGACCAGAATCTCAAAGAGATCGTGATTGTGAATAATGGCCCGAACACCGCCGTCACGGCGCTGGTATTGCAGCCCCAGGGGCTGACCATCGGCACTGAAGACAAAGGCGCAGCAGAGACGGGCCAGGACAATCAAATCCCGCGCGTCAGTGGAATTAGCCGCCAGGCTTAAGAGCACGGGCGGCGGCAGCTCCCCGAATATCTCTTCCCGACTGCCGTCATCCCGGCCCCATTTATCCAGAAATTCGCTCATGGAGGCCAACGGCGGCTCAGGCAGCTTTACAGCTTCTGGATTGACCGCAATATCCTCAGCCCAGGAGCGGCTTATATAAGTGGTACCACGGAATGGCAGGGGATTGGGTATTTCATAAATCCAGTCGGCGTCTTCAACCTTTATCTCCGCGGCCGGAAAGTTCCTCTGGTTATCAAGGCTGCCGTCCCCCTCAACCTCACCCAGAGACTGAACATAATCATTCTGACGCAGATTAACGACACGGTAAGAGGGTTTGTGAATTCCGTAACGAAACCCCTGCGGCGTAACGCAGGTATGAGGATATTCATCATTTTTCATAACGGAATGAGCTTAAAATAAAAGCCGCTAAATTTCAAATGAAATAGAGGGCCGAAAATGAAAATTTATGATCTGAGAACCTGGTGGCAACGACGACGCAGGGCATCAATAACCTCAAGATGCTGCTGCCATACAAGCAGGGACGTGTCAGACCCGAGGCAGCCCAACTGCCGGCAGGCCTTCAGAAAATCCGGATAATTTTTATCCCCAAAGCCGGGATAACTCACCATAACCCCGGCCAGCTGCATAAACTCGGCAACCACCGCGGCAGCAGGCGGTGTATTATCCTGCAGGCTGAAGCGCATATCCTTGAACAGCTTTTGCAATTGCCGCTTCAAGGGCCTGAACTTCTGCTCGGCGATATAGTGTTTATTCTTATTCATTACAACTTCTTAAAGAAGCGGCTTTTTCTTATAATACGCACCTTATACCACTGGCCAATTCATTATAATAATTTATCAGATTTTAGCTTGACATTATTTCATCCTTGTTTCGATAATAAAAAATAACAGATTACTATAAATCTGCCTGATTATCCAATATAAAAACAGGGCTCTTTTTATGTTTAACAACCTGAAAATACGCTGGAAAATTCTTCTGAGTTCGTACCTGGGCATACTCGCCGCCGTAATTTTAATGACCTCCTTCCTCGTCTTCAGCATGAAACAGAATGTGGCCCGGGAAGTTAAAACCATCCGTCGGGACGAGATGGCCAAGGTTAAGGTGCAGCTTAAAAATTATGTGGATATCGCTTATGAAACCATCAGTGCCAATATCAAAGAGGCCCATAATAAAAAACATATTATTGCTCTCTA
>JAJRZN010000203.1 GCA_024275235.1 Deltaproteobacteria bacterium
ATTAAGCATGCCGCTGAAACCGGCCAGGGCCTCCTTACGTTCATGGTTATGATCGCAGAAACCAACGCCTAATTTATAGGCGATGGGCCTCTCCTTTACCCCGCCGACGAAGATATCCACCTCCTTCTCCTGCAGAAAGGCCGAAAGTTCCAGGGGGTTGGAATCATCAACAATAATGGTTCCAGGGGCGGTAATCTCCTGGAGTTCCTTGTATTCCTCCTCGGTACCGGTCTGGGAACCAACCATGACCACCTCCATGCCGAGAAGCCGAAAGGCCTTGACGAGAGAAAAGGCCTTGAAAGCCCCGCCCACGTAAATAGCCGCTTTTTTGCCATTTAAGGCCTTTTTGTAGGCCATGAGCCGGGGAAAAATCTTCTCAAGTTCCTCTTTAACCACCTGCCGGGCTCGGGCCATCACCTCTTCATCTTTAAAGAATTCAGCCACGCTGTAGAGGGATTCTGCCATATCGTCCACCCCGAAATAAGAGACCCGCAGATTCGGAATGTCGTATTTATTTTTCATCATCCTGGCGAGATGCATGGTGGCACCGGAGCACTGCACCACATTCAGGGAGGCGCCGTGGGCCCGGCAGATATCCGCCACCCGGCCGTCCCCGGTGATATTGGCCACCACATTAACGCCAATCCGGTTATAGAGTTCCCGGATCATCCAGATCTCACCCGCCAGATTAAAATCCCCCAGTATATTAATGCTCCTGGGCGGAATATCGCTGATATCGCCAGTGCCCACCAGATTAAACATGGCCTCACAGGCCGCTCGATAGCCGTCCCGTTTATTGCCCTTAAAGCCCTCTGACTGTACGGGTAATACCGGAATCCCCTTTTCCCGGGTGACTCTTTTACAGACGGCTTTGAGATCATCGCCGATAATACCGACAATACAGGTGGAGTAGACAAAGGCCGCCTTGGGCTGATGACGCTCGATGAGCTCCATCAAGGCGGCGTATAATTTTTTTTCCCCGCCAAAAATCACATCTCTCTCCTGCAGATCAGTAGAGAAACTCAAACGATGCAGTTCCGGCCCGGAGGACAAGGCCCCCCTGATATCCCAGGTATATACCGCGCAGCCAATGGGCCCATGGACTAAATGAAGGGCATCGGCAATTGGATAAAGCACCACCCGGGAACCGCAGAACACACAGGCCCGCTGGCTGATCGCCCCGGCCAGGGATTCCTTGTCGCAGACAATGCTGAACTTACTGCCCGACTCGGTGCGGCATATCTGTTCCTGACGTTCTTTAAATATGGCTGATGACATGGCTCACTCGCATTTAATGGTTGAAAGGTTATCAGGTTCAAAAAGCAAGGCCTGTGCCAATTAAAAATTGGCATTATTTAATCACGTAATATCAAGCAGATGTCAGCAGAATGGCATTTTAAAACGGAAAAAGCAGACAATGTTGCCCCTGTAGAGAATCAAACAAAAAAGACGATAAGTTTACATTTTTGTAGACGGGCGGCGCAAAGTGGGGATTTGGAGAATTGAGGGCAAAAACAGGTAAGGAACGAAGTGGTCTGGTTACACCTTAAGTAACTGCAGGCAAGCATGAATCATGACATTTTCGTTATTAATTTATAAAAAAATATACATTTATGGCAATAATGAAAAGATTTGCAAGACCATATCACACCTTGCCACCAGAGATATTAATTATTTTATTTCATCTAAAAACAATATGTTATGAACTTTTCATCCGCAAATCAAACTGTATTGGCATCATAAGTGCTTAATAAATAAACAAACTTAGAAATAACCTTCTTTTATAACTTTTACCAAGGGGAGTACATTATGAAAAAGATTGAGGCAATTATCAAACCATTCAAACTCGACGATCTGAAGGAGGCGCTGGGTGATCTGCATATTACCGGGATGACCGTATCGGAAGTCAAGGGGTTCGGACGCCAGAAAGGCCACACCGAGATTTACCGGGGAGCGGAGTACGTCGTTGATTTTATTCCCAAAATCAAGGTGGAAATCGTCGTCAGCGAAGACCTTTGCGACCGGGTCATTAAGGCCATTATCTCCTCCGTTAAGACCGGTAAGATTGGCGATGGCAAGATTTTTGTCATGCCGATTGAATCCGTCTGCCGCATCAGAACAGGCGAACGGGACAGGGACGCAATTTAAAAACAAAGATAGAAATTTTTAAGGAGATAACAATGCGCAAATTACTATTAACCATACTTTCTCTGGCAGCCTTAGTCGGTACCGCTTACGCGGCCAGCGACTCCGCTCCTACCATAACCTCAAACGCCGCGGCCATTCAGGGCGTGCAGACCAATCTCAATTATGTCTGGACTTTGGTGGCCGCGGCCCTGGTATTTTTTATGCAGGCCGGATTCGCTCTGGTGGAAACCGGTTTCACGAGGGCAAAAAACGCCATTAACATCCTCATGAAGAATTTAATGGACTTCGTTATTGGTTCTCTTGTTTTCTGGGCTATAGGGTTTGGTCTCATGTTCGGAGCTAACCATGGCGGCCTGTTCGGCACCAACGGCTTTTTCTTAAGTGACTTCCATGTTGGCGGCGACCCCTGGGTTCTGGCCTTCTGGATGTTCCAATGCGTCTTTGCCGCCACCGCCGCCACCATTGTCTCCGGCGCCATGGCAGAACGGACTAAATTCAATTCCTATCTTATATACAGCGCCGTTGTCTGCGCCTTAATCTACCCCATTTTCGGCAGCTGGGCCTGGGGAAGCCTCTTCCACGGCGGCGGCTGGCTGGAGCATATGGGCTTTATTGACTTTGCCGGTTCCACCGTAGTCCATTCCATCGGCGGCTGGGCCGCCCTGGCCGGAGCTATCGTGCTTGGCCCCCGGATCGGTAAATACGGCAGGGACGGCAAACCACGCGCCATTCACGGCCATAACATTCCCCTGGCGACCCTCGGCGTATTCATTCTCTGGATCGGCTGGTTCGGATTTAATCCAGGCTCCACCACTGCCGGAGATACCGATATTGCCATGATCTTTGTCAACACCAACCTGGCGGGTGCCGCCGGCTGTCTCACCGCTCTGTTCACCTGTTGGATAATCTTCAAAAAACCTGAGATCGGCATGACCCTGAACGGTGCCCTGGCGGGGTTAGTCGCTATTACCGCCGGCTGCGCCAACGTCACCCCCACCAGCTCGATAATAATCGGTGCCATTGCCGGAGTTCTGGTGGTCCTTTCAGTATTGTTTATTGACCGGATACACATTGATGATCCCGTCGGCGCTGTTTCCGTACACGGGGTATGCGGCGCCTGGGGAACCCTGGCCGCCGGCCTCTTCAACATCGGCGGGCCTACCGCCCATCTCATCATCGCCCAGCTTACCGGAATCGGCACCGCCTTTGTCTGGTCTTTCGGCTGCGCCTTTATCCTCTTCAAGGTTCTTTCCACGACCATCGGCCTCAGAGCCAGCGAGATAGAAGAAATTGAAGGTCTGGATATCCATGAGCACGGCGGACATGCCTATGATTTTCTAAGCACCAAACCAATATAAAACTGATTTTCCGGTGTGGGGGGACTGCCCCCTCACACATAATTTTCAAACTTTAAAGGAGATAAAAAAATGATACTAACCACCAAAAAAATAGCCGGCAGCCTCTTGGCCGCGACATTCGTTTTGGCTGTCAGCACCGTTCCAACCTTTGCGGCCGATAAACCCACCGCTGATTTTTCCGTCGATGCCTTAAGCAAATACGTCTGGCGGGGTTTTGAATTGAGCCGGGACAGCATGGTTCTGCAACCCTCCGTTACAGTGGATTATAACGGCTTTTCCGCCAATCTATGGGGACACCTTGATACTGACACCTACAGCGGCAATACCAATAACTGGACGGAAACCGACATGACTTTGTCCTATAGCCGGAGCCTGGGGATGGTAGATGTGTCGGCCGGATATATATACTATGGCCTTGATAATGCCGATGACAGCCAGGAGGTATATTTAAGCGCTTCCTTAAACACCATTCTGACCCCGACCTTAAGCGTCTACCGCGACTATGACAGCTTTCCCGGCTGGTATATAACTCTCGGCATCTCGCATTCCGTACCGATAAAGGATAATATCACCCTGGATCTCGGGGCTCAGATCAGCTATCTGTCTGCTGACGAAGCCAGCTCCTATGGTGAGGTGGAGAATGGGACTCAATCGACCACCCAGGCCTATAACGCTTTCCACGACGGCCTGCTCACCGCCTCTGTCACATTTCCAATAAACCAGTACATATCAATTACTCCTAAACTAAATTACTCTTTCCCGCTCACTGATGATGCCAGAGATCTCATCAAAGTCACCAGCCTTGGCTACGATTCGGCAACACAGAGCGGCGGCCACGACAACTTCCTCTATGGCGGGGTAAACGTCGACCTGTCATTTTAATTTTAACCCCAGACGGGGGGAGAGGCCCATTAACCTCTCCCCCCGTCTATTATCTTTTCCGCCGTCAGGCTATGCCCCTAAGCAAAGAAAATGAGTAAACACATCCTCATAATTCAGCAATCGGCAAACAGAATCCCCGGCAGCATCATTAAAACAGCCGCCAGCCTTAATGCCCGGATCCGGATCATCAAATTATGGCATAAAAATATGGTTATCCCCTCATCCTTAAACAAATATGATGCCCTGGTAGTACTTGATGCCGCCCCACCACCAACAAACAAGGAGAATCCCCCCTGCCTCAGTCGTCTGCGGGAAGTTATTACAAAATCGTTAGATGATGACCGCCCCTTTCTCGGCATCGGCCGCGGCCTTCATCTCCTCGCCGCCCACTACAAGGCCGTCATCGACAATAATTACATCCCGGACATCGGTTTTATTACGGGCTACCTCACCCACAAAGGCCGGGAGCATCCAATATTCCAGAATCTGCCCGATAAATTTCTGCTCTTCAAGTGGCATCGTCAGGCTGTTATGTCACCAACTCCCGCCAATATTGACATCCTGGCCTCATCCGTATCCTGTCAGTTAGAGGCCCTGTCCATCACCGGCCGACCGCATATAGTCGGCCTGCAATTCATGAACAACAGCGCCGCCCTCAAGGATGTAAAAAAATATATAATAAATGACAAAAATTGGTTATCTTCTCATGATCAGCAGGCCCTGCCGACAATAACCGACGAAGCCGCGCGGCTCGGCTCCATAGCAACTAACCATTTCAGCGCTATTTTCAGTAATTTTATCAATATGATATAAATAACGGCGCAATAGAGGGATCTTATGACTACCGCCGTCAGAAACAATAATAAATTCACCCTTATTTCACAAAACAGCCCCTTCGCCACCTTAGACACCCCCATGGAAAACCGCGTGTTCTCTGAAGCAGCGCGGGAGTTCACGCGTCAATTACGCGCCACGGGCCTGATTACTCAATACCGGATTATCAGGGCCCAGATATTTGATTTTTTGGCAATTCATTCCTTTAGTGAGATCCCCCCTCTCCTCGCCGACAAAAAACGCAGAGCCGAGATGAATCGCCGCAGTTATCGGTTATTAGGGAATATGTTCGGTTTGCAGGGCAACGAGGAGGAGATAATCTCCGCTATCCGCGATTATTCCCGCACCGCGGACCGGGTAATCCGTTATCTGCAAAGCCGGGTGATGGCTCCATACGCCCCTTATATTGAGATGACCAACGAAATTGATATCACCAGCAGCCCCGTTGATTTACTCCTAATCACCTTCAACAAGCGCTACCACAAAAAGGCCCGTTTTGAGGCCAGAAGAAAACTTCTGCTCATGTATCTCGCCGGTTCCATTGACCAGCGTGAGCGGGAAACCAATATTGAAAACAATTTCATCGATTTTTTAGACTTCCTGAACGAGCAGGTCTGGAGCCCGGATCTGCTCATTGGCGAGTTAGAGATCTCATGCCTGTTAAGTCAGCACAGCAATGAAAATTTTGCCTGCCAGGAGGTGAAAGTCATTTCCATAACCGAAAGTGCCGCCATGGAGAAAAAAAGGGGGCAAAAAATAACCCTGATTAAAAGGCGGCGTTTCAACTGCCATGGACGGACAATACCGGTTTATGTCTCCATTCGTAAAAAACCGCCCGAGGCCAAGGTCTTAAAACTATTACGCAAGGGCGAGGAAAACCCGGCCGCCGCCGTGGATGACGAGTTAGGGCTCATGGCGGTTTTAGACTCCATAGGCGAAGTCAGACTATTCCAGACCCACCTTACCAAGAGCGCCATCAAGGCCAATTCATTTATGACTTTAGAGGACATCTCCGACACCTTAACCGGCGGTCGTTACGAAAGCGGCAATGTCGGCAGCTCCGCCAATACCCCAATGTTCAAGTTTTTTGCCAGAATGGGGGGGATGCGGGTAGAGTTTATCATCCACACCAACCGTACCTATCTCGACTATATCTATCAGCGCGGGGTTTCCCACGATGAATACGAGATAAAGAGGCTCTTTGACAGCGGGGTAGCCGAACTCCTTTTCCCGCCGGATATTTACAACCTTAATCTGACCGACATCAAGGAGAATCTCATCAAGGCCTGTCGGCTTAATATTGAATCCAGTTAGTGTAAACGCTCCATGAAACGCTCGCATACGATAGTAGTCGTACCGCTACATCTCGAGAGGTTATAAAGTCAGGAGTGTGGTTTGGCAGGGTAGTTTTTTGTTACTTTAGAGTACAAGCCGAATATTTATGGCAAATAGAACGGCTTTTTTGCTGGCAGGAAAGCGTTTGGCGTATTGCAATACGCCCTTATGATTCGAGCCTTGGTTTTTGGGGAGGGGTGAGAGTTGTTAATTTAGCAGAATTATGTCCCTTCCAAGCGACGGCGTTGCAGGGCTAAACCCTGCTGTTTAAAATTGTACTGAATAATTGCTTCCCGGTCTTTCTCCATTATGAGCTTAAAATGACATGAGACCCGGCGGCTGCCTTCTTTGCCGGTTTTCCCCGGCTGGCATTCTACCACCTCACCGAAACAATCAATAAACGTATTATCGGCCGGCAGCACAATATAGAATTCCAGCAAATCACCCCTTGCATATTCCTTTGTACTCCAGAAGGCCAGGCCGTTACCGGCAATATTAACCCCCTGCAGGATTAATTTATCTAACAGCGAAGGACTGTTGTCCACCTTTTTGAGCAGAACATTAAGTTTGGCATCCATGTGATGCAGGAAATCCGCCATATCCGCGTCCCGCTCCCTTAATCTCTCCAGGGCCGCCCGAGCACCGACAAAGGTTCTGACATCACTCAGCTCCGACCGTTCATAGAGACTTATGCCATTATTTAAATCCTGTTTTATCCTCAAAAAATCATCTTTTGAAACATGGTGGGCGGCAAACATTATCCGGCTGTCCACCCTGACGGACTGACGTTTATCTTCTCCGTTCATATTACAGCTACCCTCTTGTTTTTAGAGTACAAAGTTATTTGTCCTTTCAGGTTTGCGTCCTATCGCGAAATCACCGGCTCCAGTTTGGGCTGCAATAATTCCTTTAAACCGGCAAAGGTCGAGGCACGCTGATTAACCTTGATTTTAAACTCCACCCGGCGGTTACGGGAACGACCGGCCGCGGTATCATTACTCGCCAGCGGCCGGCCGTCGGCATAACCAACAGCCGACATATGATTAGTCGGGATATGAAATTTCCTGGCCCAGTAATTTACCACCGCCACGCTGCGGGCCGTTGACAGATCCCAGTTGGAGACGAATTTTCCGCCTTTACGCAGAGGTATATTATCCGTATGACCACTGACTATAACCGACGAGCCGGTCCGCTTGATAATTGCCCCAATTTTATCCAACAGGGTCTTAAACCGCGGCCGTAACTGGGCCTGACCGGATTCAAACCCCAGGGCATCCTTGACCCGTACCACCACTCCGTCATGAGTCATCTCCACATCCACCATGCCGCCGCTTTGTTCCATGGCCACCACGTCATTTATATCCCGCTGAACCCTGACCGCCATAGGGGTGGAGATAAAATCAGTAGCCACCATCAACTGACCCTGTGGACTGCCGTCAAAATGTTCCTTCTTCTGAATACCGAAGGCGTCTTTCATGGACCCCGCCGCCTGCCGGTATTTCGGGGCATCCATGGTGGAAAAAGACAGGAGCAGAACAAAAAAGCAGAGAAGCAGCGACATCAAATCCGAGAATGTACACATCCACAGGGGGGCGCCTGGCGGACACTCCTGTTTAACTTCATCGTCATCAGCCATATCTTACTCCATCGTCTTCCAGCAGCTCCCCACTTGTCAAACACCTCGCTGGAATTATTTTTTCTCCCCCGCCCCTCGATCTTTGGGCGGCAGAAAGGTCTCAAGAAATTCCTCCATTACCCTGGGATTTATCCCCTTCAAAATCCCTAAAACACCTTCAACAATCAAACGCCGGTTACGCTCCTCTTCCTGACAGCGGAGAGCCAGCTTATCGGCAATGGGCAGGGCGAAAAGATTGGCAATCAAGGCTCCATAAAGAGTGGTAAGAAGAGCCACTGCCATGGAGGGGCCGATGGAGGCAGGATCACTCATATTGGAGAGCATCTGTACCAGACCGATAAGGGTGCCGACCATACCAAAGGCCGGGGCCGAATCCCCCATCCCGGCAAAAACCTTACGTCCCAGATCATGCCTTTGAATGGTGAGGTTGACCTCCTTTTTCAAGACCTCCTCAATAAAATCAGCTTCATGACCATCAACACAATACATAATGGCTTTTTTAAGGAAGGGATCCTCAATGGGCTGCTGCTCCAGAACGATAAGACCGTTCTTGCGGGCAATATTAGCGAGATTAACGATCTCAGCAATAATCTGCTGCGGAACGCTTATTTTGGAGAAGAAGGCGTTCATGGCAACCTTGGTGGAGTTTATAACGTCTCCCATGCCAAAACGAATAAAGGCCGTAGCTGCCGTGCCGCCAAAGACAATCAACACCGAAGGAATATTGACAAAAAGCAGCAGAGAGCCGCCGGAGGCGATGGCCCACACAACCAGCAGAGAGCCGCCCACCAGACCAATAACGGTTGCTATATCCATTAGTTCCTACCTGTAACCTGAATATTATGGGAGAATGTCCGCTATGGGCAGCGACATTTTAAAACTATGACTTTCATCAGGATAACGCCCTTCACGCACCTCACGCTTATAGGCCAGAACGGCATCCTTAATCTGAGGGGCCAGCCGGGCATACGACTTAACAAAGCTGGGCACGAACTTTTCAAACATCCCCAGAAGATCATGGGTCACTAATACCTGGCCGTCACAACCGGCTCCGGCCCCGATGCCGATGGTGGGAACGGCTAACTCCTGACTGATCAACTCCGCAAGCGGCGCGGGAATACACTCCAGAACCAGGGCGAAGGCCCGGGCATCCTGCAGCCCCTTAGCCATACTTAAAAGATTACGGGCCGATTCCAGATCACGGCCCTGTACCTTATAGCCCCCCAGCTGACCGGCCGTCTGCGGAGTCAGCCCGATATGCCCCATAACCGGCACCCCGGCCTTGACGATGGCGCTGACGGTGGCGCAAACCTCAAGACCACCCTCTAATTTTACGGCATCACAACCGGCCTCCTTCATAAAACGACCGGCATTGTGAACAGCCTCCGGCAGGGAAACCTGATAAGACATAAAGGGCATATCACCGACAATGAGGGTTCGCGAGGCCCCCCGCCGCACAGCCCCGGCATGATGAATCATCTCATCCATGGTCACCGGCACCGTGGAATCGTAGCCCAAAACCACCATACCGAGAGAATCACCAACCAGTAACATATCAATCCCGGCATCTTCTATCAAAGCGGCAAAACTGGCATCATAGGCGGTGAGCATGGTAATCTTCTCCCCCCTGCCCTTCATTGCCCTGATATCGACCACCGTCAATTTCCCTGCCATTTTCCTGTCTCCATGAATTATCTGAAATTCATTATAGCAAAAATAAATCAGTTATTTGAACTTTTTACTCAGCATTCCCGCTTTTTTTTGTCAAGCAGGCATCGATCCGGCCCTAAGGTTCCAGTTTGCTGTCACCATCCTCCTGATCTCCAAAAAGCCCGGCCTGGACAGGGGAATTGGCAAGAGGGCGGCCAAAATGTTCATAGGCGGCCATAGTAACCATACGGCCGCGCGGAGTGCGGAGCAGAAAGCCAGATTGAATCAGGAAGGGTTCATAAACATCTTCCAGGGTATTCCTCTCCTCACAGACCACAGCGGCCAGGGTATCAAGCCCCAGGGGGCCGCCCTGAAATTTATCAATAATGGTCAGCAGTATCCGCTGATCCATGTCATCTAAACCCAGCTCGTCCACTTTGAGCATATCAAGGGCCTGACGGGCAACCTGACGACTGACCCGGCCATTGCCCCGTACCTCGGCGTAATCACGCACCCTTTTCAGGAGACGGTTGGCAATTCGAGGGGTACCCCTGGAGCGGCGGCCCAGTTCTTCAGCCCCGGCATCATCCATAACGATTTTCAGCATCCGCGCCGACCGTTTGACAATCCGCACCAGTTCATCGGGCTGATAATATTCCAGTCGTAAAATCACCCCGAAACGATCACGCAGAGGCGGGGTCAGGAGACCGGTACGGGTGGTGGCTCCCACCAGGGTAAAACGGGGCAGAGACATCTTGACGGATTTGGCCCCCGGCCCCTGACCAATAACAAGATCAAGTTCATAATCCTCCATGGCCGGGTAGAGAATTTCCTCCACCACATGGTTAAGGCGGTGAATTTCATCAATAAAGAGAATATCACCTTCCTGCAGACTGGTGAGAATCGCGGCCAGATCACCGGCCTTTTCAATCACCGGGCCGGAGGTAACCTTGATATTGGCCCCCATCTCATTGGCAATGATATAGGCCAGAGTAGTCTTGCCCAGACCGGGAAAGCCATGAAAGAGAATATGATCCACCGGCTCCTGACGGCTTTGAGCGGCGGTAAGGGCAATGAAGAGATTTTCTTTTAAGGTCTCCTGACCGATATAGTCCCGCAGATACCGGGGCCGCAGAGAGACGTCCTCGGCAGGATCCAGAGGCTCGGCCCTGGCACTGACTAATCGTTCTTCGTGCTTCACGCCAGTGACCTCAGGGTGAGACGTAATATTTCCTCAATG
>JAJRZN010000204.1 GCA_024275235.1 Deltaproteobacteria bacterium
CCCTATGACAGAAAGCCACCTGCCCTCAGCTCTTAAAACAAGCGCCACCTTCTCCACGAAGCGGCGGCGGGCCTCCCCTTCGTCAATGGTATGAAAACAGCCACGGTCAAAGGCAAAATCAAAGGGGGCATCCGGTATATCGTCGTCTAAAAAGTCGAGAGCATAAAAGGAGCAATTAGCTGTTGCCCCAGCCTTTTTTTCGGCCCGCTCAATGGCGAGCTGCACAGAATCACAGGCCGTCACCACAAATCCCCGGCCGGCCAGCCAGACAGCGTTATCGCCAGTGCCACAGCCAATCTCAAGGGCCCGGCCCGGAGAAACAGGGGTATTATCAATAACCTCCCTGAGATTACGGTCAAAGCGGTTTATCTCCCATGGGGTGTCATTATCCTTATATCTGGCATAAAATGTTTTTTTTGTGGGCATTTAGAATGTTCCTCTTATAATATAAATATTAATAAACAGGCGCAGCAAAACACACTGCAAACAACAACTGTAAAATGGAGACCAAAATGCAAATTCTTATTCTTTATTATTCCAAAACCAATAACACCAGAAAATTAGCAACAGAAATTGCCAAAGGGGTTGAAGCCGCCGGAGCCACGGCAATTTTAAAGGATACTGCCGAGGTCTGCCGGGATGATTTTAGAGCCGCCGCCGGAGTTATCGCCGGTTCACCCGTATATTTTGGGGTCATGGCAGCTCAGCTGAAAAAAGTCTTTGATGACATGGTCAGCCTGCGCCGGGAGATGGAGAACAAGGTCGGCGCCGCCTTCGCCACCGGCAATCATCACAGCGGCGGCAAGGAGACGACAATGCTCTCCATCCTGCAATGCATGATGATATACGGCATGATAATTGTCGGTGATCCCATAGCGGCCTCCGGCCATTACGGGGTTGCCTGCTGCAAAGAGCCGGACGAATCAGCCGCCGCCGATGGTTTTAAGCTGGGAGAGCGAGTCGCAAAATTATGCGCTAAATTAGCCTAATCACGACAGACAGCCGTAATTGTTGTATTAATGCGCTGCCGGGGTAAGCAAAACAATAACTTCAAGATTAGCAGAACCCGGAAACATATCCAGTGGAACAATCTCTTTGACCCGGTAGCCATTGTCCTGCCACTCCTTTAAAGCGGCCGGAATTTGATCAACGCCGCAAAATACATGAACAGCCCTTTGCGGCCGACGACGGCAGATGGCGCTTATTACCCCGGCGAGTGGCCCCTGGCGGGGCGGATCAAGAATAACCGACTCCGCCCCGAGGGCCGGGGGTAATAAATCATCAAGAGCCTGCGCGCTTATATGCCGGGCCAGGAAACGACGCCTGCCGCCAATCTTAAAACGACGGCTGTTAGCGGCCGCGGCCCTAATTGACGGCCCCTCCGCGTCAACACCAATTATTTCTTTATAGTCCGGAGCGAGATAGTGGCTGAACAGGCCATAACCACAATAAAGGTCAAGCAGACGATTACTGCTGGCATCAGGGCTTAACAGTTCACGAACCACCTTTAGCATTGGCGGTATTATCGACTCGTTGATCTGGGAAAAGGAGGTCGGATGGAAGAAATAGGTATTACCAACGGTTAGAGATAACTGGTTGGGGCCGAATAGTTTTTTAAATTTCAGCATGTCCGTTGGCCGCCGGCTCTCAAGATAATACTTGGAGTGAGTGGGATCAGGATAGACAAAGGCGGCATTAACCGCCTCCGGCAGACCTTGCAGCCCCTTGGCCAAAATCTTAAGTTTATGTATCAAAGGGCCGCTGACCTCGTCAACATTGAAGATAACCGCCTGCTCCTCATAATTACCCCTAATTATCAGATAATTAAGATGGCCGGCAACCAGCCTGAAGGCCGGCTCGCTCAATCTCTGCTGTAAAAAACGGTATATTGCCGTATGTGCCGCTGGTTCAAGTGGTGAAGGAAGAAAGGGTATCTTTTGAAATTTAGGCAGTCTTTCACCGAAATGAAGATATAAAATCCCGCCCCGGAGCTTGGCCTTGCGTTTTGAGGTAGTACGATACTGCCGAGATTCAGGGGAGGCAACCAGAGAGCCTGGATGCCCCGGCAAAGCATGCCGATCCCAGAAGCGCTGCAGAGCCTTTTGTTTTACGACAAGTTCAAGGGGGTAATCAAGAACAGCCAACGGGGCATCACAGGGGGTCTTGCTCTCTGATTTCTGCTTTACTTCCGGGGTCAAGGCCTTGACAAGGTTGTTAAACAAAGGGCTGGAACCGATTTTTTTGGGCCTGACCGTGCTTAATTTACCACGTTTAGATGAATTCAAAATTCCTGCTTTTTCTTTAATAAGGGTCACTAACTGCTGTCAATCCTATACTGACGGCAGGTAATAATTAATGGTGGCAGGATACCATAATTAAGACCTGGCAGGTGTATTTTTTTACTCATCCATGGACGGGGGGAATGATCCGCATATTCTGACCGCCAATCTTATTACCTTCAAAGAAAAATTCCAGGCGCCAGATACCATCTATCGCGCCCTTGGTGGGTAGAGAAAAAGAAACGACATGATTTTCCATATATTTTACCTTTAAGTGTTGAGTCTTTACAACCTCGTTATCAGGAGATATCCACTTAACCAGCAGGGTAATCTCCATATTACCAGGCATAAAATTAACGCTGAACAAGGCCCCTACCCTAACCCCCGGAGCACCAATAATGCCCTTATCCACCTCAGCAAACATCCGGTGTTCCAGAAGATTAATTTCCACATCACTCAGGCCTTTATA
>JAJRZN010000205.1 GCA_024275235.1 Deltaproteobacteria bacterium
AGATGTAAGAAGCCCACTTGAAACAGCTGTATGGTACCCCAAAAGCAAATTATTTGACACCTTTCTGATTCCTCTGCCCATGGTACCTTCCAGTTTGCATAAGATCCAGCCTGAAAAATATGATGAAGTAATTTTTATCTGTCCTACAGGTACCAGAGCCGCGTCAGCCAGCCTGATGGCCGGGATGATGGGGTACAGGAATATCTATTTTTTCAAAGGTGGCTATAAGGTATTGACCGGTCTTACCGGAGGGATATATCGCAAGACGGAAAAAAGGTTGCTAACTGAAGGTAAAATTGGCAAACCAACTTTGCCTTAGTGATTGTCTGTTTTATAAGCACTGCATTGATATTAAACAACATGATCCGAGGGGACTCGATCCCCCGGATCATGTCGCTATCTGGGTGGTAAAGGGGGACGTTCCCCTTGTACATTGTACAGTATTTTGAAAAGGGTTCAGATTCGTTTTACCACTAACTTGACCAGCAAAATGCCGCAGAAGGCGGTGCCAATGGCGACAATGGCGGCGGCCATTCCCTGTTTAAACTCCCCGGAACTCATGCTGAGATAGATATAGATGGGGATGTTTTCCGTCCGGCCGGGAATGCCGCCGCCCACCATGAGAGTAGCCCCGAATTCGCCGAGACAGCGGAGCCAGGAAAGGATCAGCCCGGCGCTGATGGCGGGCAGGGCTACTTTAAAGGTGGTGTCAAAAAAGGCCTTTGCCGGCTCGGCCCCCAGGGTCATGGCGATCTGCTCATAGATTGGTGGCACCAGTTCAAAGGCGTTTTTTGCGGCCCGGATGGTAAAGGGGACGGCGACAAAGAACTGGGCGATGATCGCTCCGGGTGTGGTGAAGATTAAGTCGCAGACCTCTTTCAAGAGCGGCCGGTTAAAAAAAGAAAGGAGCAACACCCCCACCACGAGGGGAGGCATGACAATGGGAATGTCAAAAAGGGCGTCAATGACAGTGGCCGCCGGGCCGTTATTCCTGGCCAGATAGAAACCGGCGGGTACCGCGGTAATTGAGGTCAGCAGGGTGGCGGCAAGTGAGGTGCGCAAGGTGAAGAAAACGGCTCTGGCAAATTCGCTGTCCTGGAAGAGTCGGGCCATGGCACTCTGCCGGACGCTGACAACACCGGATATGATAATTGTAAAGATCAGAAGGGCGAGCAGGAAACTGATCCATTTTGTTAACCTAACCAGCGGTGTCATGGCGCGCTGTCGGCCGGCCTGAATCCATATTTTTTAAAGATATTCAGGTGGTTATTGATAAAAGTTATGAACAGGCTGCTGTTTTTGGCATTTTTTTCGCTCTTTAGCCTGATGAGGGGGGCAATCTCTGTATGATTACAGGCGGCCGGAATCTCGATATAGGTCAGATTGTTGGCCTTGGCCGTGGAGTCGAAGGCAATCCCGGCGTCAATAATATTGGTCTTGAGATAGCTGATGATCTGGGAGACATTAACCGCCTCTACCACCTTGTTTCTGACAATCCCGGCCCTTGATTGCGGCCCTAATTTTTCCTTTATCAGTTCATAAGACTTGCCCAAGGCCATGGTTTTGGGGTTGCCCAGGCCGATCCGTATTCCCGGTTTACCGAGATCTGACCAGCTGTGAATTTTTTGCCTGCCGCCTGCCGACAGGGCAAAAACCGGGGTCTGGGCAATGAGGGGGCGGTAACTCTTCAGCAGACCGAGTTTTTCGGCCTTGGCCGCGTAGGTCATGGCGGCCGGGGTGTAAAGGTCTCCTTTGCCGGCTGAAATAATCTTGCTGAGCAGTTGGCCGGAGCCGCCGGTTATTAAAATGACCGTGAAGGGTTGGTGCCCCTGATTGAATATCTTCACTATTTCCCGGCCCGGTTTGCTCATGGAGGCGGCCAGATACCAGTAGAGATCCGCGGCCCTGGCCGGGACGGAAAACACCGTTATAAGCGCGACAACAATCCATAGTGTTGATTTTTTCAGCATCATAAATCTCCCTGTAATGTTTGATGAGAACAGAAAATCAGTGATTCACTCTTTAGAGAAATCTTTATTTTTCCCCCCCTGGCAATACCCATTACCCGGATAACATGCTCTGGAGCGTGGATAAGGTATTTTTCACCCTTAGTTGAGCGAAAAATAAGGCGGATATATCCGGCCCGCTGTTCCAGGCCCGTCACCTTGCCGCTGAGCCGATTTTCCCGGCCGGTCTCTGATAACGGTCTGTCTTCTCTGACAATCATTATGTTTTCCGGTCGAATACAGAGATATTGGGCTGTTGCCGGCAGCCGGCCGTTATGGATAAAGGTTTCGCCGCCCACAGTCCGGATGGTTCTTCCTTTACATTGCGTTATGGGCCAGACCTGAAAGTCAAGCAGGCGTGCCGTTTCCACATAGCGGGGGTGGTGAAAGATATCCTTCTTTTTGCCATATTCGATCACCCGGCCGTCGGTGATTATGACCATCTCCCGGCCAAAGACCAGGGCCTCTTCCAGATCGTGAGTCACCAGCAGGGCGGGGGTATTTGATTCATCAGTCAGCTTGATGACCAGGTTGCGCAGGGACGCCCGCACCGGGGTATCTAAAGCGCTGAATGGTTCGTCAAGGAGCAGGGCTCTGGGCTTGATCAACATGAGGCGGGCCAGGGCCACCCGTTGCTGCTGGCCGCCGGAGAGTTCCGTGGGGCGGGCGGCAAGTCTGCCCCCTATACCCAGCTTTTCCACGACCTCGCGCAGGTCTTTTCCCTGGTAAATGATTTTGCGGGCCTTGAGACCGTAAAGGATGTTTTCCCTGACGTTCATATTGGGGAAGAGGGTATAATCCTGGGGCAGGTAACCGAACTGCCGTTGGTGAACCGGCAGGTCAATCCCCTGCTTTTTGTCAAAAACAGTGGTGCCGGCCGCTATAATTCGGCCTTGATCCGGGCTGAAAAAGCCGATCATCATCTTGAGGAGGCTCGATTTGCCGCTGCCGGAAGGGCCGAATAATACTGCCCGGTTGGAGGCCAGTTGAAAGGCGAAATTCATATGCAGAGCCGGGAATTTTTTTTGAACCTCTATCTCAATCATCAGGTGAGCGTTGAACTTTTAGTTATTGCGGCTGTGAGCCGATGTGTTTGGGCGAATATATCGCTGGTTAAAAAAAACCGGGCCCTTATAAGCCCAGTTTCTTTGTCTCTTGGGATAAAAAAACGGCAAGTCTTTGCTGAAGCCGGGCAAAAATCTTAATGGCTTTTTGCCCGGCGGCAGTCAGCTTTGCCCCGCCGCCACCTCTGCCGCCCTTGTTCGTTGTAACCAAGGGCTGCCCGGCCTGCCGGTTCATGGAGTCGATGAGATCCCAGGCATGCTTATAGGACATCTCCATGGAACGGGCGGCCTGGGAAATGGAACCATGCTCATGGATTAGTTCCAGCAGTACCACGCGGCCAAAGCCGAGAAAGGTCTCGCCGTTGTTTTCGATCCAGATTCTTCCCCGGCAGTGATATCCCGGTTGTGATTGTTTGGTACCCCTTGAGGCATGCCGTTTCTTCATGAATACGATGTATATCTCAGAGTATATCGCTTGTCAAGAAATTATCAGTCATGTTAAATATAGCCCCCCGGCCAGGCCGGGGGGCTATATTTAATTTTAATGTTTGTAACTTGTCTATCTGCAGAAAATGTTAATCAATAGAGATTCCTAACGCTGCCGCGACTCCTTTGCCGTAATCAGGATCAGCCTTGGAACAGTTGTTGATATGGCGGCGTTTTATCTCCAGGGGAGCGTCACCCATGGCTCTCGCCGTATTGGCAAAGAGTACCTGTTGCTGTTCGGGAGTCATCAGGCGGAAAAGTTTACCCGGCTGGGTGAAATAATCATCATCGTCCCGGTGGTTCCAATGGTGGGCGGCCCCGTCAATATTCAGAGGCGGCTCGTTGGCCTCCGGCTGTTCCTGCCATTCCCCGTAGCTGTTTGGCTCATAGGCAATTGTACTGCCATGATTACCATCGATCCGCATGGAGCCGTCACGATGATAATTATGAAAAGGGCAGCGCGAGGCGTTAACCGGAATCAGGTGGTGGTTAACCCCCAGCCGGTAGCGCTGGGCGTCACCATAGGAAAATAATCGTCCCTGCAGCATTTTGTCGGGGGAAAAGCCTATTCCAGGTACTATATTGGCGGGATTAAAGGCTGACTGTTCCACCTCGGCAAAATAATTCTCCGGGTTGCGATTCAACTCAAATACGCCCACCTCTATCTGCGGATAGTCTTTATTGTACCATACCTTGGTCAGATCAAAGGGGTTGTAAGGGCAGTTTGCCGCCTCTTTTTCCGGCATTATCTGGATAAACATGGTCCAGCGCGGGAAGTCGCCCTTTTCGATACTCTCATAAAGATCCTGCTGGTGGCTTTCCCGGCATTTGCCAATCATCATCTCCGCCTCGGCGTCGGTGAGATTTTTAATGCCCTGTTGACTATGGAAGTGAAATTTAACCCAGAATCTCTCGTTTTCGGCGTTTATCAGGCTGAAGGTGTGACTGCCAAAACCGTGCATATGGCGGTACGTAGCCGGAATGCCGCGCTCGCTCATGGTGATAGTTATCTGATGCAGGGCCTCCGGCAATGATGTCCAGAAATCCCAGTTGTTTTTGGCGCTCCGCATATTGGTTCTTGGATCTCGTTTTACGGCGTGGTTAAGATCGGGGAATTTCAGGGGATCACGGAGGAAAAAGACTGGCGTATTATTGCCGACCAGATCCCAGTTACCTTCCTCCGTGTAAAATTTTAAGGCGAAGCCGCGAATATCCCGCTCGGCGTCGGCTGCTCCTCTTTCACCTGCCACCGTAGAAAAACGAGCGAATAATTCTGTTTTTTTGCCGATTTCAGAGAAGATTTTGGCCTTGGTGTAGCGGCTGATATCATGCGTTACCGTAAAGGTACCGTATGCCCCGGAGCCTTTGGCGTGCATGCGGCGCTCTGGAATAACCTCCCGGTCAAAATGGGCGAGTTTCTCTAAAAACCAGACATCCTGCAGCAGCATGGGGCCGCGCGGCCCGGCAGTCAGAACATTCTGGTTATCGCCCACCGGGGCGCCGACATTATTGGTCAATTTTTTCTTTTCCGACATAATAAAATCTCCTTATATTAATTTTGATAAAACGGGATGTGAGAAAATTATTATCAGCATCACATACCGGGGTCTTTATAACTTTAAGCTAATTCATGACTTTTTGTATATTGTTAGCTGTAGTATGTAAGATTTGTTCTTATCCGTAGGCAAAAAAAACTACTTTGCGGTCTCCTGGATACAATGAGGGCAAAGACCGTGCAGTTCAAGGTGGCGTGATTGAATTAAACCCAGATTTTTAAATTCATCGGGTAGTTTTGTGCTGTCAAAATCAGGCCAGTATACATCTTCTATCTTTTTACAACGGGTGCAGACAAAATGATGGTGTTTGTCAAGGTTAGCATCAAACACGGCCCGTTCCCCCATGAGATGCAGCGTTTTGACAACGCCAAGCTCATCATAAGTGGCAAGAGTTCGGTAAACGGTGTCAATGGCAATAGTCGGCAGTTTTTTCCGTAAGCGGTTGTAAATTATTTCTGCGGATGGATGATCTCTTGTCTTTGTCGCCTCTTTGAATATTTCAAGCCGCTGGTGAGTCAGCTTGATTCCGGCATTATTGCATATCTTTTTAAGGTTCTCGTATTGTTCTTGATCAAGTTTTCTATCTGTCATTGCACTGCACAATTAATTAAGATTGATTCTTAATTAAGACTCTATCTCTTCTTTGATGTTCTGTCAAGAAAAATTATGATGGTCTTATAAAAGACTGTTTTACCGCATTGCGGTAGTTCTTCAGGTGCGAAGTCTGTATATATGACCCTTCGCGTCTGAAAAACTACCACGCTCTGGAATTTTTAAACTATTTTCACATTTTGTTAAATCCAGGGACCGCCAACCGGCAGTTTAATCCCGGAATCACCCCAAATGGTAACGCACATAAGATACCAGGCCAGCAAAGCGCAGACGATAAGATCCCAGGCTGCCAGGGTACCGGCCAGTTGACTGCCGATCAATTCTTTGAGATCAAGGCCAATGAACCCCAGCAGCAGGGTGAGAAAAAGCAGAGCCAGGGCGGTGTGGTGTTTCATTGAGGCGATGAACAGCATAAAGGTAAAAAAGGTCCACATCAGGAGAAAAATTCCCAGATCATGACCGCTGAATTTCAGTACAGGGTACATC
>JAJRZN010000206.1 GCA_024275235.1 Deltaproteobacteria bacterium
CATTGCTAACAACCAGATGCCGTTTCTCCGTTACGCTCTCATCGCCGGGATTCTGGCCAGTATTACCTTCGGTATTGTGGGAACTTATGTGGTGGTGCGGCGGATTACCTATATTGCCGGGGCCATCGCCCATTGCGTTCTTGGTGGTATCGGTATCGCTCTTTACGCCCAGAAGGTCTGGCATATAGCCTGGCTTGATCCCATCTACGGAGCCTTAGTCGCCGCCCTTCTCGCCGCCCTGATTATCGGTTTGGTAAGTATGTACACCAAGCAGCGGGAGGACACGGTAATTGGGGCTATCTGGGCCATCGGCATGGCGGTTGGTCTGTTGTTTATTGCCAAAACTCCGGGGTATATCGACCCCATGAGCTATCTCTTTGGCAATATTCTTTTGGTCTCCAAGAGTGATCTTTGGTTGATGATTCTGCTCGATACAGTAGTCGCCGCTGCCGTATGGCTGCTCTACCATAATTTTATGGCCGTCTGTTTTGATGAGGAATACGCCCGTCTGCGGGGGCTTAACACCAAATTTTACTATCTCGCCCTCCTGATGATGATCGCCCTTGCCGTGGTTCTTCTGGTGCGGGTGGTGGGTATCGTCATGGTGGTGGCTCTTCTTACCCTGCCCGCCGCCATTGCCGGTCATTTTGTCAACCGTCTCGGCCGGATGATGGTGCTGGCCAGCCTGCTCTGCATGGTTTTTATCAGTGGAGGTCTGGCCTGGAGTTACAGTCTTGACCTGCCCAGCGGCCCGGTTATCATCGTCCTGGCCGGCGGGGCCTATCTGATAACTTTACTTGTCAGCCGTCTCCGCCGCCGATAAAGTTTATCGCCCCGCGAGGCAGCATGCGGTGGTGGAGATATCAGCCAAAAATTCCTTTAAGCAATGGGTTCATAAACCATTATGGGAGAAATGGAAAAAATAAAACTCGTCCAAGCCCGTCTCCGCCGTCGTAAACTTGATGCTATTTTGATTGGTCAGCCGGATAACCGTCTCTACCTGAGCGGCTTTAATGCCCCTGATTACAGCATTAACGAGTCTTCGGGTTTTCTGCTCATTCCCCGCGCCGGGCAGCCGTTTTTGCTTACCGACTCCCGCTACACCCTGCAGGCCCGGCAAGAGGCTGAAGGCTTTGAGATTCTGACTTACAAAGGCGGTCTCCTGCCCCGGCTCAATAAACTTCTCCCCCGGCTGGCCGTTAAACGTCTCGCCTTTGAGCCCCATTATACTCTCTATAACCAGGCGCAGCGTCTGACAAAATTATGTCGCGGACACCATATCGAACTCCAGGGCTGTGAGAATTTTATTGAAAGGCTGCGGGTGGTGAAAAATCAGCGGGAAATTGAACTTATCCGCCAGTCAGTCTTACTGAATGAGACGGTCTTTCAGGAGATATTACCCACCCTGCGGCCCCAGGATACCGAGATTGAAACGGCTGTGCGGCTCGAAAACGCCATGCGGGCGCATGGGGCGGAACGCCCCAGTTTTGAGACCATCGTCGCGGCCGGCCCTAATGGTGCCAGACCGCACGCCATCCCCGGTCAACAACAGCTGGGGCAGGGGCTGCCGATTATTATCGACATGGGCCTGATCTTAAACGGCTACTGCTCCGATATGACCCGCAGCGTAATCTTAGGCACACCGGAGGATAGAACGGTGGAGATATTCCGCATCGTCAGGCAGGCGCAACTCGCCGGAATCAAGGCCTTACGGGCCGGAGTCAGCGGCCGTGATGTGGATGGAGCCGCCCGTTCCGTAATCAGCCGAGCCGGGTTTGGAGATAATTTCGGGCACAGCCTGGGGCATGGGGTGGGAATCGCCGTCCATGAGGAGCCCCGGCTCTCTCCTCGCAGCCGTAAAAAAATGGCCGCCGGGATGGTGGTAACCGTTGAGCCCGGCATATATATAGCGGGCTGGGGCGGGGTACGCCTTGAGAATATGGCCCTGGTAACGGATTCCGGCTGCGAAATTTTTAATCAAGACCGCACTTTTCTGGATATTTAGCTTTTTTAGAATTATAATCAGTGATGGACTCGTAAAAAGTCCATCACTAACTAAAGATGGCTAAGTCAGCTAAGCGAAGACTGCGAGGCGTGGTGGTTTGGCAGGGCTTTGGCCATACATATGGTATGCCGAAGGTCTGCCGAAACGCCACAACACCGTAGATCGGACTTTTTACGACGCCATCATCAGTAATATCCGGTTAGGATTGTGCGTTAAGCCGGAACGTTTGCAGGCCCGGTAAGACCTGGTTAACAACATGATGCGGATTAAAGATATAATATGGCCCGTCATTCCGGCCCTTTTATTGATCTTGGCCGGCCCGCGGCAGGCAGCGGCTACCATCTACTCCTATACCGATGCCAACGGGGTTATTCATTTCAGCAATGTACCGAGCAATCCCCTCTACCGCCCGCGCGGCGGCCTGCCCCGCGGTATGAGCCGGGAATCCCGTTATGATAACAATATAAGGGAGGCGGCCAGCTTCTTCAATCTTGACCCTCTGCTGGTTAAGGCCGTTATCAAAAAAGAATCTGATTGTAACCCCTATGCCATTTCAGCCAAAGGTGCCGTGGGTCTCATGCAGTTAATGCCCGGCACAGCGCGAGACATGAAGGTCAGCAACCCTTACGATCCCAGAGAAAATATCTTCGGCGGCTGTCGTTACCTGAAAAAATTATCCCGCCTCTTCAACGGCAATCTGGATCTTATCCTGGCCTCCTATAACGCCGGACTTGACCGGGTACTCTCCACCGGAACCATTCCCGATATCAGCGAGACCAGACACTATATTCGTATGGTGCGCCATTATTATCTTACTTACCAAAGAGACCGCTGACCTCTTGAAAAATCTTGACATAATCCATAGGCCCATCTATATTCATACACCTTAAATGCCGGAGTGGTGAAACTGGTAGACGCACGGGACTCAAAATCCCGCGGGGGCGACCCCGTCTCGGTTCGATTCCGAGCTCCGGCACCAGAAAACACAAGGCCTTATCCCAGTAATAGCGGGGTA